>JAGHZW010000175.1:0-1262 GCA_017745195.1 Pseudoxanthomonas sp. | reverse complement strand
GGTGGGCGTGAGCAGGCCGCAGAGCATGCGGCGGTCGATTTCCGGGGCTGTCGCGGCGCGGGGCGCCAGCGGTGTGATGTCGCTCGATAGAAACATCGCCCAAGTGATTGATCCACCGGGGCTGAAGCATCCATCAAACAGGTTCGGACCCAGCAGTATAGCCGGCACCGGGCCGGTCTCAGCCGGCCGCTTTGCAGGCATCGACCCTTCCCGATCCGGCCCGGCTTGACTGCGATCAGGGCGCCGCGCGCCGGCCTGCCTAGACTGGCCGGGACTCCCGTGGAGAACGGACATGCAGCATGACATCGCCATCGTCGGTGCCGGCCCGGTCGGGCTGTGCCTGGCCCGGGCTCTGGCCGCGCAGGGGCTGCGGATTGCCCTGGTCGAGCGGCAGCCACAGGAGGCGCTGGCCGAACCGGCCTTCGACGGACGCGAGATCGCTCTGACCCACGCCTCGATCCGGCTGCTGCGCGAGCTGGGCGTGTGGCCGCACATTCCCGCCGCCGAGGTCTTTCCACTGCGCACCGCCCGGGTAATGGATCGCGACCTGCCCCACGAACTGCGTGTCGCGGCCGATGGCGGCGACCGCCTCGGCAGCCTGGTCGCCAACCACCTGATCCGTCGCGCCGCCTGGCGCGCGATGCAGGAAACGCCCGGCATCGACCTGTATGCCGCGGCCACCATCGAGGCGGTGCACGCGGATGTCGACTCGGCCTGGTTGCAGCTGCGCGACGGCCCGAAGATCGAAGCCCACCTGCTGGTCGCCGCCGACAGCCGCTTCTCCGAGACGCGGCGTGCGCTGGGCATCGACGCCGACCTGCACGATTTCGGCAAGAGCATGCTGGTGTGCCGCGTGCGCCACGAACTGCCGCACGAACACGCCGCCTGGGAATGGTTCGGCCTCGGCCAGACCCTGGCCCTGCTGCCGCTGGACGAGCATCTGGCCGGTGCAGTGGTGACCCTGCCCGGCGAACAGGCGCGCGTGCTGGCCGCGCTGGACGAGACCGCGTTCGCCGCCGAACTCGAGCGCCGCTACGGCGGTCGCCTCGGTCGCATGGAGCTGGCCGGCACTCGCCACGTCTATCCGCTGGTAGCGACCTGGGCGCGACGCTTCACCGGCCCGCGCCTGGCCCTGGCCGGCGACGCCGCGGTCGGCATGCATCCGGTGACCGCGCACGGCTTCAACCTCGGCCTGGCCAGCGTTGAACGGCTTTGCGACCTCGCCGCCACCGCCCTGCGCCGGCAGATGAAGATGAGCACCC
>JAGHZW010000174.1:29471-50815 GCA_017745195.1 Pseudoxanthomonas sp. | reverse complement strand
ACGGGTGCGGTTGCGCACGCCCTTGAGCTGTTCGGGCTGGCCGCTGGCCGTGGCCGTATCCGCGCCCGGCGGGCGGGTGCGCATCGGCCGGCCGCTGGCCGAAACCGGCGTGCGCTGCGGAATGGTTTGCGCGGCGGCCGGTGTCGGTGCAGTCGGTGCAGTCGGGGCGGGCGCGCGCGGTGTCGCGCCCGCTGCGGCGCTGCCGTCGGCGGCGGCCTGCTTCACGTCGGCCAGGCTGACCGTGCCGTCGGCGCCGCTGGCGCGCACGCGCGACAGGTCCACGCCCAGCTTCTTCGCCAGCGCGCGCACCGCCGGCATGGCCTTCACCCCGCCGACGGAAATCGCCTGTTCGCTGTGCACCGCATCGGACGTCTGCATCGCGCCGACCACGGTGCCGGCATCGGCGCCGCCCCGCGCTTCGGATGGCGCCGGCCGCACCGGCACTTCGCCGCCGTCATCGCTGGCGACGACCGTGGCCGGCGCTGCATGGCCGCCGCCATGGTGGTGGCCGGTGTCCTGGCCTTCGGCGCGCTGAGGCAACGAGGGGTCGGGCTCGAACACCGCCAGCATCGCGCCGGTGACGACCACGTCGCCGGCGCCACCGGCCAGCTTCAGCACCTTGCCCGACACGGGCGAGGGCACCTCGACCACCGCCTTGGCGGTCTCCATCGAGA
The DNA here is from genome assembly GCA_017745195.1 of Pseudoxanthomonas sp. GTDB lineage: Bacteria > Pseudomonadota > Gammaproteobacteria > Xanthomonadales > Xanthomonadaceae > Pseudoxanthomonas. The sequence continues at coordinate 50,141 of JAGHZW010000174.1, read as the reverse complement.
CCAGCGGTTCGTCCAGGCGGATGGTGTCGCCTTCCTTCACGAACCACTCGACGATGGTCGCGTCGGGCAGGCCTTCGCCGAGGTCGGGAAGGTGGAAGGTCTTGCTCTCGCTCATGCGGGTGTCCCTGGCAGGTCGGTGCGGGCGCGGCGGCGGGCGCCGCGCCAGGATGTGAAGCCGTGCCGCGCCGGATGCGCGGCCTGGCGTGCGTCAGCCGTGGGCGACGGCGCGGCGCGCCGCGGCGACAATGCGCTCCACGCTCGGCAGGTATTTCATCTCCAGCCGGAACAGCGGGATGTGCGTGTCGTAGCCGGTGACGCGCTCCACCGGCGCGAGCAGGTCGTACATCGACTGCTCGGCCAGGCGCGCGGCGATCTCCGCGCCGAAGCCGGCAGTGCGTGGCGCTTCCTGCACGATCACGCAGCGGCCGGTGCGCGACACCGATTCGGCGATGGTGTCGAAGTCCAGCGGACGCAGCGTGGCCACGTCGATGACCTCGGCGCTGATGCCTTCCTTCGCCAGCGCGTCGGCTGCCTCCAGCGCCTCCTTCACCTGCGCGCCCCAGGCCACCAGGGTCACGTCGGTGCCGTCGCGCAGGACGAAGCACACGTCCAGCGGCAGCGCTTCGCCGTCGTTGGCGACCACTTCCTTGTACTGGCGGTAGATCCGCTTGGGCTCCATGTAGATCACCGGATCCTGGTCGCGGATCGCGGCCAGCAGCAGGCCGTAGGCGCGCTGCGGCGAGGACGGCATGACCACGCGCAGGCCGGGCACGTTGGTGAAGATCGCCTCGTTGGCCTCGCTGTGGTGCTCCGGCGCACGGATGCCGCCGCCCCACGGCACGCGCAGCACCATCGGGCAGTGCAGGCGGCCACGGGTGCGGTTGCGCAGGCGCGCGGCATGGCAGACCAGGTGGTCGACCATCGGGTAGACGAAGCCGTCGAACTGCGCTTCGGCCACCGGCTTCATGCCCTGCGCGGCCAGGCCGACCGACAGGCCGGCGATGGTGGTCTCGTCCAGCGGCGTGTCGAGCACGCGCTGTGCGCCGAATTTCTGCTGCAGGCCGGCGGTGGCGCGGAACACGCCGCCGTTCACGCCCACGTCCTCGCCGAGCACCAGCACCGACGGGTCGTGCTCGAGTTCCCAGGCCAGGGCCTGGGTGATCGCCTCGATCAGGGTGATCGCCTGGGTGGCGGGCTGCGCGGTCGGGGTCGCGGTCATCGGCTGTCCTCCGCGGATGGCGTCGTTCGATGCGTTGGCATCGCCGTTGGCCGCATTCTGGGTGTCGCGGGACGGGATACGGCCGTTGTCCAGGGCGGTGTCATCCATGGCGCTGCTCCATGGCGATGACGGCCGCGCGCTGGGCCAGCAGTTCCGGTGGCGGATCGGCGTACAGGTAGTCGAACATCGCCTCCACCGGCTGCACCGGCGTGGCCAGGTAGGCATCGACCTCGATGTTGACCAGGCGCTCGCACTCTTCCTTCCACGCCGCTTCCTCGGCCTCGCTCCATACGCCCTGCGCGGTCAGCCAGGTGCGCAGGCGGGTCATCGGCTCGCGTTCCCACGCCGCCTTGACCTCGGCGTCGTCACGGTAGCGGCGCGCGTCGTCGGCGGTAGTGTGGTCGGACAGGCGATAGGTCATGAACTCGATCACGCTGCCGCCCTGGCCGCTGCGTGCGCGCTCGCTGGCGATGCGCATCGCCTCGAGTACGGCGACCAGGTCGTTGCCGTCGACCTGCAGGCAGAACAGGCCGCCGGCAAGGCCCTTCTGCGCCAGGGTCTGCGCGCCGGTCTGCGCCGAGCGCGGCACCGAGATCGCCCAGCCGTTGTTGACCACGCCCAGGATCAGCGGCAGTTCGTAGGCGCCGGCGGAATTGAGCGCGGCGTAGAAGTCGGTCTTGGACGTGCCGCCGTCGCCGCAGGTGGCCACGGCCAGGTGCGGTTCGCCACGCAGCTTGAACGCCAGCGCCGCGCCGGCCGCGTGCAGGCACTGGGTCGAGATCGGCACGCAGAACGGGAAGTCGTGGCGTGCGCCGCCTTCCTGGAAGTCGTTGCCGCGTTCGTCGCCGCCCCAGTACAGCAGCACTTCGCGGGGCCGCACGCCGCGCATGAACAGCACGCCGTACTCGCGGTAGCTGGGGGCGTAGACGTCGCCCTCGGCCATCGCCGCGCCGATGCCGACGTGGGTGGCCTCGTGGCCCAGGCAGGGCGCGTAGGTACCGAGCTTGCCGGTGCGCTGCAGCGCGATCGCCTTGGTGTCGAAGGCGCGCACGTACAGCATCTGCTTGAACAGCGGCAGCAGCGTGGCCGGATCGCGCAGCGCGGCGGGGAACTCGCGGACCGGCTGGCCGTCCGCGCCGAGGTACTGCAGGTAATCGATTTCGAAGCGTGCAACGTGGCTCATGCGTGCGTCAGCCCATGGTTCGGGTGCGTACTGGAAAGTTACACATGGTACGGAATTGCCGGGTGAAACCCGCCGTGCAGCGCAACAACGCTTGTATTCCACGCACTTGCACAGGCTCGTTCAGCAAGGCCTTCGCGATGACAGCGGTGGCCAGAACCGGCGGCGGCGCACTGCGTTACCCTTGCCGCCCCGCGCGCACTCTACTGCCGATGACCCTCGACAAGAACCAGCGTCCGCTCGAACCGGGCATCCACACCGACCTGCAGGGCCGGATGACCTACGCAGGCTACCTGCACCTGGAACGCCTGCTGTCGGCGCAGCAGCCGCTGTCGGACCCGCCGCACCACGACGAGATGCTGTTCATCGTCCAGCACCAGGTGTCGGAGCTGTGGCTGAAGCTGCTGATGCACGAGCTGCAGGCCGCGCGCGGTTTCCTGAAGGACGACCAGGTCTGGCAGTGCCGCAAGGTGCTGGCGCGCAGCAAGCAGGTGCTGCGCCAGCTGACCGAGCAGTGGTCGGTGCTGGAGACGCTGACCCCGTCCGAGTACATGGGCTTCCGCCACCTGCTCGGGCCGTCGTCGGGCTTCCAGTCGCTGCAGTACCGGGCGGTGGAGTTCCTGCTGGGCAACAAGAACGCCGGCATGGTCCGGGTGTTTGCCCATGATCCGGACGGGCAGGCGGTGCTGCGCGGCGAACTGGCGCTGCCGAGCCTGTACGAGGAATTCCTGCGCTACCTGGCCCGCTTCGGCCATGCGATCCCGGCGGCCTACCTGGACGGCGACCGTGACTGGTCGGCCGCGCACGTGTCCGACGCGGCACTGCTGCCGGTGTTCGAGCGGATCTACGAGGACACCGACCGCTACTGGCGCGAGTACTCGCTGTGCGAGGACCTGGTCGACCTGGAAACCCAGTTCCAGCTGTGGCGGTTCCGGCACATGCGCACGGTGATGCGGATCATCGGCTTCAAGCGCGGCACCGGTGGTTCGAGCGGGGTGGACTTCCTCAAGGCGGCGCTGGAGCTGACCTTCTTCCCCGAGCTGTTCGAGGTCCGCACCAGCATCGGCCCGCGCTGAGGGCAGGGCGACCGCGGCGAAGGCATCGCCGAGGGGCCGCAAGCAGCCCCGCCGACGTGTACTGGTTGCAGGCGCAAGTTGCCGCCGGCAAAGGGGAAAGTGCCGGCAAACCGGGGGCTCGACCGGTCCCCGCGCATTGACGCCCGGCGCCGTCGTCGGTGATTCTCGGCCCACTCGGGGGAGCGACGCCCCCCATTCCATCCAGTATTTGCAAGGATTTCCATGAGCGCCGACGTCGTCGAGCCCAAGGTCGCGGCCACGCCGCCGCCGCCCGCACCCCCCGAATTCGCCCAGGTCCTCGGCCATCCGCGGCCGCTGTGGATGCTGTTCATGACCGAATTCTGGGAGCGCTTCGCCTTCTACGGCATGCGCTGGGCGCTGGCCCTGTACATCGTGGCCCAGTTCTACGGCGGCGACAGCGTCGGCGAGGCGCCGGCGAGCCGGCTGTACGGCGCCTACCTGGCGCTGGTCTACGCGGCGGCGCTGTTCGGCGGCTATGTCGCCGACCGCGTCATCGGTTACCAGCGCTCGATCCTGCTGGGCGCGCTGATCATGGCGACCGGCCTGTTCATGGTCATGCTGCCCAACGAGCGGATCTTCGACCTGGGCCTGGCCACGATCATCGTCGGCAACGGCCTGTTCAAGCCGAACATCTCGACCATGGTCGGCAAGCTGTATTCGACCGGGGACGAACGCCGCGACTCGGGCTTCACCCTGTTCTACATGGGCATCAACCTCGGCGCGATGATCGCGCCGTGGCTGACCGGCCTGCTCGCCGAGCGGGTGATGGGCGGAACGCCGGAGATGCCGACTTTCAAGGTCGTGTTCCTGGTGTCCGGCATCGGCATGCTGATCAGCCTGGTCTGGTTCTGGTTCGGCCGCCGGCTGCTCAAGGGCATCGGCCGGCCGCTGCCCGGAGCGGAGGGCAAGGGCCGCGTGCTGCTGACCGCGATCGGCGCGGTGGTGTCGATCCCGCTGGTCTATTTCCTGCTGCTGATCGGCGCGGCCGCGCTGCAGTGGATCCTGACCGTGCTGTTCATCGGCCTGTGCGTGCTGATCCTGCGCGAAGGCTTCCGCGATGGTCCGGTCCGACGCGACATGGCGATCGCGATGCTGATCATCTTCGCGTTCAACGTGCTGTTCTGGTGCTTCTTCGAGCAGGCCGGCAGCTCGTTCAACTTCCTGGCGCAGAACATCGTCAACCGCGATTTCAGCGGCTGGATCTTCCCGGTGGGCTGGTTCCAGTCGGTGAACTCGCTGGCCATCATCACCCTGGCGCCGGTGCTGGCCTGGTTGTGGGTCAGGCTGAGCAAGGTCGAACCCGGGCTCGGCGGCATGCGCCTGGTGCGCCTGCTGGTCGGCATCATCTCGACCCTGTTCGCGATCGTGGCGATGTACCGGCTGCGCGGCCTGGGGCTGATGCCCTACTGGGCGTTCTTCGTGATCGCCGGCCTGGTCGCCGGGCTCGGCGTGTGGGCGACCCGGATCGACCTGGGCAATGCCGCCGGCACGCTCAACCCGTCGATCCCGCGCAAGTTCGGTTTCGGCATCATCTTCAACGGCGCCGCTTTCCTGCTGCTGATGTTCGCCCTGTCCAGCCTGGTCGATCCGCAGACGCTCAAGGTCCCGTTCTGGACGCTGTTCATGGTCTACGTCATCCAGTCGGTCGGCGAGCTGTGCCTGTCGCCGATCGGCCTGTCGATGGTGACCAAGCTGGCGCCGGTGCGCCTGGTCGGCTTCGGCATGGGCGGCTGGTTCCTGTCGACGGCGATCGGCAACAACCTGTCGGGCATCTTCGCCAGTTATGTGAGCGGCGAGACCGGCATGACGGTGGAATCGGCCTTCGCTGGCTACACTATCGGCTTCTGGATCCTGATGGGCAGCGGCGTGCTGCTGTTCCTGATCGCACCGCTGATCCAGAAGCTGATGCACGGAGTGAAGTGAGGTGAAGATGGCGACCGGGTTCCGCGAAACGACACTGGCCGCGCTGCTGCTGGCGGTGCTGTCCGCGTGCGGTGCGAAGGAGCCGCCGGTGGCCTCCGGGCCGCCGCTGCCGGTGGACACCACGCCGCAGAAGCCGCCGGTCGCCGACACCAGCGAGCCGGTGGTGTCGGGCAACACGCCGACGGCCGCCGACATCGCCGCGATCGCCGCGCTCGGCGCGTCCTTCGACCCGAACCGCAGCGCCACCAACGACCTGGAAACGGCGAAGGTCGAGGCCAAGCGCGGCGGCAAGCGCATCGTCCTGGAACTGGGCGATGCGGCCTGCCTCGAATGCACCGCGCTGGACGAGCGGATCGAGGGCGAGGCGTCGTTGCGGCACCTGCGCGATGCCAGCTTCGTCTGGGTCAAGGTCGACCGCAGCGCACCGGGCAACGTGCAGTTCCTCGCCGGCTACCCGGGCGCCGCCGAGGCGCAGGCGCCGCACCTGCTGGTGCTCGATGCCGACGGCCAGGTCGTACATGCGCAGCCCGGCCAGGAGCTGCTGCACAACGGCAAGCCCGACCGCCGCCGGATCAAGGCTTTCCTGGAAGAGTGGGCACCGCCGCCGGCGGCGCCCTGATCGCGCGTTCGCCTCCGGCATCCGGAGGCTGCGTACCGATTCCGTGTTTGCCTCCGGTTGTCGGAGGCTACGGACTGGTCTGTGTCTGCCTCCGTTTGTCGGAGGCAAACGGCGCTCAACCCCCGTCGCGCAACGCGCTCAGTCCCGGGCCACCGAGCTTGACCAGCAGCCGGTCGAGCATGGCGCGCTCATCCTCGTCGAGCGTGGCGATCAGCCGCTGCTCGCAGGCCAGCGCCATCGGCGCGACCTCGTCGTAAACCGAATAGCCCACTTCCGACAGCGCCAGCACGGAGCGGCGGCGATCGTCGCTGTGGATCTCGCGCTTGATCAGCCCGCGCTCCAGCAGTCGCGCCACCGCGCGGCTGACCGCGACCTTGTCCATCGCGGTGCGTTCGGCAACCTCGTTGGCGGACAGGTCGGCGAAGCGGCCGAGCACGGCCATCACGCGCCATTCGGTGATCGCCAGGCCGAAACGCTTCTGGTACAGGTCGGCGATGGTCTGGCTGACCCGGTTGGAGAGCACGCTCAGGCGATAGGGCAGGAAGTTCTCCAGCAGCAGCTGGGCATGGGCGGGGGCATCCGCGGCAGGCGCGGTACCGGTGGCGTCGGAAGCGGTCGGAGCGGACATTGCGGCAGGACACCTTGCTATTGGTTGCACGGGTAACTATAAAGGGAGTCTGAAATAGACCGCTCCCCACGGGGTGCTCAGGAAGCCATCATGAGCGCGCAATCGCAAGTCCTCCCCACCGCCGCCGCCCCGAACCGGGGCATGGCCGTCAGCCAGTTCGACAACCCCATGGGGATCGACGGCTTCGAGTTCGTCGAATTCGCCGCCCCGGCCGGCCAGGCGCAGCTGTTGCACGACTACTTCCGCCGGCTCGGCTTCGTCCAGGTCGCGCGCCACAAGACCCGTCCGATCAGCACCTGGCGCCAGGGCGACTGCACCTTCCTGATCAACGAGGATCCGGACTCGTTCGCCGCGCGCTTCGCCGAAAAGCACGGTCCGAGCGCGTGCGGCTTCGCGATCCGGGTCAGGAAGCTGGCCGACTGGGCGCGCACCCAGGCGCTGAAGAACGGCGCCGAGGCGTTCGACGCGCGCGACGAGCTGAGCAAGGCGGTGGCCGCGCCGGTGATCAGGGGTATTGGCGACTGCATGCTCTACATCGTCGACCGCTACGACGAGAAGGGCACCATCCACGACCCGGACTACGAGTACCTGCCGGGCGTGGAGCTGAAGCCGGAGGGCTTCGGCCTGACCTTCATCGACCACCTGACCCACAACCTCTACCACGGCAACATGGCCAAGTGGGCCGACTACTACGAGCGGCTGTTCAACTTCCGCGAGATCCGTTACTTCGACATCAAGGGCGCCAAGACCGGCCTGCTGTCCAAGGCGATGACCGCGCCTGACGGCATGGTCCGCATCCCGCTCAACGAATCGTCCGACCCGAAGTCGCAGATCAACGAATACCTGGACGCGTACCACGGCGAAGGCATCCAGCACATCGCCTGCTTCACCGACGACATCTACGTCACGGTGGAGAAGATGCGCGAGGCCGGCGTGGAGTTCCTCGACACGCCCGACACCTATTTCGACGTGATCGACCAGCGCATCCCGGACAACGGCGAGGACGTGGAGCGCCTGCGCCGCAACAGGATCCTGATCGACGCCGACCCGGAGACCAAGCGGCGCAAGCTGCTGCAGATCTTCACCCAGAACGCGGTCGGCCCGATCTTCTTCGAGATCATCCAGCGCAAGGGCAATGAAGGCTTCGGCGAAGGCAACTTCCAGGCCCTGTTCGAGAGCATCGAGCGCGACCAGATGCGCCGCGGGGTGCTCTGACCCGATGGAACGCCCGGCGCGCGACGGAGGAGGGCCGGGCGCGCGCCGGGTGCGACACGCCAATCCGCGAGGGCAGCCATGACCACCGAACGCAGCGCCTACATGACCGGCTTCGGCAACGAGTTCGCCACCGAGGCCGTGCCCGGCACGCTGCCGGTGGGACAGAACTCGCCGCAGCGGGTGGCCCACGGCCTGTATGCCGAACAGCTGTCGGGCAGTGCGTTCACCGCGCCGCGCGCGCACAACCGGCGCAGCTGGCTGTACCGGATCCGCCCAGCGGCCATGCACGGCGCATTCTCGCTGCTTGAGCAGCCGCCCGCGTCCTTGGACACCTTCCACAACGACTTCGGCCAGGGGCCGGTGACGCCCGACCAGCTGCGCTGGGATCCGCTGCCGCTGCCGGCGGCGTCCACCGATTTCATCGACGGGCTGTACACCGTAGCCGGCAACGGTTCGCCGGCCGCGCTGCAGGGCGTGGGCATCCACCTGTACGCCGCCAACCGCGACATGGCGGGCCGCTTCTTCTACGACGCCGACGGCGAGCTGCTGCTGGTGCCGCAGCTGGGCCGGCTGCGCATCGCCACCGAACTGGGCGTGCTCGAAGTCGAGCCGCAGCAGATCGCGGTGGTGCCGCGCGGCGTGCGCTTCCGCATCGAACTGCCCGATGGGCCCTCGCGCGGCTACGTGCTGGAGAACTTCGGCGCGCCGCTGCGGCTGCCCGACCTGGGCCCGATCGGCGCCAACGGCCTGGCCAATCCGCGCGATTTCGAGACGCCGGTGGCGGCCTATGAGGATGTCGAAGGCGCGTTCGAACTGGTCGCCAAGTTCCAGGGCCACCTGTGGCGCGCCGACATCGACCACAGCCCGCTGGACGTGGTTGCCTGGCACGGCAACTACGCGCCGTACCGCTATGACCTGCGCCGCTTCAACGCGATCGGCTCGATCAGCTTCGACCATCCCGATCCGTCGATCTTCACCGTGCTCACCGCGCCCAGCGATACGCCGGGCACGGCGAATGTCGATTTCGCGATCTTCCCGCCGCGCTGGCTGGTGGCGCAGCACACGTTCCGCCCGCCGTGGTTCCACCGCAACGTCGCCAGCGAGTTCATGGGCCTGGTCCACGGCGCCTACGACGCCAAGGCCGAGGGCTTCGTTCCCGGCGGTTGCTCGCTGCACAACTGCATGAGCGGGCACGGCCCGGACGCGGCCACGTTCGACAAGGCCTCGGCGGCGGATCTGTCGCGGCCGGACGTGATCGCCGACACCATGGCCTTCATGTTCGAGACGCGGGCGGTGATCCGGCCGGCCGCGCAGGCGCTGGAGGCGGCGCATCGCCAGCGCGGCTACCAGGCGTGCTGGGCCGGCCTGCGCCGCAATTTCGCGCCGCCGCGCTGAAGCGGGCCCGGGTCGCCCACGCCCTTCGACGGCCTCCCTGGCCGAACCGGCCGCCGCGCCTTCGCCTGCCGTTGACGAGGCCTTTGCCAGCCTTGCGCCATTGCACGCAGGGGAATGCCGCATGTCGTCCCGGACGCTCGACGCCTGCCTGTTGGCTTTCGCGCTCGTGCTGGTGTCCTGTGGCCGCGCTCCTGCGAACGGCTCCAGCGAGCCGGCCCTGCACGATCGCGCCATGGCCGATCCGGCGCTGGAGGAGCCGCCGCAGGAAGAGCCGCAGGAAGACGTGCCGCCGGCGACCGTGCCCGACGCGGCCGCCGCGCTGGCACCGCTGGCGGAAGATTTCGATGCCGCCGTTCCGGTGCCCTTCGGCCGGGATCCGCAGGCGCTGCGCGTGGCCATGGGCGGAAACCTGAAGGGCGACGCGGGCGAGGCGGGTGGCTGCCACTTCCTGTTCCAGCAGCCACGGCCGGCGCACGGCTACGGCACCGCCTTCATGATCGAGGACGGCCGCTTCGTGCGCATGGACGTGGACGATCCGGCCGCGACCGCGCCGGGCGGCGGGCGCGTGGGCATGGACGCGACGGAAATCGCCGCGCTGTACCCGGGCCGGGTCGAGGAGCGGCCGCACAAGTACGTGGAAGGCGCGAAGTACCTGCGGGTGAGCCGCGACGGCAGCGCGACCGTGCTGCTGTTCGAGACCGATGCGCAGGGCCGGGTGCGGTCCTGGCGGATCGGGCAGCCGCCGCAGGTCGATTACGTGGAAGGTTGCGGCTGATCCGGCGGATCGACGCCGGGCCGCCGCCGCGGCATAGAATTCGCCCTTGGGGCCAAGGGAGGGTGTGGCGATGGCGGAAGCGTTGGGACTGTTCGCGCTGGGCCTGCTGCTGCTGGCGCTGGGTGGCGACTCGGCGGTCAAGGGCGTATCGGGGCTGGCGCAACGGCTGGGCGTGAAGCCGTTCGCGGCCGGGCTGCTGCTGCTCGCCTTCGGCACCTCGATCCCGGAACTGGCGGTCAACCTGCGCGCGATGTGGCAGCAGCAGGTGCACCTGGCGCTGGGCAACGCGATCGGCAGCAACGTGGTCAACCTCGGCCTGAGCCTGGGCCTGGCCGCGCTGGCGGCGCCGCTGGTGCTGCGCGCACGCATGCTGGTGCCGATGCTGGTGCTGCTGGCGGTGGCCACCCTGGCGCTGATGGTGCTCGGCCTGGATGGCTACGTCGGCCGGATCGAGGGCGCGGTGCTGCTGCTGGGTTTCTTCGCCGTCACCGGCTTGATGCTGCGGCACGGCCGCGGCGAGGATGCGGAGGTGCAGGCGGAAGTCGTCGCCTTCGCCAGCACGCGCACCGGCCTGGCCCAGAACCTGCTGCGCCTGGCGCTCTCCGCGGTGCTGCTGTATTTCGGCGCGCGCTGGGTGGTTTCCGGCGGCCTGGAACTGGGCCGCGCGTTCGGCATGACGCCGTTGATGGTCGGCCTGCTGCCGGTGGCCATCGGCACGGCACTGCCGGAAATCGCCGCGGCGGTCGCGGCGGCGCGGCGCGGGCAGGGCGACATGGTCGCCGGCCACGTGATCGGCTCGAGCCTGTTCAACCTGCTGGCGATCGTCGGCGGCATGGCCCTGGTCCAGCCGCTGGCGCTGCCGGCCTCGTTCGTGAAGTTCGAGCTGCCGGCGGTGCTGCTGCTGACCCTGCTGGTCTATCCGCTGCTGCGCAGCGGCCGCCGCGTCACCCAGCAGGAAGGCGGGATCCTGTGCCTGTTCTTCCTGGCCTGGGTGGTGCTGGAAGTGCTGCTTTTCCTGTAGCCGCCGCCTGGCGTGGCGGGACGCCGCCGGCTAGGCCAGGTCTTCGTCGTCGTCTTCGGCCGCGCTGCCCGGCTGCGGCGGGCGCTGGGCCATGTGCAGCGACAGCGCCGCCTTGGCCATCAGGTGCGCGCTGATCGGCGCGGTGATGAACAGGAACGCGGTGACCAGCAGTTCGCGCGGCTGCGGATCGGTGCCGGAGAACCAGTGGTAGCCGACCGAGGCCAGCAGCACGCAGCCCACGCCCAAGGTGCTGGCCTTGGTCGGACCGTGCAGGCGCTTGAAGAACTCCGACAGCTTCACCAGGCTCCACGAGCCGACCAGGATGAAGAAGCTGCCGGTGGCCAGCAGCAGCACCAGGGCGATGGCGACGATCCAGCTCATTCGACGATGTCCCGGCGCAGCACGTACTTGCTCAGCACCACCGTGCCGACGAAGCCGAGCATGGCGATGACCAGCGCCGCCTCGAAGTGGACCGCGCTGCCCAGGTGCATGCCGAACAGCATCAGCTGGGCGATGGCGGCGACGAACAGGGTGTCCAGGGCGAGGATCCGGTCCGGCACGGTCGGTCCGCGCAGCAGCCGGTACAGGGCCAGCAGCATCGCCAGGCCGACCACGTGCATCGAGCCGATGATGGCCCAGCCCACCAGCGCCTGCGGGGTCACGGGAAGATCTCCATCAGCGGTGCCTCGTAGCGGGTCTTGATCTGCCGGATCACCTGCTCGGCGTCCTCCAGGTGGAGCACGTGCACCAGCAGGTAGCGGCGGTCGTCGGACAACGCCGAGGACACCGTGCCGGGGGTCAGGGTGATGATGCTGGTCAGCGCGGCGATGCCGTGGATGTTGGCGATGTCCAGCGGCACCCAGATGAAGCCGGGCGTGATCCTGCGTTCCGGGCCGAGCACCTGCAGGGCCACGGTGATGTTGGAGCGGACGATGTCCAGGGCGAGGATGCCGAGCATCCGCGGTACCCCGCGCAGGCTGCCGATGCGGGCGAACTCGCGGTCCAGGCGCGCGGCGAAGGCCGGCACCAGCACCGCCAGGGCCAGGGCCATCAGCGCGTGGCCGGTGGTGACCTGGTCGTTCATCAGCAGCCAGAAGCAGAACACGACCACGCTCAGCGGCGGCGACGGCAGCCAGCGCCTGCGCCAGTCGGGGCGGCGACGGCCGGCCATCACGGCGTCCTCGATGCGGGCGTCGCCGCGCGCAGCTGCTGCACGTAGTCGCCGGGCGACAGCAGCTGGGCGGCGGTGGCACGGGTGTAGGACAGCAATGGCGCGGCGCCCAGCACCATGGCGATGCCATAGCCCAGCAGCAGGAGCGTGGCCGCCGTTTCCAGCGGCCGTGCCGATGGTGTCGGCAGCGCGTCGGCGGGCAGGTAGGCGGCCAGCCGTTCCGGCGTGGCGTCCGGCCACGGCTCGGTCCGCCAGAACAGGCGCGTGCCCGCGCGTGCCAGGCCGACCAGGGTCAGCAGGCTGCTGCCCAGCACCAGCGCCCAGACCCACGCGGTGCGCGTGCCGGCGGGCACCGCCTCGAGCAGCAACAGCTTGCCGATGAAGCCCGACAGCGGCGGCAGTCCGGCCAGCGATACCGCTGCGACCAGGAACAGCACGCCCGGCACCGCCTGTTCCGGCAGCGCAGCGATGAGGTCCTTGCGATCGCCGGCGTTGCCGCGACGGCGGCGGATCAGGTCGGCGAGCAGGAACAGTGCCGCCCCGGCGAACGTGCTGTGGACCAGGTAATACAGGCCGGCGGCAATCGTCCCGGCCGTGGCCAGGGCGAAAGCGATGAACAGCGTCGCCGCCGAACCCAGCACCAGGTAGGCGGTCAGCGAGCGCAACCGCTGCGAGGCGAGCACGCCGAGCGCGGCCAGCGCCAGGGTGGCGCCACCGAGCACGAGCAGCGCCGGCCAGGCGAAGCCGTCCAGCGCGCCGGCCGCGCCGAAACTCAGCAGGCTCACCCGCAGCACCGCGTACAGGCCGACCTTGGTCATCACCGCGAACAGTGCCGCCACCGCCGCCGGCGCGTGGGTGTAGGTCTGCGGCAGCCAGAAATACATCGGCAGCAGCGCGGCCTTGGCGCAGAACACCACCAGCAGCAGGCCGGCCGCGGCCTGCACCAGGGCCAGGTCCTGCGCCGGCGCCTGCGCCACGCGCACCGCCATCTCGGCCATGTTGAGCGTGCCGAGCAGGCCGTAGAGCAGGCCCAGCGCGATCAGGAACAGGGTCGATGCGGCGACGTTGAAGGCCACGTAATGCAGGCCGGCGCGCATGCGTTCGCCGCGGCCACCGCTAAGCATCAACCCGTACGAGGCGATCAGCAGGACCTCGAAGAACACGAACAGGTTGAACATGTCGCCGGTCAGGAACGCCCCGTTCAGGCCCATCAGCTGGAACTGGAAGAAGGCGTGGAAGTGCGGCGCCCGCCGGTCCCAGCCGGCGCAGGCGTGCAGCAGGCAGGCGCCGGCAAGCAGCTGTCCGGCCATCAGCATCAGCGCCGACAGCCGGTCGACCATCAGCGCGATGCCCAGCCGCGCCGGCCAGTCGCCGACCAGGTACACCGGGATCCGCCCGCTGGATGCCTCCTTCGCGAGCATGGCCGACGCGACCAGCATCGCCGCCAGCGAGGTCCAGGCCACCAGCCGCTGCGGCAGCATGCCGAAGCGGCGGTGCTCGAAGAACAGCACCAGCGCCGCGGCGAACAGCGGCAGCAGCACCGGCAGCAGCGGCAGGTGGCTCATGCCTCGTCCTCCCGCAGGCTGGCGGCGTGCGCGGCCTCGCGTGCCTGCGCGTGCCGGCGCTGTTCGCTGTGCCGGAACTCGCGGTCGGCGCGGCTGCCGTCGACGTGGTCGCTGTCGTTGTCGGACCGGCTGCGGATCGCGATGACTATGCTCACCGCGGTCATGGCGAAGGCAATGACGATGGCGGTCAATACCAGCGCCTGCGGCAGCGGGTCGGCGTAGTTGGACAGCGTGGCTGCCGCACCGTCGCGCAGCACCGGCGGCTTGCCGGCGACCAGCCGTCCGCCGGCGAAGATCAGCAGGTTGGTCGCGTACGACAGCAGGGTCAGGCCCAGGATCACGTCGAAGCTGCGCGCGCGCAGCAGCAGGTACACGCCGGCGGCGGTGAGGATGCCGATCGCGCTCGCTATCGCCAGCTCCATCAGTGCGTCTCCCCGTGCGTGTCGATCAGGACGGCCATCAGGCTTCTCCGGTGCGGGTCGAGCGCTGGCCCGGGTCGATCACGCCCAGCTGGGCGACGCGGGTGCGCGAGGGCCTGATCGTGCCGAGCATCGACAGGATCAGCATCGCGCCGCCGAACACCACCAGGTACACGCCGGTATCGAAGCCCATCGCGCTGGCCAGCGGCACCTTGCCGACCAGCGGGATGTCCAGGTCGGCATGGCCGCTGGTCAGGAACTCGACCTCGAACAGGATCGAGGTGGCGCCGCTGATCCCGGCCACCATCAGGCCCACGCCAATGCAGCGGATGTAGTCGAAACCGAACCGCGACTCGACCGAGGCTGCGCCCTGGATCACGTACTGGATCAGCAGCGGCACCGCCAGCACCAGCCCGGCGATGAAGCCGCCGCCGGGCGCGTTGTGCCCGCGCAGGAACAGGAACACCGACACGGTCAGGGTCAGCGGGAACATCAGCTGGGCCAGGTCGGCCGGCACCGGCAGCTTCACCGGCGGGCCGGGCATCACCCGCTCCGGCGCCAGCCGCGCGCGGCGCAGCAGTGCGTGCACGATCAGCGCGGCGATGCCGAACACGGTGATTTCGCCGAAGGTGTCGAAGCCACGGAAGTCGACCAGGATCACGTTGACCACGTTGCGGCCGTAGGCCTCCGGCAACGCGCGCGCGAGCATCTCCAGGCTGGCCGGTTCGCCCGGCGGCCGGGTCATCACCGCATACGAAAGCAGGCCGATGCCGAGGCCGGCGGCCAGCGCCACGGCCACGTCGCGGATCCGGCGCCGCGGTGCGCGCTCCGGCGGCGAACGCGGCGGCAGGTAGTGCAGGCCGAGCAGCAGCAAGGCCAGGCTGACCATCTCCACCAGCAGCTGGGTCAGGGCCAGGTCCGGCGCCGACAGGAACGCGAACGCCAGGCTGACCATCAGCCCGGCGCCACCGAGCACGATCAGCGCCAGCAGGCGTTGCCGGTAGATCTTCACCGTGTACAGCGCGCAGGCGACCAGCACCAGCCACAGCAGCCAGCCCAGCAGCGGCATCGGCTGCGGCGCGCGCAGCGGCGGCAGTGCATGCGTTCCGGCCACGAACGGCGCCGCGCCGGCGGCCAGCGCGGCCAGCACCAGCCAGGCCAGGCTGCGCTGCAGGCTGCCGTTGGCCAGCCGGGCGGTGAAGCGCTCGGCCAGCGCGTACAGCACCTCCATGTTCCAGCGGAACACCCGGCGCCCGAGCGAGCGGCGCACGATCGCGTGCAGGTCGAGCAGGCGGCGCAGGCCGAAGTACAGCGCGACGCCACCGACGGTGCCGGCCATGCTCATCAGCAATGGCTTGTTGAAGCCATGCCAGACGGCGAGGTCGTAGGGCGGCATCGCGTCGCCGAGGATCGCCGCGGCCCCGGCGTGCAGCACCGGCGCCACGGTCTGCGCCGGGAACATGCCGACCGCCACGCACAGCAGCACCAGCACCAGCACCGGGATCCGCATCCAGCGCGGCGGTTCGTGCGGCGTCCGCTCCAGCCCGTGCGGGCCGTCGCCGAAGAAGGTCTCGTGGACGAAGCGCAGGCTGTAGGCGACGCCGAACATCGCGTACAGCAGCGCGGCCACGCTGATCGCGATGGCCATCCCGCGATGGCCGTCGATGCCGAGCGCTTCGGCGAAGAACATCTCCTTGGACAGGAAGCCGTTGAGCAGGGGGATGCCGGCCATCGCCAGCGAGGCGGTGATCGCCAGCGCGCTGGTGACCGGCATGAACCGGCGCAGGTTGCCGAGCCGGCGCATGTCGCGGGTGCCGGTCTCGTGGTCGATGATGCCCGCGGCCATGAACAGCGAGGCCTTGAAGGTCGCGTGGTTGAGGACGTGGAACACGCCGGCGACCACCGCCATCGGCGTGGACAGGCCGAACAGCAGGATGATCAGGCCCAGGTGCGAGATCGTCGAGTACGCCAGCAGGCCCTTGAGGTCGTGCTGGAAGATCGCGTACCACGCGCCCAGCAGCAGGGTGATCGCGCCGATGCCCGTCACCACGTAGAAGAAAAGCTCGGTGCCGGACAGCGCCGGATACAGCCGCGCCAGCAGGAACACGCCGGCCTTCACCATCGTCGCCGAATGCAGGTAGGCCGACACCGGCGTCGGTGCGGCCATCGCGTGCGGCAGCCAGAAGTGCAGCGGGAACTGCGCGCTCTTGGTGACCACGCCGGCCAGCACCAGCGCCAGCACCCACGGGTACAGCGCGCTGTTGCGGATCAGGTCGCCGGAGGCCAGCACCGTGTCGAGGTCGTAGCTGCCGACGATGCGTCCGACCAGCAGCACGCCGCCGAGCAGGGCCAGGCCGCCGCCACCGGTGATCGCCAGCGCCATGCGCGCGCCTTCGCGCGCGTCCTGGCGCTTGTACCAGAAGCCGATCAGCAGAAAGGAGCTGATACTGGTCAGCTCCCAGAACACCAGCAGCAGGAGCAGGTTGCCGGCGATGACCACGCCCAGCATCGAGCCCATGAAGAACAGCAGGCAGCCGAAGAAGCGCGGCGCGCTGTCCTCGTCGGACAGGTAGTAGTGCGCGTACATCACCACCAGCGCGCCGATCGCCAGCACCAGCCCGGCGAACATCCACGCCAGCCCGTCCAGGCGCAGGGTGAAGGCCAGGCCGAGCTGCGGGATCCAGGCATGTTCGGCACGCATCGTCCAGCCCTGAAGCACCGCTGGCGTGGCCCAGGCCAGCACCAGCAGGCCCAGCAGCGGCGCCGCTGCGGCGACCCACGCGACCTGCCCGCGTGGGCGTGAGCGCAGGAACGCCATCGCCACGGCCGCCAGGAACGGCAGGGCGAGCAGGATTTCCAGGAAAGGGATCATCCGCGGACAGGATCGATCGGCGGGGAGCAGGTTCGAGTGTAACAGCCGCTTCCGGACGACCGGCCGCGGCGTGCACCGCGCCGGCCACGCGCGCTCCTACAATGGAGCGCTATGGATCCTTCCCCTTCCGTGCCATCGCAGACGGGCGAAACGCCTTTGCGCGTGCTGCTGTTCGGCGCCAGCGGCCAGATCGGGCAACGCGTATGCGTGCGGCTGCGGCAACAGGGATGGCAGGTGGTGGCGGTGTCCCGTGAAGCGCGCGCCGCCGCCGCGGGCGTCGAGTGGCGGCGTGGCGAACTGCCCGATGCCGGCGACGGCGGGGGCTTCGACGCGATCGCCAGCTGCGGCCCGCTCGACCTGTTCTCGCAGTGGTACGCGCACGCCGGCAGCGGCCGTGCGCGCGTGGTCGCGTTCGGCTCGACCAGCGTGCACGTCAAGCACGATTCGCCCGATCCGGCCGAGCGCGATGTGGCCGCACGCCTGCGCGAGGCCGAAACGCGCCTGGCCGACGCGGCCGGCATGCGCGGCGCGGCGCTGACCGTGCTGCGGCCGACCCTGGTCTACGGCACCGGCCAAGACCGCAACCTGAGCCGGATCGCGGCGCTTGCGCGGCGCCACGGCTTTTTCGTGCTGCCGCACGATGCGCGCGGCCTGCGCCAGCCGGTGCACGTGGACGACCTGGCGGCGGCGATGGTCGCCGCGCTGGCGCGGACCACGCCGGGTGTGCGTGCCTACGACCTGCCCGGCGGCGAAACGCTCGCCTATCGCGAGATGGTGGCGCGGGTGCTGGCCGCGTTGCGGCCGCCGGCACGCCTGCTGGTGCTGCCCGGATCGCTGTTCGCGCTGGTGGCGCGGCTCGCGCGCGGGCTGGGCGTGCACGACGCCGGTCCCGCCGTGCTGGCGCGGATGCGCGCGGACCTGGTGTTCGATGCCGGCGCGGCGCGGCGTGAGCTGGGCTATGCGCCGCGTCCGTTCGCGCCGGATGCGGAGACGTTCGGCGTGGATCGGGTCTGAGTTCCCGGGCCTGTTCGCATCCCGTCCTGTCGGGGGGCGGATGCGAGGGCCGGATGCCGGTTCAGTACTTCCAGCCCAGGTGCCGGTACAGCTTCGACAGCACCCAGGCCGGGCCGATCAGCAGGTAGACCAGGTCGGTGAGGAAGCTCGGCTTGCGGCCTTCGATCTTGTGGCCGATGAACTGCGCGATCCAGGCGAGCACGAACACGGCCACCGCGGACCCGAGCAGGGTGGACACGCCAAAGCGCGATTCGACCAGCCGGCACACGCAGCCGCAGAAGAAGAACACCGCCAGCATGCCCAGACCGAGCGGGCGCGACAGCCGGTAATAGAACATCCACGCCGCGAACATCGTCAGCGCGGCCCAGACGCCGGTCTTGGTCAGGGTGCCGGGCACCGGGATGCACCAGAGCAGCGCCACCACCGACCACAGGATCAGCGGCACCGCCACGATGTGGATGTGCTGGTTGGTCACGTTCTGGTGGTCGCCCGAATAGCTGGCGAAATAGCGGTCGATCGGTCGCATCGGTGAAGCGGCACTGTTCATCGGTTTCCCTCCCAGGAATGGGACGGAGCATACCCCGGGCGCGGCAGGCGTGGCCGGCCGCGGCGCGTACGGGGCGGCTACATGAAGTTGCGCGTATGCAGGCTCGCCAGCCGCTCCGCCTGGTCGCGCCCGAAACCCAGCCGCAGCAGCCGCGCGTAGCGGCCGTGGGTCATGTCGCGCAGCAGCTGCTGGACCTTGGCTGCGCCGCTGGCGATCGCCATGGGTTCCAGCGCCCCGGCCGCGTACAGCACCAGGGCGTCGAAGACTTCCTCGTTCAGGCCCGAGGTGTCGGCCAGGGCGTCGTGGCGGTGCTCCACCGCGCGCGCCAGGGTGTGGCGGAATTCCGGCTCGCGCTGCAGCCGGTACAGCAGGTGCGACATTCCCAGGGCGACGTGGCGGCCTTCGTCGCGCGCGGCCAGCCAGCAGATCCGGCGGGTCAGCGGATCGGGTGCCTGCCCATGCAGGAACTGCAGGAGGGTGACGAAGGTGCCTTCGCCCAGCACCGACAGCAGGAAGCCGGCGACCGAGAAGTCCGCTTCGTCCAGCAGGCTCTTCAGCGAGGCCTGGCCGCCGGCGGTGGACAGCGCCGGCTCGCGGCCATGGCGACGGATGCGGCGGGTGAACACGTCGATGTGCCGCGCCTCGTCGGCGACCTGCAGCGCCAGCGCCGCCTGCAGCTCGCGGTAGTGCGGGTGCAGCTGGCCGAGGAAGCGCGCCGGGACCACCAGCGCCGCGTTCTCGTTCTCGACCAGGAAGGTCATGATCTGGACGATGGCGTCCTCGATCTCCGGCGGCGGCGCGGGCGCGTCGTCCCAGTCGATGTCGACGTCGGGGTTCCACTGCGCGGCCAGCGCCTGCGCGTAGAGGTCGGCGGCGTTCTCGCTCCACAGCTCGTGCTTGCGGTCGAGGCGGAAATCGAGCGCCGGCGCGCCGGCTTCGACCGTGGCCCCGCGCGCGGCCAGGCCCCAGGCCGGCAGCGCGACCTCGGCGATCGCGCCGTCCAGCGCCGGGTCGGCGTGGCCGCTCGCCAGCGCACCGCGCCAGCGCCCGGCCTGTGCGTCGCCACGGACCACGTGCAGCGTGCCGTCACCGGCATCCTGCACGGCATGGCCCTGCGTCCGGCACCAGGCCCGCAGCTGCGCCTGCCAGCCCGGTGCGTCGCCGTGCACCTCGATCACCTCGCCGATCGCGATCGTGGCCAGCGCGTGCTTGACCAGCAGGTGGGCGCCGGCGTCGAAGCCCAGGGCCTGCAGGTCGAGCCGGGGCGGGGCGGGCGTGGACATCGCGGGAGCGAGCTCAGGCCTGCGCCGGCGCCGCGGCATCGCACAGCGCGCCGCCGATGAAGTCGAACAGCACATCCGAGGTCGGCGCCATGATCGACGCCGCGCGCGCGTCGCGGAACAGCCGCTCGATGCCCACGTCCTTGCGGAATGCGGCGCCGCCGCAGATGCGCATCGCCGTGTCGGTGACCGCCAGCGCGGCCTCGGCGGCGGCAGCCTTGACCTGCAGCACGCGCAGCATCGTGTCCGCGCGCGCGGCGGCCATTGCTGCGAGCGTGTCATCGCGCAGGGTGCGGGCCTGGTCGGCGTGCAGCTGCGCCCGGGCCAGGTAGGCGCGGATGGTGGGCAGCTCGGACAGGCGGGTGCCGCTCTCGGCGAAGCGGCTACCGGCGACGTGCGCGGTCGCGCGCGACAGCACGCCATCCATGGTTCCGATCGAACACGAGGCGATCAGGGTGGCGAACACCGGCAGCTCGTCCTGGTTCATCAGCACGTCGCCCTTGCCGTCCTCGCCGAGCAGGCTGGCGAACGGAATGCGCACGCCTTCGGCGCGGACCGGCGCCGAGGCGTTGCCGCGCAGGCCGAGGCCGTCGAACAGCGCGGTACGCCGCAGCCCCGGCAGGCGGCTGTCGACCAGCCAGAGGCTGGACGGGCCGTCGCCCTCGGTCGGGCGCGAGGACCAGACGTAGGAATCGGCCTCGCCGGCGGCGGTGCCCACTCTTCCAGGAAA
>JAGHZW010000174.1:28898-29422 GCA_017745195.1 Pseudoxanthomonas sp. | reverse complement strand
CGCGCGCGGGAAGCGGGCCTCGCGGTCGGTGTCGGCGGCGGCGGGCGCGACGATGTCGCGGACGATCGGTTCCAGGGTTGCGAGGTGCGTCATGCGGCCCTCCCGGGGCACGGTGGCAATGAAATATGGCTAGTAGCGGTATCCGGTCGCGGTGATCGCCCCGGAGGCGTCGTAGAAAGCCTCGTCGTCGACCGCGCGTTCGAGCAGCGCGTAGCCGCTGCCGCGCCCGGGCTGCCAGGCCTTCAGGCCTTCCAGTTCGAGCAGCGGGCGCACGTCGGGGTCCTGCCACGACATCGCCAGCAGCACGTCGCGGAAGCGTTCGCGGCGTTCGCGGTCGAGCCGCGGGCCGGCGGTCATGTTGCAGTGGTCGTAGGCGCCGGTACTGGCCAGCACGCGGGTGGCACCGGCCGGCAGCGTGCCTTCCCTGGCGAAGGCCCGGTAGTTGTCGGCGATCATCCACGACGCGGCGACCTCGCCGGCGAGCATGGCGCTGGCCGCATCGCGCGCAGCTTGTCCAGGGTCGA
>JAGHZW010000174.1:28097-28836 GCA_017745195.1 Pseudoxanthomonas sp. | reverse complement strand
CACATCGCGCTCGGCCGGATCCACGCCAGCGGCGAGTTCCAGGCCAGCTGGATGTCGCCGGCCATGAGCGCTTCGACCTGGGCTTCGTAGTTGGAGTACAGCACGTAGTCGAAGTCGCATCCGCGCCCGGCGAAGTGCGCGCGGAAGCCTTCCCAGATGGTCACGGCCTTGGGCGCATAGGCGACCGCGCCCAGCCGTACCACGGTGTTGTCCGACATGCGGGATCCTCCGTTGTGCGGTGGAACTCCCGGGCATGCCGTGGCGAGCCGCCCTCGCGAAGGAGGTGGCGCGACGCTTGCGGGAATGCGGGGCCGGTGGAACGGCGGCGGTGCGCGCAATCGCGCGACCACCTTCAAGGCCCCTGGTGCGGGCGCTTTGCCGTATGCAGACCTGCAATCACGACAAACGGAGGAGTGGTCGCATCATGGGCGGCAATGCGCGCGGCCGCAAGCGGACCAAAGTCGCGGGGCGGGAACTGGACCGGCGGTGCCTGGGGCCGGGGTCGGTTGTCGCGTGCGATCCGCCCGTGCCGGCGACGCATGGCCTGCAGGCGCGTCCGGCACGCCTGGCAGGCGGCCGGACGCGGCTTCCGCACAGTCAGTCGACCGAAATCCCGGCCAGCTTCTGCAGCGCTTCGGCGTATTTGGCGCGGGTGCGCTCGATCACCTCGGCCGGCAGCTTCGGGCCGGGCGCGGTCTTGTTCCAGTCCAGCACCTCCACCGGCGTGGCCGGGTTCAGC
>JAGHZW010000174.1:24738-28060 GCA_017745195.1 Pseudoxanthomonas sp. | reverse complement strand
CGGCATCGGTGCCGAACTCGAACTTGGTGTCGGCCAGCAGGATGCCGCGCTCGGCCGCGTAGGCGGCGGCGTAGCGGTACAGGCGCAGGGTCGCGTCGCGCACGCGCTCGGCCAGCTCGCCGCCGACGGTGCGCACCATCGCGTCGAAGTCGATGTTCTCGTCGTGGTCGCCGACGGCGGCCTTGGTCGAGGGAGTGAAGATCGGCTCGGGCAGCTGCTCGGCCTGGCGCAGGCCGTCGGGCAATGCGATGCCGCTGACCTGGCCGGTGCGCTGGTAGTCCTTCCAGCCGCTGCCGATCAGGTAGCCGCGGGCGATCGCCTCCACCGGCACCGGCTTGAGCTTGCGGGTGACCACCGCGCGCTTGGCGTACAGCTTGGCGTCCACGCCATCCGGCAGCACCGAGGCGACATCGATGCCGGTGAGGTGGTTGGGCATCAGGTGCGCGGTCTTGCCGAACCAGAAATTGGAGATCTGGCACAGCATCTCGCCCTTGCCCGGGATCGGGTCGGGCAGGACCACGTCGAACGCCGAGAGGCGGTCGGTGGCGACCATCAGCAGGTAGCCGTCGGGCGAGGTGGCGTCCTGGCCGGCGGCGGCCAGTGCGGCGGCGGAAATGCGCTCGCGTGGCAGGTCGAATACGTCGCGCACCTTGCCGCGATGGCGCAGCGGCAGGCCGGGCAGGTCGGACTGGAGCAGGGTCGTGGACAACGCGGTCTCCGGGGGCAGGGCCCAGTGCAGGAATGACGTCCCGGGGCAGCGCCTGGCAAGGACCACGCCGGGCGGCAGCCGGCCGCACAGTGTACGGCGAGCCGGGCCGGCTGTGCCGTAGAATTGCCGCTCCGCACGTCGACAGGCACGAGGGCGCATCCGCCGGATGGACCGCTGGTACGGAAAACTGCTGGGTCTGGTCGCCGGAGCACTGCTGTTCAGGGCCAATCCGCTGTTCGGCGCGGTCATCGGCCTGTTGCTCGGCCACGCCCTCGACCGCGACATGTTCCGCACCCGCGACCGCGAGGATCCGTACGCCGAGCTGGGCCTGACCGCCGACGCGAGCGAGGCGGAGATCGACCAGGCCTACCGCCGGCTGATGTCCCAGTACCACCCGGACAAGGTCGCCGGCGCCGCGCCGGAACTGCGCGCCCGGGCCGAGCAGCGTTCCCGCGCGATCAACGCCGCCTACGACCGGATCCGCGTCCTGCGCCGGCGCTGATCCCGGCCACTGCCGCGCCGCCGCCACGAATCCCGACTCCAGCGAGCCGACCATGCAGCCCACCGTCATCGCCCCCTCGATCCTCTCGGCCGATTTCGCCCGCCTCGGCGAGGAGGTGGACAACGTGCTGGCCGCCGGTGCCGACTGGGTCCACTTCGACGTGATGGACAACCATTACGTGCCCAACCTGACTATCGGCCCGCTGGTCTGCCAAGCGCTGCGCAAACACGGGGTCACCGCCTTCATCGACGTGCACCTGATGGTCGAGCCGGTGGACCGGATCGTGCCGGACTTCGCCCAGGCCGGCGCCAACCTGATCAGCTTTCATCCGGAAGCCAGCCGCCACGTCCACCGGACCATCCAGCTGATCAGGTCGCACGGCTGCCAGGCCGGGCTGGTGCTGAACCCGGCCACGCCGGTGGAGGTGCTGGACTGGGTGCTGGAGGACCTCGACCTGGTGATGCTGATGTCGGTCAATCCCGGCTTCGGTGGCCAGGCCTTCATCCCCTCGACCCTGGACAAGCTGCGCGCGGTGCGGGCGATGATAGACAAGACCGGCAAGCCGATCCGGCTGGAGATCGATGGCGGGGTCAAGGCCGACAACATCGGCCAGATCGCCGCGGCCGGTGCCGATACCTTCGTCGCCGGCTCGGCAATCTTCGGCGAGCCGCGGACCCGCGAGCACTACGCCGGGGTGATCGGGAAGATGAAGGCGGCGGTGGACGCGGTCCGCGTCTGACTGGCGGCGGCGGGTTCCGACCCGCAGGCCGGCGGCGCCTCCACGCGCCGCCGGCCCCTGCCACCCTTTGGAGGCAATCCCGCCTCCGCCCGTCGTCCCTGCTATGGCCTTCCATGCTCCGCAGCCGCAGTGACAGGTCGATGACCGCCAGGTGCCGCGGGGGTGACCCGTGGGTTGCCGCGGCCGTTGCTTGCGCAACCGTCCCGGGCGGGCTGCGCGGCGGCCGCCAATCCGGTTAAAGTTGGGGCCATGTTCGGCCAGACGATCAGGCTTTCCCTTGCTTCCGCGCGCCGGTGCTGGCGATGGCGGCCTTCAGCCGTCTTCGTCCCCTGTCATGCCCCGATCCGCCGCAAGGAATCCCGCCTTGGTCACGCCCGAACAGTTCCGGCAGCACGCTGCTGCTGAAGAAAACTCCAATCCCGGCTCC
This sequence comes from Pseudoxanthomonas sp., assembly GCA_017745195.1. GTDB lineage: Bacteria > Pseudomonadota > Gammaproteobacteria > Xanthomonadales > Xanthomonadaceae > Pseudoxanthomonas. Next base: position 25,683 of record JAGHZW010000174.1, on the reverse strand, counting down.
TACAATCTGGTCCCCGTCGTCCGCGAGGTGCTGTCCGACCTGGACACGCCGCTGTCGGTCTACCTGAAGCTCGCCGACGCCCCGCACACCTACCTGCTCGAATCGGTCGAGGGTGGCGAGCGTTTCGGCCGCTACTCCATCATCGGCCTGCCCGCCGCGCGCACCGTCGCCTTCCGCGGCCATTCGATGGAAGTGCGCGAACACGGCCGGGTCGTGGAATCGCGCGAGGTCGCCGATCCGTTCGCCGAGGTCGAGGCGCTGCGCGCCTCCTACTCGGTGCCCAAGCTCGAAGGCCTGCCCGGCTTCACCGGCGGCCTGGTCGGGTGGTTCGGCTTCGAGTGCATCGGCTACATCGAGCCGCGCCTGGCCGGCGGCGACAAGCGCGACGAACTCGGTACCCCGGACATCTACCTGATGCTGTCCGAAGAGCTGGCCGTATTCGACAACCTCAAGGGCCGGCTGTACCTGATCGTGCACGCCGACCCGCGCCAGCCAGGTTCGTGGGACGCGGCGCAGGCGCGGCTGGACGCGCTGGTCGACAAGCTGCGCCAGCCCGGCAGCTACCCGGCGCCGCTGAGCCGCGACGTGCTCGACGAGAGCCATTTCGTTTCCGGCTTCACCCGCGAGGGCTTCATCGAAGCGGTGGAGAAGTCCAAGGAATACATCCGCGCAGGCGACGTGTTCCAGGTGGTGCTGAGCCAGCGCCTGAGCGTGCCGTTCAACGCGCGGCCGGTGGACGTGTACCGCGCGCTGCGCGCGCTCAACCCGTCGCCGTACATGTACTTCCTCGACACCGGCGAGGTGCAGGTGGTCGGTTCCTCGCCGGAGATCCTGGTGCGGCAGCAGGATGGCGAAGTCACCGTGCGCCCGATCGCCGGCACCCGTCCGCGTGGCGCGACCCCGGCCGAGGACCGCGTGCTGCGGCTGCTGGAGCGGGTACGCGAC
>JAGHZW010000174.1:0-24704 GCA_017745195.1 Pseudoxanthomonas sp. | reverse complement strand
CACTCCCCGCGCGCTGTTCCGCGCGGTGGCGCAGGCGGCGAAGGGATTGTGATGGCCGCGACCAGTTTCAGGAACGATTACAGCGAAGGCGCACATCCGCGCCTGCTGCAGGCGCTGGTCGAAGCCAGCGCCGAGCAGAACGACGGCTACGGCCTGGACCGGCACAGCCTGCGCGCGGCGGAGCTGATCCGCGCGCGCCTGGGTGGCATCAATGCCGACGTGCACTTCCTTTCCGGCGGCACCCAGACCAACCTGCTGGCGATCTCTTCTTTCCTGCGTCCGCACCAGGCGGCGATCTCCGTGCAGGGCGGCCACATCGCCACCCACGAGACCGGCGCGATCGAGGCGACCGGGCACAAGGTGCTGACCGTGCCGGGCGTCGAGGGCAAGCTGACCCCGGCGCTGGTCGCGCAGGTGCTGGGCGAGCACACCGACGAACACATGGTCCAGCCGAAGCTGGTCTACGTCAGCAACAGCAGCGAGGTTGGCACGATCTATTCGCGCGGCGAGCTGCAGGCGCTGTCCGCGTTCTGCCGCGAACACGGCCTGCTGCTGTTCCTCGACGGTGCGCGCCTGGGTTCGGCGCTGGCCGCCGAAGGCAACGACCTCTCGCTGGCCGACATCGCCGCGCTGTGCGACGCGTTCTACATCGGCGGCACCAAGAACGGCGCGCTGGCCGGCGAGGCACTGGTGGTCTGCAACGACGCGCTCAAGCCGGACCTGCGCTACCTGGTCAAGCAGCGCGGCGCGATGCTGGCCAAAGGCATGTTCCTCGGCGCGCAGTTCGAAGCGCTGTTCGAAGGCGACCTGTTCCTCGAACTGGCCCGCCATGCCAACGCGATGGCCTCGCGCCTGCGCGCGGCGCTGTCGGCCATGGGCGTGAGCTTCCTCGCCGACTCGCCGACCAACCAGCTGTTCCCGGTCCTGCCCGCGGCGGCGGTCGAAACACTGGAACAGCGCTACGGATTCCACCGATGGCAGGCCATGGCCGATGGTCGCATCGCCATCCGCCTGGTCACCTCGTGGGCGACGCAGGCGGAAGCCGTGGACGATTTCATTGCCAGCGCGCGGGGAGTGCTTGGAGAACCGGACGTGCGTGCCGAATCGATCGCCAGGGGGAAAGTCGCATGAGGATTCGTATTGCTGCGGTTGCATTGTGCGCGCTCGCCTCGGTGGCGGCGAATGCGCAGCCGACTGGTGGGAGGCCTTTCATCGCGGTGCATGGCGAGGCGAAGGTGGATGTCGTGCCGGACCTCTTTCCGGTCGAGTTGACCCTGAAGGAAACCAGCATGGATGCTGCCGCCACACAGGCGAAGATCGAATCCCTCGCCAAGGGCGTCCTTGCCGCTGCCCAGGGAATGGAAGTCGCTGACGACGACGTCACGATTTCGAACCTGGATATTTCCCCGGTGTACGAGTGGGACGACAAGACCGACAAACAGGTCTTCCAGGGCAATACCTACGAGCGGGAAATCAAGATCAAGTTCCACTCGCTGGCAAAATTGAACGAGTTCATTTCGTCGTTGCCGAAATCGAACGCTTTGCGGATCCAGACGGGCGCGTTCGGAACGTCGCGTGCGGATGAACTTCGCCGTGACTTGCTGGACAGCGCGATTGCCAATGCCAGGAAAACGGCGCAGGCGATGGCATCGGGCGTTGGCGGCAAGCTGGGCGCGGTGCAGAACATCTCGAACCAGGGCCTGGATCTCCAGTACTCGCAGAGCCTGGATTCGGTCGTGGTGACCGGTGCACGCTTGCGGGAAGCGGCTCCAGCAGCGCCTCCGGTCGTCATGCGCGAAGGAAAGATCACGCTCGACCAGGATGTGTACATCGTCTACGAGCTGGTGAGCGGACAGCCATGATCCTGATGATCGACAACTACGATTCGTTCACCTACAACCTCGTCCAGTACCTGCAGGCGCTGGGTGCGGAGGTGCGGGTCGAACGCAATGACGCGCTGAGCGTGGAACAGATCGAGAAGCTCGCGCCGGAGCGCATCGTCGTCTCGCCCGGGCCGTGCACGCCGAACGAAGCGGGCGTGTCGCTGCAAGTGATCGAGCGGCTGGGGGCGACCACGCCGATCCTCGGCGTGTGCCTGGGCCACCAGAGCATCGGCCAGGCCTACGGCGGCAAGGTGATCCGCGCCGGCAACATCATGCACGGCAAGACCTCGCGCATCCGCCACGAAGGCCGGGGCGTGTTCGCCGGCCTGCCCGACGGCTACGAGGCCACCCGCTACCACTCGCTGGTGGTCGAACGCGCCTCGCTGCCGGCGGCGCTGGAGATCACCGCCTGGACCGAGAACGCCGATGGTTCGTTCGAGGAGATCATGGGCCTGCGCCACCGCGAACACCCGGTGGAGGGCGTGCAGTTCCACCCCGAGTCGATCCTGACCGAGCACGGCCACGCGCTGCTGAAGAACTTCCTCGAGCGATGAGGTGTTGCGCCGCTGCGCTCAGGCGAGGCGGCGCACGCGCACCAGGGCCGGATCGTCGGCGTGCCCGACCAGCATGCGCCGCACCCGGTCCTGCCAGGCTTCGGCGAAGCGCCCGAGCAGCGCCGGATCGTCCTCGCCGGCCAGGATCCGGCCAAGCATTTCGCGCTGTCCCGGTTCGGCCGGCACGACCGACGTGTCCAGCTCCACGGCCACCGTGGCGCCGCTGTCGAGCCGGCGCAGCTGCAGCGCGTCGGCGGGGGTATCGCCATAACGCAACAGGTTGCTGCGTGCGTGGCGCCCGGCCAGGCCCTTGAAGCCGCCGGCCCCGGCCGCGCCGGTGACCAGGGTCAGCACCTGGCCGATGACGCCGGCCACGCCCGCGTCCTCGGCCTCGGCCAGGGTCACCGCGATGCCGCCGCGCTCGGGCACGGCTTCGCCATACAGCACCCGCAGGCCGGCGCGTGCGCACAGCCAGGCACCGGCCACCGTGGGGCAGGAGTGCCCGGCCAGGCGCACCGCGTCGGCGTAGCGGTACTCGATGATCCCGTCCGGGGTGGCGCCGAGCAGCTGCGAAAGGCCGTCATGCAGGCGCAGCACCGGCGCCTGGTCGAAGAAGGCGGGGAAGGCCATGGCTCAGGCGTGGACGATGAAGTCGATCACCACCGCGCCCGGCTGCTGCTGGCGGTAGGCGATCTCGATGCGGTCGCCGAAGCGGGTCGTGATCTGGTCGAGCAGCGGCAGCGGGTCGTGGTCGTTGACGAAGCGCATCGCCTCGCCGGGTTCCAGTGCGCCCAGGGCACCGAAGATGGCCGAGTGGCGGAAGCGCCGGGCAATACCGCGGGCGTCGAAGGGATGGGCGGTGTAGTCGGGGCTGGCAGGGCTGGTCATGGCGCTCTCCTGGATCGGAACGCCAGCCTGCGGTCGCGGACGCCGGCGCGCCCTGATCCAGGTCAAATGTCCGCGGCGATCGTCCGCGGTGTCGTCGCGGCGCAGCTCAGCGGAACACCAGCCGCCGCAGCAGGAAGAAGTTCGCCACCGCCAGTCCGCCTTCGACCACCGGCTTGGCCAGCCAGGCCCAGCGCAGGCCGAGGCGGGCCTCGATCGTGGCCACCAGCAGCGTGCTGAGCGCGGTCATCACCAGCCACAGCGCCCAGAAGCGGGCGAAGCGGCGCCAGCCCAGCCGGCTGCCCTGGCCATCGGCGAAGGTGTAGCGGCCGTTGAGCCAGAAGCCGAGCGTGGCCGCGCTGGTGCGGCTGGCCAGGTTGGCCGGGGTGGCCGGCAGGCCGAGCGCGGTGAGCGCGACGAACAGGGACCAGTCCAGCAGCAGCTGCAGGATGCCGAAGGCGAGGTAGTGGCTGCCCTGGCGGAGGAGGGGCATCGGGTCGGGTCCATCGTGCGCGACGGACCATTGTAGGAGCCGCCGCCGATGCGCTGCGGATGCAGCGCGCGGTGCTGCGCGCGGCGCCATCGCCGGCCGGACCGGCTCCTGCGGATGGGTGGCCCGGCTAGAATCAGCGCATTCCAGTAGCGGATTCGACATGAGCCAGCCATTGCACGTAGTCATCCTCGCCGCCGGCGAGGGCAAGCGGATGAAGTCGGCGCTGCCCAAGGTGCTACAGCCGGTGGGCGGGCGGCCGATGCTGGCGCATGTGATCGAGACCGCGCGCGCGCTGAGTCCGGCGGGCATCCACGTGGTCTACGGCCACGGCGGCGAGGCGGTGCGCGCCGCGTTCGCCGGTCAGGACGACCTGCACTGGGCCGAGCAGGCCCGGCAGCTGGGCACCGGCCACGCGGTGCAGCAGGCGATGCCGGACGTGCCCGAAGCAGCCGACGTGCTGGTCCTGTACGGCGACGTGCCGCTGACCGCGCCGGATACCCTGCGCCGCCTGCTCGATGCGCCCGGCCTGCTGCGCGTGCTGGTGGCCGACCTGCAGGACCCGACCGGCTACGGCCGGATCGTGCGCGACCCGCAGGGGCGGGTGGCGGCGATCGTCGAGCATCGCGATGCCGACGACGAGCAGCGCCGCATCCACACGGTCAACACCGGCATCATCGCGGTCGAATCCGATTCGTTGAAGCGCTGGCTGGCCCGCCTGTCCAACGGCAACAGCCAGGGCGAGTACTACCTGACCGACGTCTTCGCCATGGCCGCCGAGGAGTACAACCCGGCCGAACTGGTGCCGGTGGCCGACCCGCTGGAAGCCGAAGGCGCGAACGATCCCTGGCAGCTGGCCCAGCTCGAGCGCGCGTTCCAGCTGCGCTGCGCGAAGGCGCTGTGCGCGCAGGGCGTGCGCCTGCTCGACCCGTCGCGGTTCGACCAGCGCGGCACGGTGCGCGCCGGCCGTGACGTGGAGATCGATGCCAACGTCGTGCTCGAGGGCGAGGTGGAGCTCGGCGACGGCGTGCGCATCGGCCCGTTCACCCGGCTGAAGGACGTGCGCCTCGGCCCGGGCACGGAAGTGCGCGCGCACTGCGACCTGGACGGCGTGGTCAGCGAGGGCGCCGCGCAGATCGGCCCGTATGCGCGGCTGCGGCCCGGCACCGTGCTCGCCGACGGCGTGCACATCGGCAACTTCGTCGAGACCAAGAAGGCCGTGCTCGGCCTCGGCAGCAAGGCCAACCACCTGACCTACCTGGGCGATGCGCAGATCGGCGCGGGCGTGAACATCGGCGCCGGCACGATCACCTGCAACTACGACGGGGTGAACAAGTCGACGACGACCATTGGCGATGGCGCCTTCATCGGCTCCAACTCCTCGCTGGTGGCACCGGTGGAGATCGGCGCGCAGGCCACGATCGGCGCCGGCTCGGTCATCACCCGCAACGCGCCGGCCGGCGAACTCACCGTGGCGCGCACCCGGCAGAACACGCTCGAAGGCTGGAAGCGGCCGCAGAAGAAGCCGAAGGGCTGAGCCGCCGGGTCGAAGCGGCGGCCGGCCTCAGGCTGCGGCTTCCGGCAGCATCACCGCCACGCACAGGCCACCGTCGGAGCGGTTCTGCAGCGACAGGCGGCCGCCGTGCGCCTCGACGATCTCGCGGGTCAGGGCCAGGCCCAGGCCCGTGCCGTTGCGCTTGGTCGAATAGAACGGCAGCAGCGCGTTCTCCAGCACCGCTTCGTTCATGCCCGGCCCGCGGTCGAGCACCTCGATCCGGGTCCAGCCGGGCAGGCGCAGCAGGCGCACGCGCACCTCGTCGCTGGGCGGGGTGGCGTCGTTGCCGGCTTCGTGCGCGTTCTTCAGCAGGTTCAGCAGCGCCTGTTCCATCTGCGCCGGATCCACCCGCGCGTGCAGTTCGGTGCCGCTGCCTTCCAGCTCGAAGCCGATCTGCCGCTGCAGCCGGCCGAGGAAGTCGCGCCAGACCACCGGCTGCAGCTGCGGCTGCGGCAGCTTGGCGAAGCGCGCATAGCCGCGGATGAAACCCTCCAGGTGGCGGGCGCGGTCCTCGATCGTGGAGAAGACCTCGCCCAGCCGCTCGTGGCGGCCGCGGCGGACCAGCTCGGCGCCGGAATGGGCGAGCGAGGCGATCGGCGCCAGCGAGTTGTTCAGTTCGTGGCTGATCACCCGGATCACCTTCTTCCAGGTCTGCACCTCCTGGCGGCGCAGTTCAGGGGTGAGCAGGCGGATCAGCAGCAATTCGTGGCGGCGCCCGTTGAGGGTGAAGGTGCGCCGCGACAGGTGGTAGACCTCTTCCTCGTCGTCGTCGGCCGGCACCGCGAACAGGCTGTCGGCGCCGCGGGCCAGCGCCTCGCGCAGCTCCACCGGCAGCGCATCGACCAGCGCGTCCATGTGCAGGCCTTCGAGCTTGTGGCCGTCGTTGAGCAGCTTGCGCGAGGACAGGTTGGCGTAGACCACCCGGCGCACGCCGTCGCCGCCCTCGGCCGACAGCAGCATCGCCACCGGCGTGTTCTGGACCATCGTGTCCAGCAGCAGTTCGCGCTGGACCAGTTCCTGGCGCTGCTCGCGCAGCACGTCGCCCAGCTGGCCGTGGGCGCGGACCAGTTCGCCGAGCTCGTCGTCGCCGCGCCAGTGCACGCCGAAGTTGAACTCGCCGTCGCGGTAGGTGTTGACGCTGCCGGCCAGGGCGCGGAACAGCGCGCGCATCGGCGCCAGCGCGCGATGCAGGCTCCACCACATCAGGCCGAGCAGGACCAGCACCGAGAGCACCGCCAGCACCCAGCCGCGGTCGATCCAGTAGGCGAACGCCCAGGGCAGCGCCGCGGCCAGTGCCAGCACCGGCAACAGCCGGAAGAACAGGCGCAGGGTGAGGGTGCGGCGGATCGTCATGGCAACCGTGCCGGCGTGTTCATGCGGGTTTGAGTCCGTGGCGTTCCATGCGCCGGTACAGCGCCTGCCGGCTCATGCCCAGTTCGGCCGCGGCCTGCGCGATCACGCCGCCGGCGCGCTGCAGGGCCGCTTCGATCTGCTCGCGTTCGGGCTCGCGCGCCGGCCCGTTGCGCATGCTGTGCGCGCGCGGCAGGCCGAGGTCGGCGACCTCGATCCGCGCGCCGGTCGCCAGCAGCTGCGCGCGCTGGATCACGTTGCGCAGTTCGCGCACGTTGCCCGGCCACGGGTGCCGCTGCAGCGCGTGCGCGGCGGCGTTCGACAGCGGCTTGCCACCGGCGCCGAAGTGCTCGGCCAGCGGCAGGATGTCGCCCGGGCGCTCGGCCAGCGGCGGCATCGCCAGCTCGATGGTGTTGAGCCGGTAGTACAGGTCCTCGCGGAAGCTGCCCTCGCGGATCATCGCCGGCAGCTCGGCGTTGGTCGCGCTGACCACGCGTACCTTGACCTGGCGCTCGCGGTTGGAGCCGAGGCGGGCGAAGCGGCCGGTCTCCAGCACGCGCAGCAGTTTCATCTGCCCGGCCGGCGGCAGGTTGCCGATCTCGTCCAGGAACAGGGTGCCGCCGTCGGCGGCCTCGAACTTGCCCTCCCGCGCCTTGTTGGCGCCGGTGTAGGCGCCGGCCTCGGCGCCGAACAGTTCGGCCTCGATCAGGTCGGCCGGCAGCGCGCCGCAGTTGAGGGTGACGAACGGGCCGTCGCGGTGCGCCGAGTTGGCCTGGATGATCTCGGCGATCTTCTCCTTGCCGCTGCCGTTGGGGCCGGTGACCAGCACCGGCAGCTCCGAGCGCGCGACCTGGCAGGCCAGTGCGACCACCCGTTCGCTGGCCGGGTCGGCGAACACCGCGCCGCGCAGGTCGTAGCGGCGGGCGAGGTCGTCGCGGCGGCGGCGCTCGCCGTCGCGGCGCAGGTCCAGCTCGCGCCGCGCCTCGGCCAGCTCCAGCAGGTTGTTGACCGTGGCCAGCAGCTTGGCGTCCTGCCATGGCTTGGCCACGTAATCGGCAGCACCGGCCTTGATCAGCTCGACCGCGCTTTCCAGGTGGGTCCAGGCGGTCAGCAGCACCACCGGCAGGTCGGGGTGGCGCTCGCGGATGGCCGCGAACAGGGCGCGGCCCTCGTCGCCGGAGGTGGTATCGGCGGTGAAGTTCATGTCCTGGATCACCAGGTCCACCGGCTCGCTGTCCAGCAGCGCCAGGCCCTCACCGGGCGAGGCCGCGTGCACGGTGGAGATGTCGTGCAGCGAGAACAGCACCTCCAGCGCGGTGGCGACGGCGGGGTTGTCGTCGATGACGAGGAGGTTGGACATGGGCGCCGGAGTGAAGGAAACGGAGGAACGGTGGATCGTACCGGCTCAGGTGCCGGGATTGGCGCGGTGGCCATAGCTGAGCACGCGGGTGATGCGCCACTGGCCGTCCTGCTGGCGCTGCCAGACGATCGTGAAGTCGGCCAGGCCTTCGCACTTGCCGGTGCCGGTCTGGCAGAAGCGATGCCGGCCCTGGGCGATCGCGCCGAAATCGCGGACCGGATACACCGCAAGGCTGCCCGGGACGAGTTCGCGGGTGAAAGTGCCGCAGGCGTACCGGCGGGTGTTGGCCAGCATCGCCTCGCGGGTCCAGGTCACCCCGCCGGTGTCGTGGTAGAACTCGACGGCCGGGTCGAAGTAGCTCGCATGCCGCTCCAGCTGCGCCGGATCGGCGCAGCGGTTGAAGGCGTCGAATACCTCGGCATCCAGGCGCGCGATCGTCGCGGCCAGGTCGTCCGCGCCGGCAGCCGCCCCCTCCACACCGGTCGATGCGGAGAGGTGGTCGATACCGAGCCATGCCGCGGCGGCCAGCGCGCAGGCGAGCGCGGCTTTCGGCATCGCCGATCCCGCGGCCGTCCGCGGCCGGGGCCGGACCTGGCGACGTCGGTTCATACGCTGCGCGTAGCCACGGCCGGCGGGATCGACGCGGCACGCCGCGCCGGGGCCCATACCGCCAGCTGGCCGAGCAGCCACAGCAGCACCGCGCCGGCCGGCAGGTAGAACAGCGGCAGCCGCGCCATCTCGTACTTGCCCATCAGCAGCTGGTTGATCGCGAACGCGAGCAGCATGCCGAGTGCAATACCAATGCTGGCCAGCAGGAAGTTCTCGGTCTGGAAGTAACGCAGGATCTGCCCGCGGGTCGCGCCCAGCGCGCGGCGCACGCCGATCTGCTTGGTCCGCTGCTGCACCCAGAAGCTGGCCAAACCAATGATGCCCAGTGCGGTGATCAGCAGCAGGAACACGCAGACGATGCCCAGCAGCCAGGCCATCGCCCGCGGCGCCTGGTAGAACTCGCGGCGCAGCTGCTCGAAGGTCTTGCTGTTGTCTTCCAGGATGATGCGGTCGGCGCCGTTGGCCTGCAGCACCTTCTTGGCCGCGGCCAGGACCTCGCTGCGGCGGTCAGGATCGGTGCGGATCACGTAGTTGCCGCCGAGGTTGTAGTGCGCGCGCAGCGGGAACACCATCGTGTACTCGCGCGCGCCAGGGCCGCCCTGCTGGCTCGGCCGCACCAGGTGCTCGACCACGCCGACCACGCGGGTGGGCTTGTCGCTCCAGCTGTAGAACGATTTGCCGATCGGGTCTTCGCCGGGGTACAGCTTGTCGGCCAGCGCGCGGGTGATGATCGCCACCGGCACGCCGTCGTCGCCGCTCAGGCCGTCCAGCAGCGAGGCCGCGTCGCGGTACTCTTCGGGATTGAAGTCGCGGCCGGCCACCAGCTTCAGGCCGAGCGTCTCGACGAACTGGTCCTCGGCCATGTAGGTGGTCGCGCTGAGCGTGGACTGCTGCTGCTCCTGCTTCAGGCGCACGCCGCTGTTCCACGACGAGTTCACGAACGGCACCTGGTTGAGCACGGTCGCGTCCTTGACGCCGGGGATGCCGCGCAGCGCGGCCAGGTCAGTGCGGGTGCGCGCGGCCTGGTCCTTGTCGCTGCCGATGCTGAGGATCTGCACGCGGACCAGCTGGTCCTCGGCCAGGCCGCTGACCTCGCGGATCTGGGTGAGGCGGTCGCTGATCATGAACAGCGCGTTGCAGATGATCGCGCAGGTCAGCGCGATCTCGATGACGATCAGCGACGCGGCGGTCTTGTGCCGCATCAGGGTCGAGAGGATCGGTCGGATGTCCATGGGTCTCTCCGTCGGTTATGTCTTCTGGCCTCCTCCCCGGCGCCGGGCGCCAGGGAGGGGGAGAGTGGTTACTGGCTCTTGAGCTGGATCGCCGGGGTGACCTGCATCGCCCGCCACGCCGGCAACAGGCCGGCGAGCACGCTGGCGACGATGGCCAGGACGAAGGTCAGCACCAGCATGCCCACGTCCAGGTGCGCCAGTTCGGCGTAGCTGGCCGGCTGCAGGCGCACCGCCCACAGTCCCAGCAGCGACAGGCCCAGGCCGAGGATGCCGCCGGCCACGCCGATCGCGCCGGCTTCGACCAGGCACTGGCTGAAGATCGCCCCGCGCGATGCGCCCAGGGCACGGCGCACGCCGATCTCGCTGCCGCGGCGCAGGAACTTGGCCAGCAGCAGGCCGACCGTGTTGACCAGGCACACCAGCAGGAAGCCGAAGCCCAGCCACAGCTGCATCACCACGTCGTTGGGCACCACCCGGTTGAACTCCAGCCACTCCATCACGTTGCGCAGGCGCACGTTGGTCGGCCGCTTGTAGCGGCCGGCGGCGCGCTGCTGATCCGAGTAGTTGACCAGGTAGTCGCGATAGGCGGAGGCCTTGTCGGCCGAGTCCAGCTCGACCCAGTACTGGATCCAGGCGCACGGCGCGTTCGGGCCGGTCGAGTCGCCATCGCTGTCGCCCCAGCAGTCCATGCTGCCGTTGCGGCCCATGTCCAGGTCGCGCGAGGTGCTGAAGGGCAGGAACGCATCCTCCAGCGCGCCGTAGCGGTCGCTGTTCATGTCGTAGAAGCGCGGGGTCGGCCGCCACTCGTCGACCACGCCGACCACGGTGAAGTCGGACTGGTCGATGCGCAGCTGCTTGCCGACGCTGTTGCCGCCGCCGAACACGCGCTCGTTGAGGCTCCGGGAGATCACGACCACGCGCGCGCGCGCATCGTCCTCCTTCGCGCTCCAGCCGTTGCCGTACAGCATCGGCGTGTCGAACATGGCGAAGAAGTCGGCGCTGGTGTAACGGGCGTCGATCACGAACGGGGCCAGCCCTTCGCGGTCGGGGGTGATCGACACGCCGCCGCCGGTCATCATCGCCTGGCGCGTGCCGCGCTTCTCGCGCAGCATCGTCTCGGCATCGAAGCGGGTGACCTGCTCGTTGGGCTCCTGGCCGGGGGTGTAGTCGTTCATCTCGGCCGGGTCGAGCTGCACGTAGAACAGCCGGGCGCTCTTGCCCGGGATCGGATCACCCGACAGCACGTGGAACACGGTCAGGGTGGTCATGCACGCGCCGATACCCAGGGCGATGGCGAACACCATCAGTGCGGTCAGGGCCTTGTCGCGGCGGAAGCTGCGCAGGGCCAGGTTGCAGTAGTAGGCGAACATGGGCGCCTCCTCAGGCGGCGGCGTCGGAGGCGGCCGCGTCGTTGCGGGCCAGGCGGACCAGGCTCGGCTCGACCGACAGGTCGGTGGCCACGCCGTCGACGATGTGGACGTTGCGCTGCGCGCGCGCCGCCAGCTCCGGATCGTGGGTGACCATGACGATGGTGGTGCCGGCGGCGTTGATCTGCTCCAGCAGTTCCATCACCCCGCGGGCCATCTGCGAGTCGAGGTTGCCGGTCGGTTCGTCGGCGAGCAACAGCTTCGGTTCTCCGGCCAGGGCGCGGGCGATCGCGACGCGCTGTTGCTGGCCGCCCGAGAGCTCGGCCGGGAAGTGCTTCATGCGCGAGGCCAGGCCGACCTGGGCCAGCGCCTTCTCGATCCGCGCCTTGCGGTCGGCCGCAGGCAGGCCGCGGTAGCGCAGCGGCACGTCGACGTTGTCGAACAGGTTGAGATCGGGGATCAGGTTGAAGCCCTGGAAGATGAAGCCGATCTTGTGGTTGCGCAGGCGGCTGCGGGCGTCGTCGGACATGCCGCGCACGTTCTCGCCGTCGAGGAAGTAGTCGCCTTCGGTGAAGGTCTCCAGCAGCCCGGCGATGTTGAGGAAGGTGGTCTTGCCCGAGCCCGACGGCCCGGTCACCGCGACGAACTCGCCATCGCGCACATGCAGGTCGAGCGAGCGGAGGGCATGGGTTTCGACCATCGCGGTCCGGTAGATCTTGGAGACCTGGCGCATTTCCAGCATGGCGGGATTCCTTCTGTGGTTGTTCGGAGGGAACGGATAGGGGATGGGGTTCAGTTGATCGCGACGCGTTCGGCATCGCCGAACTGGTCGCTGCCGGAGACGACGATGCGGTCGCCTTCCTTCAGGCCGGAGACGATTTCCACGTAGCCCAGGCTGCTGGCGCCGGTCTGGATCGGCTGGCGGCTGGCGCTGCGGCCGTCCACCACCCAGGCCCAGCGGCCGCCGTCCTGCTCGACGAACGGACCGCGTTCGACCATCAGCACGTTCTTGCGCGTGTCCAGCACGATTCGCGCCGACAGGCGCTGGTTCTGGCGCAGGCCCGGCGGCTGCTTGCCTTCGGCGAAGCGCAGGCGCGCGGTGACCTCGCCGTTGACCACTTCCGGCGACACCGCCGAGACCTTGGCCGGGTACTGCGTGCCCTGGCTGGTGACCTGGGCCGGCACGCCGATCGCCAAATCGCGGGCGAAGCTTTCCGGCACCCGGATCTCGACCTCGAATTCGCTCAGGTCGACCACGCTCAGGATCGGCGCGTTGATCGCCACGTTGGTGCCCTGCGCGATCTGCACCTGGCCGACCTGGCCGTCGAACGGCGCACGCAGGGTCAGTGCGGCGACCTGGCGCTGCAGCTCGGTCACCACCGCCTTCTGGCGGTCGGCGAGCAGGCGCTTGTTGCGCGCGTCCAAGGCCGCGCCCTGGCCCTGCAGGCCGGCGTCGCTCTGCGCAGCCTGCAGGCCGATCCGGGCCTTTTCCAGTTCGTCGCGGGCGCTGGCCAGTTCGATGTTGGAGACCGCGCCGCCGGCATGGCCGCGCTCGTAGCGCTCCAGGTCGCGCTGCGCGGCGGTGTGGTCGATCTGCGCCTGGTCCAGGGCCTTGCGCGCGTTGAGCGCGGCGATGCGCGCGTCCAGCTGCGCGCGGCTGGCTTCGGCCTCCATGCCGGCCAGGGTCGACTCTTCCTGGACCAGCTTGCTGCGCAGTTCGGGGCTGTCGATCACCGCCAGCGCCTGCTCCTTCTTCACCGCGTCGCCGGCCACCACCTGCAGGGCGACGGTGCCGCCGGCGATCGCGTACAGGGTCGGGCTGTTGGCGGTGATCACCCGGCCGTCGGCGGAAATGTCACGGACCAGGTCGCCGCGCTTGACCTCGGCGACGCGGACCCGCGAAGCGTCGTAGGAGCGCGAGCCGGCGCCCCAGCCGGCGATCACCCAGCCCAGCAGCGCCAGCACCGGCACCGCGACCACGGCCGGCCACAGCCAGCGGCGCCATGCGGGGCGGGCCCGGCTGGCAGCGGAGAGCGGGCGGTCCTGCGCGGAGGTGTCGGGGATCATCGTGTCGTGGCCACGGGCTGGGGAGTCGCAACCAGTAATGCACGCCGCGTGCCAACTGCAAGCATATGAATCATAAGACAATTGGTGCGAAGTCCGGGTGTCCGCAGCGTCCAGCGGACACTGCCGGACACTCGCGTACCGGCGGACAGCCTGCGGACACGGCGGGGAGCTGCTGGGACAGGGACCGGTCAGCGACTGGACCGACTCCGCTAGAATCGCGTCCTTAACCGCTTCTGGAAGACGGCATGTGCGGCATTGTCGGCGCGATCGCGGATCGCGATGTGGTTCCGGTCCTGATCGAAGGCCTCAAGCGCCTGGAATACCGCGGCTATGACTCCTCCGGTATCGCGGTGGCCGACGCGGCCAGCGTGCGCCGGGTGCGCCGCACAGGGCGGGTGGCCGAGATGGAGCAGGCGGCGCTGGCCGAGGGCTTCCGCGGCGTGCTCGGCATCGGCCACACCCGCTGGGCCACCCACGGCGGGGTGACCGAGGCCAACGCCCATCCGCACATCAGCCATGGCGACCTGGCCCTGGTCCACAACGGCATCATCGAGAACCACGAGGCCCAGCGCGAACGGCTGGCCTCGCTCGGCTACGTGTTCGAGTCGCAGACCGACACCGAGGTGATCGCCCACCTGATCCACCACCACATGGCGCAGGGCCTGGACCTGCTCGCCGCGCTGCAGGCAGCGGTGAAGGAACTGACCGGCGCCTACGCGCTGGCGGTGCTCAGCCGCCGCGAGCCGGAGCGCCTGGTCTGCGCACGGATGGGCTGCCCGCTGCTGGTCGGCCTGGGCGAGGGCGAGAACTTCGTCGCCTCCGACGTCTCGGCCATTATTTCGGCGACGCGGCGGGTGATCTTCCTGGAGGAAGGCGATACCGCCGAACTGAGCCGCGGCGCGGTGCGCGTGTTCGATGGCAGCGACCACGAGGTGCAGCGCGAGGTCCACGTTTCCGACGTGTCGCTGGCCTCGCTGGAACTGGGTCCGTACCGCCACTTCATGCAGAAGGAAATCCACGAGCAGCCGCGCGCGCTCGCCGACACCATCGAGGCGGCGATCGACGCCGGCGGTTTCGAGCCGGCGCTGTTCGGCGCGAACGCCGAGGCCGTGCTGCGCGAGGTCACCGGCGTGCAGATCCTGGCCTGCGGCACCAGCTACTACGCCGGCCTGACCGCGCGTTACTGGATCGAGGCCATCGCCGGCCTGCCGTGCAGCGTGGAGATCGCCAGCGAGTACCGCTACCGCGACGCCTACGCCGATCCGCGCCACCTGATCGTCACCATCTCCCAGTCCGGCGAAACCCTGGACACGATGGAGGCGCTGAAATACGCCAAGTCGCTCGGCCACCGCCATACGCTGTCGATCTGCAACGTGCCCGAAAGCGCGATCCCACGCGCCAGCGAGCTGGTCTGCTACACCCGCGCCGGCGCCGAGATCGGCGTGGCCTCGACCAAGGCCTTCACCACCCAGCTGGCCGCGCTGTTCCAGCTGACCGTGGTCCTGGGCAAGCTGCGCGGCACGGTCACGCCGGAGCAGGAGGCCGGCTACCTCGAGCAGCTGCGCATGCTGCCCGGCAGCGTGCAGCACGCGTTGAACCTGGAGCCGCAGATCCAGTCCTGGGCCGAGCGCTTCGCCGGCAAGCAGAACGCGCTGTTCCTTGGCCGCGGCCTGCACTACCCGATCGCGCTGGAAGGCGCGCTCAAGCTCAAGGAAATCTCCTACATCCACGCCGAGGCCTATCCGGCCGGCGAGCTCAAGCACGGGCCGCTGGCGCTGGTCGACGCGGCGATGCCGGTGGTGGTGATAGCGCCCAATGACCGCCTGCTGGAGAAGGTGAAGTCGAACATGCAGGAAGTGCGCGCACGCGGTGGCGAGCTGTTCGTGTTCGCCGACCAGGACAGCCACTTCAGCGAGTCCGAAGGCGTGCACGTGATCCGCACGCCGCGCCACGCCGGCGTGCTCAGCCCGGTGATCCACACCATTCCGGTGCAGTTGCTGGCCTACCACACCGCGCTGGCCCGCGGCACCGACGTGGACAAGCCGCGCAACCTGGCCAAGTCGGTGACGGTGGAATAACCGCGCCGTTCCCGCTGCGCGCCTCGGCGCGCATTCGGGTGCGGGCCCGGGCTTCGGCCCGGGGGCGCTACCGCTCGGGGTGCGCGGCCAGTCGAAGCGCCGTCTCGTAGGCGCGGTCGTGGCCCGCGTTCCAGTCGGCGAAGGCCAGCGGTACGGGCACATCCGGATCCAGGCTTTCCACCCGCACCGGATAGAGCCGGTTGAGCCAGAAGCATTGCTTCCAGTCGTCGCAGGGTCCGGCGTAGTCGTGCTTGCCGGTCTGGTAGTAGGCGCATGCCCCGAGGTTGGGCAGGCAGGCCTGGCCGCCTTCGGAGAAGAATGACAGGCGATCGCCGACCGGCTCGCCGATGATGGCGACCCGGTCGCCACCGGCCTGCTTGACGAACGCGGTCGTGGTGATCGCGGCGGAGAACGTCGCCGGATCGGTCAGCACGAAGATGCGGCCGCCGGGCGCGAGCAGCTCCGGCAGCGCATGGGCGAAGCGCCAGGTGTTGGTGTAGTCGCCGCCGCCATCGCCGCGCAGGTCGAGGATCACCGCGCAGGGCGCGGCAGCGCGCAGCGCCGCTTCGGTCGCTTCAAGAAATGGCGCGATCTGCTGGGTGCCGCTGTCGCTGATGCTGCGCAGCTGTACCACCTGCGCGCAGCTGCCGTCGGCCTGGAATGCACGGAAAGCGCGGTCGGGCTGGTGCCACGTCTGCGGCAGCTCGCCGGACTGCGGGTGGTAGACCGCCCACGCCCGCTCGACGCCATCACCCGGTTCCGGCGACAGCCAGCGCCCGCCGGCGGCGATGCCCTCGTCCTTGTGCCGGGCATAGGCCTCGACCCGATGCGTGACCGTCCGCTGGTCGGGCAGGGTGACGGTCCAGCTCGAGGCGTCGCGGGCGGCGGCGATCCCCAGGCCGTACAACAGGTCCTGCACGACCAGGTGGATCGCGTCGGCTTCGCGGCGGAATCCGGCGACGCCGCCGTGCAGCGTGTCCAGGCGCCGCAGCACCTGCTCGACCGGCTGCCCATCGATGCTCTCCACGCGGCCGCCGAGCATGTCGCGATACGCAGGCGCAGCGCGGGTCACGTAGTAGCCTTCGGCGAAGCGCGTCACCCGCAGTGGCAGGATCATGCTGTCGTCGAGCAGCGTGCCGACCCGGGAATGGCCATTGTCGGCCAGTGCCATCACCTGCATCAGCGCGACATGCAGCCGTGGCGCGGGCAGCGCCTGCGGCAGCGCCTCCAGTCCGGCCAGCTGCGCTTCGGCCGCCGTGCGCGCCGCCGGCGTGAAGGAACGGTCCAGCGCGATGGCTTTCGCGAAATAGTCCACGTCCTGCCGCTGCGCTTCGAGCGGTGACGCTGGCGTGGGATAGGCGGCCGCCGGTGCAGGGCGGTGGAAGTTGAAGCGGAACGCGAGCGCCAGCGCGGCCAGCGCGACGACCAGGGCCAGGATCAAGCAGGCGGCGACGAGAAGGGTCCGGCGGACGGAGGCGCGCAAGAATCACCTCATGGGATGCGATGCCGGCGCAGGTTGCATGGGCGGCCCGCGTGGCCATCAGTGCCGGAAGTCACCGGGATTCCCGGCCTGCGGCTCAACCGTCGACGGTCTCGTCCGGCTGCTTCAGCTCCGCGGCGCGGCGTGCGTCGAGGAACTGCTTCAGCCGCTCGACATCCTGCGGCGACCAGTCGTCGATGCCGGTGATCTCCAGCCATGCGGCGATGTAGTGCGAGGGTGCGTACACATGGCCGAAGCCCATCGGCGCGCTCATCGACAGCGAGGTGTCCAGGGCCATCTGCATCATCGTCACCACCGGATACCAGCGCATGGCCGGCGACACGTCCGGCGGACGCGGCGCATCGAGCAGCTCGGGACTGCGCAGGAAGCCATAGCGGTCGAAGAAGGCCACCGCATCGCTGCCGTACTGCAGGTACACCAGCCGCATCGGGCCCCACGGCGTGCCGGCCGCAGTGGCGCTGCCGTCCTGGTTCATGAAGCGCACGAACGAGCCGTCGTGGAACTTCGGCCGCCACACCGGCGTCCCCGGATTGCGCGCGGCGGTCAGCGTCGCCCATTGCGTCGCGGCGAACGGCGGTCCGCTCCACAGCGCGCCGTCGAACGGGTCTTCCAGCAGTTCGAACAGCTGGAACGAGCGCTCGGAATTGAGCGCGCCCAGGCTCAGGCCGTGCAGGTACAGCTTCGGCCGGGTCGCGCGCGGCAGCGTGCGCCAGTAGCCGTAGACCTCGCGGAACAGCGCGCGGGCGGTGGCGCCGCCGGTGTCCGGATCGAGGAACAGGGTCAGCGGGCTGGACAGGTACGAGTACTGCACGGCGACGCTGGCCACGTCGCCGCGGTACAGGTACTCCAGTCCGTCGATCCCGGCCGGATCGACCCAGCCGGTGCCGGTCGGGGTGATCACCACCAGTGCCTTGCGCGAGAAACCGCCCACGCGCTTGAGTTCCTCCAGCGCCAGGCGCGCGCGTGCTTCCGGCGTATCGCCGGTGGGCAGGCCGGCGTACACGCGCAACGGCGCCTTCGCGCCGGGCCCGGCGAATCGGGCGATGTCGTCGGCCGTCGGCCGCGCGGTGACATAACGCCGGCCCATCCGGCCCAGCTCGCTCCAGCCCACCAGCGAAGCCGTGCTGCCAGGACTGTCCTGCGCCTGCGGCGGCTGCTCTTCCGGCGGAATCAGCGCATCGGCCTGGCGGTAGGAAGCATCGAGCGCCTCGAGGACGGCGCTGAAGATCACGCCGTTGACCAGGCCGACCAGCAGCAGCACGCCGGCCAGTGCGCCGACCACGCGTGCGATCCGCCGCGGCACGCGCCGCGAGACCAGCGTCATCGTCGCGTACACCAGCAGCAGCGCCGCCCGCCCGAGCACGATGGCCAGCAGCGCGACCACGATCGCACCGGCGAGCAGCGCGGGGATCCTGCCGGCGCCGGCAGGATCGAGGTGCATCAGCGCGCGGACCACATTCTCCCAGTGCTGGCTGTTCCACAGGGCGACTGCGGCGATGGCGGCACAGCAGGCATACACGATGCGGCGCCGGCGACGGTTGCCGGCGGCATCGGCCACCGGCAGTTCGAGGTATCCCCACAACCAGCGCGCCAGCACGCCGAGGCCATAGCCGGCGGCCAGGCACAGCCCGGACAGCAGCGCCTGCGAGGCCGCCGCCCGTGGCGTCAGGCTGGGCGTGAGCGAGGCGAAGAAGAACAGCGCGCCGAACACCAGCCCGGTGTGGCCGAGGCGCGCGAACAGGCGCCTGCGGACGTACCCGGCCAGCACGCGGCCATGCTTGCCGAGCGTGGCGCTCGCGCTTGTGGAGTTGCCCATCCTCGCTGCTCTCCCCTGGCCGGCGCGCACCGAACGCCTCGTGGCCACTATAGCGGCGCGGTGCCCGGTCGCATCCGCGGCCGGGCGGGCGGCGTCCTGACCGGTAGAATCGCTGCATCGAGTCCGCAGTCCACGTCCATGTCCCAGCGTGCCTGGGTGGCCGCCGCCATCCACAAGATCGAGGCCGACTTCAACCGCTCGGCCGACACCCACCTGATCCGGCTGCCGCTGCCGGGTTGGCCCGGCATCGATGTCTACCTGAAGGACGAGTCCAGCCACCCTACCGGCAGCCTCAAGCATCGTCTGGCGCGCTCGCTGTTCCTGTACGCGCTGGCCAACGGCTGGCTGCGCGAGGGCAGTACCGTGGTCGAGGCGTCCAGCGGTTCGACCGCGGTGTCCGAAGCGTATTTCGCGCGCCTGCTCGGCCTGCCGTTCATCGCGGTGATGCCGGCATCGACTTCACCGGAGAAGATCGCCGCGATCGAATTCCAGGGCGGCCGCTGCCACCTGGTCGAAAGCGCCTGCTCGCTCAACGAGGAGTCCGAAGCGCTGGCGCGCGAAACCGGCGGCCACTTCATGGACCAGTTCACCTACGCCGAGCGTGCCACCGACTGGCGCGCCAACAACAACATCGCCGAATCGATCTTCAAGCAGATGGGCGAGGAGCCGCATCCGGTGCCGGCGTGGATCGTGTGCGGGCCGGGCACCGGCGGCACCAGCGCCACGCTCGGCCGCTACGTGCGTTACCGCCGCCACGACACCAGGGTGCTCTGCGCCGATCCGCAGACCTCGGTGTTCTACGACTACTACGTCTCCTGCCATCAAGGGCGCGCCGATGCCACGCTGTCGCTGGCGGGCGGTTCGGCGATCGAAGGCATCGGCCGGCCGCGGGTCGAACGCAGCTTCATCGCCAGCTGCGTCGATGCGATGGTCAAGGTGCCCGACGCGCTGAGCCTGGCGGCGATGCGTCATGTCGGCGCGGTGCTCGGCCGGCGCGTCGGCGGCTCCACCGGCACCAACTTCGTCGGCGTGCTGCGCGCGGCCCAGGCGATGCGCGAGGCCGGGCAGGCCGGATCGATCGTCAGCATCCTCTGCGACAGCGGCGACCGCTACGCGCACAGCTACTACGACCCGGACTGGTACGTGCGGCGCGGCATCGACGTGGCCGGCGCCGACCAGGCCATCGCGCGGGCCGTGGCCGGTGCGTCGCTGGCCGAGCTGCCGGCCTGCGGTAGGCTGTAACCCGTTCCTGCGGTGCTGCGGGCGGATGCATGGCCAGGTCGCTGCGCTCGTCCCGCGGGACGGGCGTGGGCGGTTTTCCTGCGGCTTCGTCGTTGGCCGCATCCCGCAGCCGGGAAGGCCGGCCCACGGCGACCCGGCCGGGCGGCCGCAGCCGGCTTGATTTCCGGCCTCCGGGTGCGCATCTAGTCAGGTGACTCCCTACCGGATTCCGGCCCCATGCACGACAACCCGCTGCTCGATTTCTCCGGCCTGCCCCGCTTCGATGCGATCCGCCCCGAGCACGTCGGCCCGGCCATCGATGTCCTGCTGGCCGAGGCCGAAGCGGCGGTGGCCGTCGCGGAGAAGGTCGCGCCGGTGACCTGGTCGGCCTTCGTCACCCCGCTGGAGGACGCCACCGAACGCCTGTGGCGCGCCTGGGGCCAGGTCGGCCACCTGCAGGCGGTGGTCAACACGCCCGAGCTGCGCGAGGCCTACAACGCCAACCTGCCGAAGGTGACCCGCTTCGGCAGCGCGCTGGGCCAGAACCTGGCCCTGTTCGCCCAGTACCGGGCGCTGGCGAAGTCGGACGAGTACGCCGGCTACGATCCGGTCCGGCGCAAGGTGGTGGAGAACGCGTTGCGCGACTTCCGCCTCGGCGGCGCCGAACTCGATGACGCAGCCAAGGTCCGTTACTCCGCGGTGCAGGAAGAGCTGGCGGCACTGTCGGCGAAGTTCTCGCAGAACGTGCTCGACGCCACGGATGCATTCGCGCTGTACGTGGACGACGAAGCCCGCCTGGCCGGATTGCCTGTGGACGTGGTCGCCGCCGCGCGTGCGGCCGCTGACAAGGACGGGAGGGCTGGCTGGAAGCTGACCCTGCAGATGCCGTGCTACCTGCCCGTCCAGGCCTATGCCGACGACCGCAGCCTGCGCGAGGCGCTGTATCGCGCCAACGGCGTGCGCGCTTCGGAGACCGGACCGGCCGAGCTGGACAACAGCGGCCATATCGACCGGATCGTCGAGCTGCGCGCCGAACTGGCCGCGCTGCTCGGCTTCGCCAGCTATGCCGAATACTCGCTGGCGACCAAGATGGCGCAGTCGCCTGACGAGGTGCTGGCGTTCCTGCGCGACCTGGCCGCGCGCGCGCTGCCGTTCGCCCGCCGCGACCGCGCCGAACTTGAAGCGTTCGCCCGCGACGAACTCGGCCTCGAAGCGCTGGAGCCGTGGGACCTGGGCTACGCCAGCGAGAAGCTCAAGCAGGCCCGCTACAGCTACTCGGAGCAGGAGGTGAAGCGCTACTTCACCGGCCCCGGCGTGCTGGCCGGCCTGTTCGGCGTGATCGAATCGCTGTACGGCGTGCGCGTGCGCGAGGATGCCGCGCCGGCGTGGCACGAGGACGTGCGCTTCTATCGCGTCGAGGATGCGTCCGGTCGCCTGCTCGGCCAGTTCTACCTGGACCTGTACGCCCGCGAGGGCAAGCGGGGCGGCGCGTGGATGGACGACTGCCGCAACCGGCGGGTGCTGGCCGGCGGCATGCAGACGCCACTCGTCTACCTGGTCTGCAACTTCGGCAAGGGCGTGGACGGCAAACCGGCCACCTTCACCCACAACGAGGTCACCACCCTGTTCCACGAGATGGGCCATGGCCTGCACCAGCTGCTGACCGCGATCGGCGAACTGCCGGTGGCCGGGATCAACGGCGTGGAGTGGGATGCGGTCGAACTGCCCAGCCAATTCATGGAGAACTTCTGCTGGGAATGGCAGCGGGTGCACGCGATGACCGCGCACGTGGACAGCGGCGAGCCGTTGCCGCGCGCGCTGTTCGAGAAGATGCTGGCGGCGAAGAACTTCCAGAGCGGCATGTTCACCGTGCGCCAGCTCGAATTCGCCCTGTTCGACATGGAGCTGCACAGCCGCTTCGACCCGGCCCAGGACAGCGTGCTGCGGCTGCTGGAGCGGGTACGCGACGAGGTCGCGGTCAACCGGGCGCCGGCTTGGCACCGCTTTCCGCAGCAGTTCAGCCACATCTTCGCCGGCGGCTACGCGGCCGGCTACTACAGCTACAAGTGGGCCGAGGTGCTCAGCGCCGATGCCTACGCCGCGTTCGAGGAGGCGCCAGACCAGCTGGCGCAGACCGGGGCGCGCTTCCTTGCCGAAGTGCTGTCGCGCGGCGGCAGCCGCAGCGCGCTGGAGAACTTCACCGCGTTCCGCGGCCGCGCGCCGAGTATCGACGCGCTGTTGAGGCACAGCGGCATGGCCGCCTGAAGGCGGTTCATGCGCGGTTTTCCCGTCGCGGCCTATAGCCGCTACACGACCGGCCTGTTGCCGGCCACGACGGGAAGGTTCATGCGACGGCTTCCGTTTTCGAGCCCACTGCGACTGGGTGCGGTCCTGCTGGCCCTGTGCGGCGCCGCTTCGGCGGCGTCGGCGCAGGACATCGCCTGGACCACGACCCACGCCAACCTGCGCACCGGCCCCGACTCCGGCTATCCGCCCATCCTCACCGTGCCGGCCGGCGAGGCGGTGGAGGTGCTGGGGTGCATCGACGACTGGTCCTGGTGCGACATCTACTGGGATGGCGAGCGCGGCTGGATCTCCGCGGGCCTGCTCGAATACGACGACTCCGGCAACCGCGTCGACGTGTACGACCATGGCGTGTACACCGGCTGGCCGATCGTGACCTTCGTCTTCGGCAGTTACTGGCACGACCACTATCGCGACCGCTACTGGTACCACGACCGCGACTACTGGCAGGCCTACCGGCCGCCGCCGCGCCCGCGTCCGGTCTACCGGTACCCGCCGCCGCGCCCGGCATACGCGCCACATTCCGGACAGCACTGGCAGCCGCCGGCGCGACCGGAGCGGGCCGATATCCGGCCGTGGCAATCGCAGTCGCGTTCCCCGCACGTGGCCGAGCATTCCCCGCAGTACCGACCGCAGCAGCGTCCGATGCAGGAGCATCCACGGGAGCAGCACGGGACGCGCGAGCAGCCGCTGCAGCCGCAGCAGCGTCCGCCGCAACAGCATGAGCGGAGCCGGCCACAGCAGCGGCCGGAGCAGTACGCGCATGCGCGGCCGCCGCAGGCCGATGATGCCCGGCCGCATTCGTCGCCGGAGCATGGGCAGGGCAACCAGGCCCAGCGTCGATCAGCGCCACGGGACGAGGCGCCGGCCAAGCGCCGGCACGGCGACCGGGACGGGCGCGAGGACAAATAACCGGGACGCGGCGCCCGCTGACGTCACCGGGCGCGCGCTGGCCGGCGCGATCAGATCGCGCGGGCGAACACCAGGGTGGCGTTGGTACCACCGAAGCCGAAGCTGTTGGACATCACCAGGTCCAGCTGCGCGTCGCGGCTTTCGCGCGCGATCGGGAAGCCTTCGGCGCGTGGATCGAGGTTCTCGATATTGGCCGAGCCAGCGATGAAACCGTCGCGCATCATCAGCAGGCAGTAGATCGCCTCGTGCACACTGGCCGCGCCGAGCGAATGGCCCGACAGCGCCTTGGTCGAGGAGATCGGCGGCATCGCCTCGCCGAACACCTCGCGCACCGCGTTGAGCTCGGTGACGTCGCCCAGCGGCGTGGACGTGCCATGGGTGTTGAGGTAGTCGATCGTGCGGTGCTCGAGGCCCTGCATCGCCATGCGCATGCAGCGCACCGCGCCTTCGCCGGACGGGGCGACCATGTCGGCGCCATCGGAGGTCACGCCGTAGCCGACCAGCTCGGCATGGATGCGCGCGCCGCGGGCGACCGCATGATCCCAGTCCTCCAGCACCAGCATGCCACCGCCACCGGCGATGACGAAGCCATCGCGATCGGCGTCGTAAGGGCGCGAGGCCTTTTCCGGGGTCTCGTTGAACGAGGACGACAGCGCGCCCATCGCGTCGAACATCACCGTCATCGTCCAGTCCAGGTCCTCGCCGCCACCGGCGAAGACGATGTCCTGCGCGCCGTGGCGGATCAGGTCGGCTGCGGCACCGATGCAGTGCGCCGACGTCGCGCAGGCGGCGCTGATCGAGTAGCTGACGCCCTTGATCTTGAACGCGGTGGCCAGGTTGGCCGACACGGTCGAGCACATCGTGCGCGGAACCATGTATGGGCCGACCTTGCGCACGCCGCGCTCGCGCAGCAGGTCGGCGGTTTCCACCTGCCAGTGGCTGGAACCGCCGCCGGAGCCGGCGACCAGGCCGGTGCGCGGATGGCTGACCTGCGCCTCGTCCAGGCCGGCATCGGCGATGGCGTCGCGCATGGACACGTAGCTGTAGGCGGCCGCGTCGCTCATGAAGCGCTTGAGCTTGCGGTCGATCGCCGCGTCCAGGTCCAGCTCGACCGCGCCGGCGACCTGGCTGCGCAGGCCGCGTTCGATCGAGTCGGGCTGGGCGCGGATGCCGGCCTGGCCCGCACGCAGCGAGGCGGAAACGGTGTCGAGGTCGTTGCCCAGGCAGGAAGCGATACCCATGCCGGTGATGGCGATGCGACGGCTCATGCTCAGAAGTCCTCGGTCGAGGTGAACAGGCCCACGCGCAGGTCCTTGGCGGTGTAGATCTCGCGGCCGTCGACCAGCATGCGCGCGTCGCCCTGGGCCATGACCAGCTTGCGGTTGATCACGCGGCTGATGTCCACCTCGTAGGTGACCAGCTTGGCCTTTGGCAGGACCTGGCCGGTGAACTTCACTTCGCCGGCGCCGAGCGCGGCTTCTACTGGATCAGCACGCCGATCATCACCACCTCCGACGCCG
>JAGHZW010000173.1:26498-28175 GCA_017745195.1 Pseudoxanthomonas sp. | reverse complement strand
GCAGGTCACCGGCTCACGCATCCCGCGGGCGCAGATCGAAGGGCCTTCGCCGATCCAGGTCGAGGCCAGGAGCCGACGCTTCGCCGGCATCCGACCCGCACATCGACCGCCCAGCCCCACATCCTCAATCAAGAAGTGAACCTGGCCCCGTTTCCGCAAATATATCCGCGCAAAGCTGCAACTCCAGCACACCCGGGGCAACAACCGCTTCGGCGACGCTGTCGAGCGCCAGCCGGGTAGAACGCTGGGGCGGTGAGAGTCCGCCGGCCGCCAGAGCCAAAGACTTCGGAGGAAAGTGCACGCTGACCCCTGTTCCGGAGTAGGCGCACGCCGGGCAGGAAGGCGCGGATCTGGCCGGCGAAGCCGCGGGCGTGGTCGATCGCAGCGACGGCCGGGCCGCACTCCGATCCCCTTCCAATTCGCTCAGCGCAGTTCCTGCGACAGGTCGAAGCCATCGACCCGGCGGCCGAGCAGGCGCAAGGCGCCGGCCAGTTCGAGCGACAGCGTGGCACTGGCACCCACTGCCGCCACGATCAGGCCCGCGATCGGCCCGATGGCCAGGTTCACCAGCAGGAAGGCGAGCCCCGCCACCAGCGCCGCGGGCACCGCGGCCAGTGCCACGGTGATGAAGTAGCCGAGCATGAAGACCATGCGCTGGCCGATGACCTCGAAGCCGCGCCCACCCGCTCCGCCCGTCGCGCCGGGCGCCACGATCCAGGCGGGGAAATACAGCATGCCGGCGAACGGAATGCACAGCATCAGGCCGGACAATGGCGGGATCAGCACGGCCACGCCGGCGGCCATGGCGATGATGTTGGGCGGTGCGCGCATGCCACTGCCGCCATTGGCCAGCAATGCCTGCGCGCCGACCAGCAGCACCAGCCACGCGGCGAAACTCATCACTGCCGCCGGCGTCGACAGCTCGCCCAGCACGATCTGCCAGCCGCGCAAGGGTGTGGCCTTCAGCACGTCCATGCGCTCGAACGTGCGGCGCAGGCCGTGCTGCATCAGCATCGGCCCGAGCAGCACCAGCCAGATGCCGATCGCGGACACCGTCGCGCCGAGGGCGATGAGCAAGCCATGCAGCGCGGGATCGGCGGCGAGCCACTGGCAGAGCGCGACCAGTACCACGCAGGCGAGCAGCCAGGTGCGCAGGCGGTAGAACGGGCCCATCGCGAGCAGCCCTTTCCACAGGAAGGCGACCGGTGGATAGCCGGTGGCCGAAAGCTTGAACGGCTCGCCGCGCGGCTTGCTCGGCAGGCGCGCACCGAAGCGACCCTCGCGCAAGGCCGCCACCTTCTCGGCCCGGTTGCGCGCATGGGAGATCGATGCGTCCTCGAACGAGACCTGCGCGCGCACCGCCCACACATAGTGCAGGGCCAGCAGCGCCAGCGCAGGCAGCAGCGCGCGCAGGAATCCGGCGCCGTCGATCGCGAACATCGGCGCGACCACCCAGCGGAACGGCGCCAGCAGCCAAGACAGCGGCGCCATGCCGACCAGGCCCTCGAACCAGGCCTGCAGTTCTCCCGGATGCGACCAGTCCTCGACGACCGGGACATGCAGGTTCGCGCGCATCGACCACCCGCACGCCAGTGCGGCCAGCAGGACCAGCACCGCCAGCATGCCCCGGCGCAGCCATGCGGACACACCCAGGCCGAGCAGCACGTGCGCGCGGCG
>JAGHZW010000173.1:25599-26447 GCA_017745195.1 Pseudoxanthomonas sp. | reverse complement strand
ACGCCCAGGTTGAGCAGCCACTGCGGCGCCGGAAAGAGGAACGCGATCTCCGCTTCCGAGAAGGCCAGGCGCGCATCGTCCCCGGAGAACACCCAGTCGGCCAGCACGTACAGCGCCAGCGCGATCGCCGCCAAGGCCATCAGGTCCGCCGACCATGCCGGCGTCAGGGTGAACGCGGGATGGGACGCGCCGCCGAACGCGATCACGTGGCGGAAGAAGAAGAAATACAGGTAGGCCAGGCCGAACAACGCACCGACCAGGTACTTGGGCTGGCGCAGGCGCAGCAGGCGCTGGCGCAGCGCGTTGTGCAGCGACGTCAGCTGCATGTAGACCAGCGCCCCGGCCACCACGGCGAACCGGTTGCCCGGGGGCACTGCCGATGCCGTGGACGCGTTGGCCAGGCTCACGCGCTGACGCGCTCCGCGTCACCCGTGGCGCGGAAGAACACTTCCTCCAGGCTTTCGCTTCCGTCCGCCGCGTACTGTCCACGCACGTCCGCCACCGAACCGTCGGCCAGCTTGCGCCCGTCCTTGAGGATCAGCAGGTGCGTGCAGACCTCCTCGACCAGGTCGAGCAGGTGCGAACTGAGGATGATGGTCACGCCCTCGGCGGACAGCCGGCGCATGGTGTTCTTCATCCGGCGGATGCCATAGGGATCCAGGCCGGTCAGCGGCTCGTCGAGGATCACCGCACGCGGGCCATGCAGCAGGCCGCAGGCGATGGCCAGCTTCTGCTTCATGCCACGCGACAGTTCCGCCGGCAGCAGCCGGCGCTTGTCGGCCATCTCGAGTTCCTCGAGGACCGGCTGCGCGCGCTCGCGCCAGTCGGCTACGCCGTACAGCCGGGCG
>JAGHZW010000173.1:13810-25569 GCA_017745195.1 Pseudoxanthomonas sp. | reverse complement strand
CTTCACCCAGTACCCGTTCGTGCCCGGCCACGCAGCGCAGCGTCGTGGTCTTGCCCGCGCCATTCGGGCCCACCAGGCCCATTACCGCCCCGGCGCCGGTGCCGAACGACAGGTCGTCGACCGCGGTGAAATCGCCATAGCGCTTGCAGAGACGGTCGACTTGGATCACGCCAGACTCCGATCGGGGCACGAAGAAACTGCGGTTCCGGCATCACCCATTCGACGAATGGATCCGCCACGGGCCTGGCGGGCAGCGGCGCTGCAAGCCGACATCCGGGACGCCGATTCTTGCGAACTTCCCGTATCCAGAGCAAGCGCGGAATGCATGACGCCGTAGCCGTGCTCGCGGGCGGGAACCCGCGATCGGGCGATGGCCGCCAGCTGGCCTCAATCGAAATCCGCGTCCA
Source organism: Pseudoxanthomonas sp. (assembly GCA_017745195.1). Classification (GTDB taxonomy): domain Bacteria; phylum Pseudomonadota; class Gammaproteobacteria; order Xanthomonadales; family Xanthomonadaceae; genus Pseudoxanthomonas. The sequence continues at coordinate 25,162 of JAGHZW010000173.1, read as the reverse complement.
GCACGATCCGGTAGCGCGCCTTGCCCGCGCGCAGGTGATCCATCGCCTCGTTGACCCGGCGCATCGGGAAGTGCTCGGTCTTCGGTGCCACGCCGTGGCGCGCGGCGAAGCCGAGCATGGTGTCGATCGCGCTGCGCGAGCCGGTGGGCGAACCGGAGACCGACTTCTGGCCCATGATCAGCGAGAACGCCGGCACCGGGATCGGCTCCAGCACCGCGCCGACCACGTGCAGCCGGCCCTTCGGCGCCAGCGCGGCAAGCAGTCCGTTCCAGTCCAGCGGCACGTTCACCGTGTCGATGACCAGGTCGAAGGCGCCGGCCAGCTGCGCCAGCGCCGCGGCGTCGCCGGTGGTGACCACGTGGTGGGCGCCGAACGCGCGCGCCTCCTCTTCCTTCGAAGCGCTGGTGGTGAACGCGGTGACCTCGCAGCCCCAGGCGCGGCAGAACTTCAGCGCCATGTGGCCCAGGCCGCCGATGCCAACCACCGCGACGCGCGCGGTCGGCGAGATGCCCAGTTCGCGCAGCGGCGTGAACACGGTGATGCCGCCGCACAGCAGCGGCCCGCATTCGGCCGGGTCCAGGCCCTCGGGGATCGGCATCACCCACACCCAGTGCGCACGCACCTTGTCGGCGAAACCGCCGTGGCGGCCGCCGATCGTCGGCTGCACCTCCCGGCACAGCTGCTGGTTGCCGGCCAGGCAGGCATCGCAGTGCAGGCAGCTGCGCGCGTTCCAGCCCAGGCCCACGCGCTGGCCCACCACCACGCCCCTGGCGTTCGCGCCCAGCGCCGTGACCCGCCCGACCACCTCGTGGCCGGGCACGAACGGGTACTGGGTGAAGCCCCATTCGTTATCGAGCATCGACAGGTCCGAGTGGCAGATGCCGCAGTGCTCGACGGTGATCTCGACCTCGTCGGCACCCAGCGGACCGGGGTCGTACTCGAAAGGTTCGAAGGCAGCACCGGGGCCCGGGGCGGCCCATGCACGGTAGCGGGTCATTGGGAGTTCCTTCGTGGCTTGCAGAGAGACCCGAACGATACGCCGCCCAAGCGAGGCACCGCACGCGGGATTGCGGCGCGCGGGAACAGCAGGCACGCGCCTGCGATCGGCTACGGCTTGAGGCGGGCCACGCGCCTGGAGCCGCACTCTTTCATACGGGACCTTGCCCTCAACGGGCCACCCGGGTCTGCGAGCCGTCATTGGTGACGCGGACACGATCGCCGACCCGATAGTCGCTCACCGAACCCGGCTGCACGACCACGATGGACTTGCCCGATTCCAGAAGCACGGTGAACTCGACCGCGCTGGTGTCGCTGGTCAGCCTGCGGCCGCTCTCGATCGCTACGGCGCGCAGCGCCTGGATCGTGCCCCATTCCACGCTCTGGACCTCGCCCGCAACGCCCCGCCCGAAGGTGGCGCTGTCCCGCGGGGTACTGGCGCATCCGGCAAGAGCGCCGGCGCAAACGAAGACCGACATCAGCACCACCTTGCTGGCATTGCCGTTCATGGTTCTTCTCCTGTTCGCACGTGGGATGGAGAGCGGGTTGAACCCGCCGGTCCGCAGGCTATACGGGGGAGGACCGAAGGTCTCTGTGAAGGCTTCCAGGAGCCGGGATCAGAAGCCCGGGGGCGGAGTGCAGTTTCCTGATGCGGCATCTCCGGTGCCGGCGCTTCACAACCGAAAGACGTCCGACTGCCTAGGTTCTTCTGCAGCATCGCTTCGATGCCACGTCGTCCGTTCCAGTCCGCCACCCTGGCGGCACCCGACAGGAGAACACCATGATCAAGTGGGCCATCATCTTCGCCGTCATCGGCCTGATTGCCGGCGTGCTGGGCTTCGGCGGCATTGCCGGCGGCGCCATGGGCATCGCGAAGTTCCTGTTCATCGCCGCGCTCGTCATCGCCGCCGTGCTGTTCCTGCTCGGCGTGACCATCTTCAAGAAGGTGACGTAAAGGAAAAAACCGGGGTCAGAGTGCACTTTCCCCGACGCGCAGCATCGGTATTGCCCGATGGAAACGCATTGGGCCGGCACGCAGGCTTGGAGGTACCCTCCCTCCCAGCGCCGCACCCATGCCACGCCAGCCGCGCCTCGACCTCCCCGGCATCGTCCAGCACGTCGTCCAGCGCGGCAACGATCGCCAGCCGTGCTTCTTCGCCGACATCGACCGGGCGCGGTACCTGCAAGACCTGCGTGAGTTGGCGCTCGCACGCGCCTGCCAGGTGCACGCCTACGTGCTGATGACCAACCACGTGCACCTGCTGGTGACGCCGAGGCAATCCGGCGCAGTGGCCGTGCTGATGCAGGCACTCGGCCGGCGCTACGTCCGCTACGTCAACGACCACTACCGGCGCACCGGCACCCTGTGGGAGGGCCGCTACAAGGCCTGCCTGGTCGATGGCGACGACTACCTCCTGCGCTGCTACCGCTACATCGAACTCAACCCGGTCCGGGCCGGCATGGTCGCCGATCCGGCCGAGTATCCCTGGTCGAGCCATCGTGCCAACGCCTTCGGCGTGCCTGATCCGCTGGTCCGGCCGCACGAGCGCTACCGCGCCCTCGGCGACAACGACGATGCCCGCCGCACCGCCTACCGTGCGCTGGTGGTTGCCGGCCTGGCCCCCGCGGAGGTCGAACACATCCGCGCGACGCTGCAGCGCCAGCACGCCCTGGGCAGCGACCGCTTCCGCGACGCTATCGAGCGCCAGCTGGGACGACGCGCGGGGCCGGCGAAGATCGGCCGGCCGCCCAAGCTCAAGGCTTCAGAGGAAAGTGCACTCTGACCCCTGTTTCCGCGGCCCATGAGACGGGGTATGGTTAAATGAAGCGTTTGGATAAAGGTGGGGAACGGAAGGCAACCGTGGAGGCGATCACTTTCTCCCGCGAAGTACTGGACTGGGCGGCTGAGAAGGCTGGCGGGACTTTGCGTTCCTTCGCTGAGAGTGTCGCCAAGCGTGACAAGGATCGCGAGAGGATAGCTGAGGGGCGACTGACCGTTCCGCAGGCCGAGAAGCTGGCCAGGAAAGCCCACATTCCTTTCGGATATCTTTTTCTTGCCGAGCCGCCTCAGCTCGCTCGACCTACGATCCCGGATCTTCGACAGGTCCAAGATGCCGAGCCGTTGAGCCAAGAGTTCTACGAAACTCTTGAGGACGCATTAGTCAAGCAAGACTGGTTCGCCGAGTATCTCCGAGAGCACGGGGCGCAGCCTCTCTCTATTGTCGGCAAGTTCTCTGTAAGAGAGCGCCCCTCTCCTCATGTGGTAGCCGCAGACATTGCCAAAGAACTCGGAATTTCCGACGAGGATCGCCGCAAGAGTGTGGACGCTGACGGCTATTTTTCGCGCCTCAGCGCAAAGGCTGAGGCCAAAGGCATTCTGGTCATGAAGAGCGGCTTTGTGAAAAGCAACACGAAGCGAACCCTGTCCGAAAAAGAGTTCCGAGGATTTGCCTTACCTCATCCGATAGCTCCCCTCGTTTTCGTCAACGGCAATGACGCTAAGGTAGCGGCAGTTTTCACGCTACTGCATGAAATCGCGCATATCTGGCTAGGCGTGGAAGGGGTGTCTGATGTTTCCCTGAAGAACAGCCACCCTTCTGAGCGGCTCTGCAATGCAGTCGCTGCCAATGTCCTTGTGCCGGTTGATCACTTCAATGAGATGTGGGGCGGGCCGCAAGACCTCGAAAGAACGGCAAAGTTCTTCCGAGTCAGCAAACTCGTCATTGCGCGTCGAGCATTGGACCAGAAGCTGGTAGATCAAGCTTTTTACGACGAGGTTGCGGCGGCGTCGCGCAAGATCAAGAAGACAGGCGCGCCGACGGCTGACATTACTATTCCGGTGCGTAACGGCAAGCGTTTCACGAAGACGGTTCTCGCAAGCGCAATGAGCGGCGAGACGTTGCTTCGCGATGCCGGAACGCTCTTGAACGTCCGTGCGGACACGGTTGCTTCTCTCGGAGCTAAGACGCGCAAGATCACAGGGGGTGATCGTGAGCAATAAATTCATCGTTGACGCCAACGTGTTTCTTCAAGGAAAGAACTTCCACTATCACTTTGACTTCTGCGAAGGGTTTTGGGACTGGATTCACGCGGGCTATAACCAAGGATTGATTTTCAGTATTGCCAAGGTTCGAGCGGAGCTGGTCGCTGGCGTCAAAGGCGATAAGGCAAGGGCATGGGCCGAAGCTATGCCCAAGGACTTCTTCCTTGACGACACTGGGGACGCCAAGGTTATGGCTGCATACGCCCAGGCAATGACTTGGGCGAACGCCAGCACCCACTACACAGCTAATGCGAAGAAGGTCTTTGCTGAAAGCAAGCGCGCCGATGCATTCCTCCTCGCCTACGCGAAGGCTCATGGCCACGTGATTGTCACTCAGGAGAAATCCAATCCTGAAGCCAAGAGATCCATCCCGATCCCCGATGCTGCAAGCCAATTGGGCGGTATAAAGCCGACAGTTACGATCTACGAACTGTTGAAGCTCCACGCAAAGCCAACTTTCGTCTTCAAGCCATGAACAAGCTACCCGGCGGATTCATGGCTGCGACAGCTTTGGCGTTAGTCAGCTGTCAACAAACGGCTCAACCCGTCGCATCCGCTGTTGCTGGTCCGTCCAATGCAGAGGCGACAGTCACGCACCCGCCGACTGGGCGCTACCAGTTGTTTCAGGGCTGGTATCGCTTCATCAACCTCAAGGGCGAAGAGAGTCGAACCGAGACGCTGTTCAAGATCGACACGGCAACTGGTGATATTTTCGAGTGCAGTTCTGTCCAGTTCGTACAGGACGGCAAAGGTACGCAGAAGACGGCTTGCCTGCCCTTCGAGGGCGACCTTTCTTTGGGGCCTGTGCCGGCCCGGAAGTAGTGGCGCCGTCCAGTAAGAAATATTCCCGTCAAACGAACGGGGTCAGGTTCACTTTCTCCTTAAAAGAAAAGGCGGCCATGAGGCCGCCTTCTCCGTTCCGGCTTTTACCGGACCTCAAACCCCAACCGGATTCGCCTTCTCCGGATCGATCTTGTACTGCTTGATCGCCCGGGCCACGTCCTTGCCGGTCATCTTGCCGTCCTTCGCCAGCGCGGCGATGGCGGCATGCGCGATGTAGTACCTGTCCACCTCGAAGAAGCGGCGCAGGTTCGCACGCGTATCCGAACGCCCGAAGCCGTCGGTGCCCAGCACGGTATAGGTCATCGGCACGAAGGCGCGGATCTGGTCGGCGAAGCCACGCACGTAGTCGGTCGCGGCGATCGCCGGGCCCTGGCGGCCTTCCAGCTGCTCGGTCACGTAGGCCTTGCGCGGGGCCTTGGCTTCCGGGTTCATGCGGTTCCAGCGCTCGGCGTCGAAGCCGTCGCGGCGCAGCTCGTTGAAGCTGGGGCAGGACCAGATGTCGGCGGTGACGCCGAAGTCCTTGTCCAGCAGTTCGGCCGCGGCGATCGCCTCGCGCAGGATGGTGCCGCTGCCCAGCAGCTGCACGCGCAGCTCGCCCTTCTTCGGCTTGCCGGCGTCCTTGAGCAGGTACATGCCCTTGACGATGCCCGCTTCCGCACCCGCCGGCATTTCCGGGTGGGTGTAGTTTTCGTTCATCAGGGTGAGGTACCAGTACTCGTCGATCTGGTCCTCCATCATCGCCTTCATGCCGTGCTGGAGCAGGACCGTGACTTCGAAGCCAAAGGTCGGATCGTAGCTGCGCACGTTGGGGATGAAGCCGGCCTGGACCTGGCTGTGGCCGTCCTCGTGCTGCAGGCCTTCGCCATTGAGCGTGGTGCGGCCGGCGGTGCCGCCGAGCAGGAAGCCGCGGGTACGCATGTCGGCGGCCTGCCAGGCGATGTCGCCCACGCGCTGGAAACCGAACATCGAGTAGTAGATGTAGAACGGCAGCATCGGCACGTTGGACACCGAGTAGCTGGTGCCGGCGGCCATCCACGACGCGATCGCGCCCGGCTCGCTGATGCCCTGCTGCAGCACCTGGCCGGCCTGGTCCTCGCGGTAGTACATCAGCTGGTCGGAGTCGACCGGCTTGTACTTCTGGCCGAACGGGGCGTAGATGCCGATCTGGCGGAACAGGCCCTCCATGCCGAAGGTGCGCGCTTCGTCAGCGACGATCGGCACCAGGTGCGGGCCCAGTTCCTTGTCGCGCAGGGCGATGTTGAGCGTCTGCACGAAGGCCATGGTGGTGGAGTAGGTGCGCTCGCCGCTGTCCTTGAGCAGGCGCTCGTACTTGTCCAGGGTCGGCACGGTGAACGACTTGGCGGCCTTGCGGCGGCGCTGCGGCAGGTAGCCGCCGAGCGCGGCGCGACGCTCCTTGAGGTACTGCACTTCCGGCGAATCCTCGCCGGGGTGGTAGAACGGCACCTGCTCGGCGTCGGCCAGCTGCTTGTCGGTCAGCGGGATGTTGAAGCGGTCGCGGAACGCGCGCACCGCATCGTCGTCCAGCTTCTTGGTCTGGTGGGTCGGGTTGAGCGACTCGCCGGCGCTGCCCATGCCGTAGCCCTTGACCGTCTTGGCCAGGATCACGGTCGGCATGCCCTTGGTGTTCACCGCCTGGTGGTAGGCCGCGTACACCTTGTGCGGGTCGTGGCCGCCACGGTTGAGGCGCCAGATGTCGTCGTCGGACAGACCGGCGACCATCGCGGCGGTCTCCGGGTACTTGCCGAAGAAATGCTCGCGCGTGTACGCGCCGCCGAAGGCCTTGCAGTTCTGGTACTCGCCGTCGACGGTCTCCATCATCAGCTTCTTGAGCACGCCGTTGGTGTCGCGCGCCAGCAGCGAATCCCAGTAGCCGCCCCACAGCAGCTTGATGACGTTCCAGCCGCCGCCGCGGAACACGCCTTCCAGTTCCTGGATGATCTTGCCGTTGCCGCGCACCGGGCCGTCCAGGCGCTGCAGGTTGCAGTTGACGACGAAGATCAGGTTGTCCAGGCCTTCGCGGCCGGCCAGCGCGATCGCGCCCAGGGTTTCCGGCTCATCCGACTCGCCGTCGCCGATGAAGCACCAGACCTTGCGGTCGGACTTCTCGATCAGGCCGCGGTGCTCCAGGTACTTCATGAACTGCGCCTGGTAGATCGCGCCCAGCGGGCCCAGGCCCATCGACACGGTCGGGGTCTGCCAGTAGTCCGGCATCAGCCACGGGTGCGGATAGGACGAGATGCCGCGGCCGTCGACTTCCATGCGGAAGTTGTCCAGCTGGCTCTCGCTGATCCGGCCTTCCAGGAACGAGCGGGCGTAGATGCCCGGCGCGCTGTGGCCCTGGATGTAGAGCAGGTCGCCCGGGTGCTGGTCGGACGGGGCGCGCCAGAAGTGGTTGAAGCCGACGTCGTACAGGGTCGCCGAAGAGGCGAACGAGGCGATGTGGCCGCCCAGGTCGCCCGGCTTGCGGTTGGCGCGCACGACGGTGGCCATCGCGTTCCAGCGGATGATCGAGCGGATCCGCCATTCCAGGTCGGCGTTGCCCGGGCTCTTGGCCTCGAGCGTCGGGGCGATGGTGTTGACGTATTCGGTGGTCGGGGAGAACGGCAGGAACGCGCCGGAACGGCGGGTCAGTTCAACCATGTCCTCCAACAGCAGGTGCGCGCGCTCGGGACCATCGCGGTCGATGACCGCCTTGAGCGATTCGATCCATTCCTGGGTCTCGACCGGATCCGGATCGTTCTGCAGCACCTCGTTCAGCCAGTTCATATCACTCCCTATGCCGCGCGCGGGGGTCGCGGCCAACGTGTTCGTGTGGACCTGCGAGTTTAACGCAAGGGCAGCGGCAGCCGCCTCGCTACGGGGGCGTATGCAGGCCTGAAGACGATACTTTCCGTTGCAATCGATGCCTTGTCCGGGACATTGGCGGCCGATGGACTGGAATGCCGCAGTGCAGCATCAACGCGTCCGCTTATGATCGGTCCGCCGCCCCCGAGCACCGGACACGCCCATGTCCGCGATCCCGAACGACCCGAGCCCGCTGTCTCCCGAAGCCGTGCCGGCCCGGGCCGGCTCGACGGTGCGCTGGCGCGACAGCCTGCGCACGCGGATGGTGCTGTGGTCGAGCCTGCTCAACGCCGGGCTGCTGCTGGTCACCGCCCTGGCGTTCTATGCCGGCGCGCGCTGGCTGATCGTGCTCAACGCCCGCGCCGAGGCCGACGGCCTGGCCCGGCAGACCGTGCGCAGCCTGGAGGCCACCCTCGACTCGGTGCAGGTCAGCGGTCGCACCCTGGCCGCCAGCGCCACCGGGGTCGGCACCCAGCCATCGAACCTGCGCTCGCTGCTGCTGGCCAGCCTGGCCGGCGACCCGGACATCGCCGGAGCAATGGTGATCATCGAGCCGGACGCCCTGCCCGGCGACGGCGACGGCTTCACCTGGTACATCCGCCGCGACGGGTCGCGCCTGGTCGAGCAGTCGGTCGCCGACCTGGGCTACGACTACACGACCATGCCCTGGTACGTGCGGACCAAGGCCGCGCCCGGGCCGTGGTGGGGCGAACCCTATGCCAACGCGGCCACCGCCTGGCGTTACTTCACCACCTACAACCTGCCGCTGCGGCGGCCGGGCGATCCGTCCGGGGCCCCGGCCATCGGCATGGTCAGCCTGGACGTGCCGGTGGACCGGCTGGTCGCGCTGACCTCCGACGTCAGCACGCCGGGCCTGACGCCGATGCTGTTCTCGCCGGAGGGCATGGCGGTGGTGCATCCGCAGGCGCCGGTGCAGCAGCGGCGCAGCGCGGCTTCGCTGGCCGCCGAGCCGGGCGGCGCGGCACTGGCGCCGCTGGTGGAGGCGATCGCCGCGCGCCGCGCGGTCACCTTCGAGCACCGCGACGCCGATGGCGGCGTGCAGGGCACGGTGGTGCAGCCGGTGGCCGACAGCGGCTGGACCTTCGCCCTGACCGCGTCCGACGCCTGGTTCCTGCAGCGGCTGGACCGGATCGCGCTGGGCGTGGCCCTGGCCAGCCTGCTCGCCCTACTGCTGGCGCTGTGGCTGGTGCGGCGCTACAGCGGCGCGATCGCCCTGCCGATCGAGAAGCTGACCAACAGCGCACACCACTTCAGCCAGGGCGACTTCGACTATCCCCTGCCCTACGTCCAGCGCGGCGACGAGGTCGGGGTGATGGCGCGCGCGTTCGACGCGGCGCGCGGCTCGATCAAGCAGCAGATGAGCGAGATCGGGCAGATGGCCAGCGCGCGGCAGAAGCTGGAGAGCGAGCTGTCGATCGCCCGCGACATCCAGCAGTCGATGCTGCCGGCCGGGCGCGCGTTCGACACCGCGCACATGCACGTGGAAGCGCACGCGCTGCTGGAACCGGCCAGCGAGGTCGGCGGCGACTTCTACCAGTTCTCCGAGCTGGAGCCCGGCGTGCTGTGGTTCGCGATCGGCGACGTGTCCGACAAGGGCATCCCGGCGGCGCTGTTCATGGCGCGCACGCTGACCGTGCTGGAGCAGCAGGCGCGCCGCCACGGGTCGCCGGACAGGATCCTGGCCGCGGCCTCGGTGCGGCTGGCCGAGAACAACGAGACCTGCATGTTCGCCACCGTGCTGTGCGGCCGGCTGGAGGTGGCCAGCGGCCGCTTCGCCCTGGCCAGCGCCGGCCACGATCCGCCGATGCTGCTGCACGCCGACGGCCGAAGCGAGCTGCTGCAGGTGGACAACAACGGCCCGCTGGGGTTCGAAGCGGCGAGCGGGTTTCCGCTGTACGAGGGCGTGCTGGCCGCCGGCTGTAGCCTGGTCAGCTACACCGACGGGGTGACCGAGGCGTTTGACGCGCAGGACCAGGCCTATGGCAGCGAGCGCCTGCTGCGCGCGCCGCTGCGCGGCGACAGTGCGGCCGCGGTCTGCCACCGGCTGCTCGACGACGTGCGCCGCTTCGCCGGCGACGCGCCGCAGTCGGACGACATCACCATCCTGGCCATCCGCCGCCAGCGCGAGGACTGAGTCGCGCGGGCGTGTCCGGGTGAGCCGGCCACGGCATATCATGCGGCCGTCGCCCCGGGGGATCGGCCATGACCAGCAGCACCGACGTGCCGACCGCGGCCGAGCCCCGCAACGAAGTGCACTGGCGGCACAGCCTGGGTACGCGCATCGCGCTGTGGTCGGGCATGACCACGCTGCTGTTCCTGCTCGGCGTGACCGCGGCCACCATCTGGTACGTGCGCCACGAGATCCTCGACCGCGCCCAGCGCGACACCCGCGCCACCACCATCAGCGCGGCCGGCCGGCTCGACGACAACCTGCGCACCCTGACCCTGGCCGCGGGCAACCTGGCCATGCTGGTAGGCACCACGGCACTGGCTCCGGAGGAGATGCAGCACGCCCAGGCGGCGCTGGCCGAGAGCATTCCCGGCGCGGCCGGGGTCATGCTGGCGGTGGAGCCGCGCCAGCCCGGCGGGGAGCGCTATGCGCGCTATGTCGGAGAGGGTGGGCGGACGCGCGACTTCATCGCCGACGGCTACGACGTGTACAGCCAGCCCTGGTACCAGCGCACCGTGGCGGGCGGCCAGGGCTGGTGGTCCGAGCCCTATCTGAACTACACCGCCGGCGAAGTGTGGATGGCCACCTACAACCAGCCGCTGCCGCCGCCGGCGCGCGGCATGGCCAGCGTTGACATGCGCATCGACGACCTGGTCGCGCCGGTGGAGAGCCTGGCCCACCTGCCCGGGGTGCGGGTGACCGTGGTCGGCCCCGAAGGCACCCTGGCGATGAGCACGATCCCGGGCGCGCAGGCCCACGAAACCTTCGCCCAGTTCGCCGAACGCAGCGGCCGCAAAGACCTGGCCCCGGCCATGCAAGCGCTGCGCGGACACGACAGCGCGCACTTCTACCACCTGGACAACACCATCAGGCGGATGCGCTTCACCGCGATCGAACCGGTCGGCGACAGCGGCTGGAGCCTGCTGGTGGGTGAGTCCTACGACCTGATCATCGCCCGCTTCGACCGCGCCCTGCTGGTGCTGGTCGGGGTCAGCCTGCTGCTGGCGCTGCTCGGCGCGCTGCTGGTGCACCGGATCGGCACCCGGCTCAGTCGCCCGGCGCAGGAGCTGACCCTGTCGGCGCTGCAGTTCATCGGCGGCGAGAACGACATGCCGCTCGCCCACCGCGACCGCCGCGACGAGCTCGGAGTGCTGGCACGCACCCTGGACCATGCGCGCCAGTCCATCCGCCGGCAGATGGCCGAGATCGGCGAGATGAGCGCGGCCCGGCAGAAGCTGGAGAGCGAGCTGTCGATCGCCCGCGACATCCAGATGGCGATGCTGCCTCAGGGCCGCACCATCGACGGCGGCCACGAGCACGTGGAAGCGCGCGCGCTGCTGGAACCGGCCAAGGCGGTCGGCGGCGACTTCTACAACTTCATCGAGCGCGGTGCCGGCGAGTTGTGGTTCGTGAT
>JAGHZW010000173.1:0-13805 GCA_017745195.1 Pseudoxanthomonas sp. | reverse complement strand
GTGGGGCGGCGACTTCTACAACTTCATCGAGCGCGGTGCCGGCGAGTTGTGGTTCGTGATCGGCGACGTCTCCGACAAGGGCGTGCCGGCGGCGCTGTTCATGGCCCGCGCGGTGACCATGCTGGAAGTGGCGATCCAGACCGCGGCCACGCCGGCGCAGGCGCTGGCCGAAGGTTCGCGGCGACTGGCCCAGGGCAACGACACCTGCATGTTCGCCACCGTGCTGTGCGGGCGCATCGACGTGCACAGCGGCGCGCTGGTCCTGGCCAGCGCCGGCCACGAGCCGCCGCTGCTGCTGCACCGCGACGGCCGGGTCGAACCGGTGGTGCTGGCCAACGGCCCGCCGCTGGGCTTCGAGGTCAGCGACGACTTCCCGCTGTGGAGCGGCACGCTCGATCCGGGCGACTGCCTGCTGGCCTACACCGACGGCGTCACCGAGGCCTTCAACCGCGCCGGCGAGGCCTACGGCTTCGAACGCATGCAGCAGGTGCTCGGCGGCGGCCTCGGCGCGGCCGAAGCCTGCGCGCGACTGCTGGCCGACGTGCAGCATTTCGTCGACGGCGCACCGCCTTCGGACGACACCACGATCCTGGCGATCAGCCGCAGCCACGACCTCGACAACCCCGGGGCCGAGGCGCATGCTGTCGGCGCCAAAGGGGAGACCTCGGTGCACATCAGCGTGGCGCACTCGTCGGCAGACGTACTGCGGATGACCGACGCGATCGATGCCCTGCTGGAGCGGTACGGCGCCAGCACGGCGACCATGCACGACGCGCGGCTGATCGTGGAAGAGGTGGCGTGCAATGCGGTCGAGCACGCGGTCGCCGCGGATGCGCCGCTGGAACTGCACGCGCGGGTCGACGATGGCCGGCTGTGGCTGGAGTTCCGCGACCGTGGCGCGCCGTTCGATCCGACCGCGCAGGCCGCGCCGGACCTGGACGCGGAAATCGAGGAACGCGGGATCGGCGGACTGGGCGTGTTCCTGGTCCAGGAGCTGGCCGACGAAATGGAGTACCAGCGCGTGGACGGTGTCAACGTGCTTCGCATCACCCTGCGGCTGGACGCCGCCTACGACATGGAAAGCCACGCATGAGCCTGCTCAGAATCGACACCAACCCGCCCGCCAACGGCATCCAGCGCGTCGCCGTGGGCGGGCGCCTGGACACGCACACCTATGCGCAGCTGGACGAGGCGCTGGCGCCGATCCTGGCCAACCCGGCGGTGATCTCGCTGGTGCTGGACCTGGCCGGCCTGGACTACATCAGCAGCGCCGGCATCCGCTCGGTGTTCAAGGCACGCAAGGCGCTGGCCACGCGCACCGGCAAGGTGCTGGTGGCCAATCCGCAGCCGCAGATCCAGAAGGTGTTCGACATGGTCAAGGCCGTGCCGCTCAACGAGATCTTCACCTCGGTGGCCGAAGCCGACGCCTATCTGGACGCGATGCAGCGCAAGGTCGTCGAAGGCGACGACGACGACAACTGAGACGCGCCGGGGCCGCGGACCGCTGCCCGTTCCGGCGAAGCTAGCGCAGGTGCCGCGGCACCCTGGCCTGCAGCAGCCCGACCAGCGCCGGATCCATGAAGTCGTAGTCGTCGGGGATGTCCAGGCAGACCACGCGCTTGCCACGCAGGTGCGCACCGAACCTGGCCGACAGCCGCGCCCGCTGCGCGCGCTCCATCACGAACACGATGTCGGCCCAGGCCAGCAGTTCCGGCGACAGCGGCGTATCCGCGTCCGGCGCCAGCCCGGCCGAAGCGGTCTCGATCCCCGGCCGGTCGGCGAACAGCTGCTCGGCGGTCGGGCTGCGCAGCCGGTTGCGGCTGCAGACGAACAGGACGTGACGGCTCATCGTGCGGGAACCCTCGACGCGCGCGCTAGCGGAACTCGGCGGCCACGCGCGGCGACACCAGCCGCAGGATCAGCCAGGCGTGCAGCACGATCATGCCCGCGGCGAAGATCGCACCGACCACGGCGATGACCGCGACCATCGCGCCCATGTCCGGCCCACCCATCTGCGCCGCCTGGGCGAACTGCCCGCGCACCGTCGCGAGCAGGCTGGACTGGATCGCCAGCCCGGCCAGCTGCCAGGCGATGCCCAGCCCCATCACGCCGATGAAGCACCAGCGCGCCCAGTTGTAACGGCGCAGCAGGCCGATGGAACTGGCCAGGGTGAACAGCGTGACCAGGAAGAATCCGACGAAGACCAGCCGCGCATGGCCGGCCAGGAATACCAGCACCGCCGGCACGTTTTCCGGCGCCGCCTGCAGCGCCTGGTCCAGCGCCGCATCGCGGAGCATCAGATGGATCATCACGTTCTGCAGGATGGAAACTAGCGTGCCCATCCCGGACATGACGATGAAGATCCAGGCCAGGACCGTGACGAAGGTCGACCGTGGCGGCGTCGCGGACATGCTTTCCCCATTGGCATCCATCCCCGCCGCAAGCATAGCCGCCACGCGGCCGTGCATGCGTGCCGCGGTGCGGAACGACGCTAGAAGGCCAGCTGCACCCGCGCTTCGATTACTTGCGGATCCAGCGACGCGCCGGCGCGCTCGGTGCGCAGCCACGCGTAGTTGGCCTGCAGCTTCAGGTGCCGACCCCAGTACCAGTTGGCGCCCAGTGCCCAGTCGCGCTGGCGGCCGCCGTTGATCGCGCCGTCGTCCAGGTCCAGCTCGGCATAGCGCAGCTGCACGTCGACTGCACCGGTTTCGCGCGCCGGCCGGATGTTGCCGAACGCGGCATTGGCGTAGGGCCGCGTCTCGCCGGTCAGCACCCACGAGGCCAGCGCGTACCAGCCATGGCCGGTGAAATCCGCCTGTCCGGCCGGCGCCTTGTTGTGGCCGCGCAGGGCCTCGGCCAGCAGCAGCAACGGACCGTCGCGCCAGGCCGCCTCCAGGCCGATGCGGTCGATCGCCTCGCTGGCCAGCGCGCCGGTGTCGACCAGGCGCACGTCGGTCAATCCGGCATCGGGCCGCGCGCGGAAGCGGGCGATACCGTCGTCGCGCCGCTCGCGCGAGGCGCTGGCGCCGAGGTGCAGCACCTGCGTGTCGTCCTCGATCGGGGTGTGCACCAGCCGGCCGGCGAAGGTGGTGCCCGCATTGTCGTTCTGCAGGTCCGGGCCGCTGTAGCCGGCCAGTGCGAAGCGCCAGCGCGCGATGCCGGCCCAGGTCCATTCCATGCCGACGCGGCGGCCCTGGTAGAACGCGTTCTCCGCGGCCGGGCGCTCCAGGAAGATCGTGGACGACGAAGCGGCGCCGTAGTCGTCCCAGCCGACCAGCGTTTTCTGGTGCCCGCCGCGAAAGTCGCCTGCGGCGGTTTCCAGCTTCAGGTAGGCATCGCCCCAGGTTTCGGCCTTGAAATCGTAGCCGGCGGTGAGTTCGAAGCGGCCCTTCCTGCGCGCGAACAGGTACACCTCCTGGCGGCGCCAGTCGACGGCGTCCTCGAAGGTGCCGGCGTCATCGCCGAAACGGTTGCTGTCGTACTGCAGGTTGCCGCGGGTGCCGTATTCGACGCCATCGACGGTGAAGGAGGTCGGCACGCCACTGGCGGCCGCCGTCGGCGCGATCAGCGCGAGGGCGGATATCAGGGCGAAGCGGACGGGAATGGAAGGAAGGCACGTCATGTCGTCAGTCTGCGGAACCGGATGTGGCGGCCGGCACGGGCGGCACGGGCGGCGCTAGACTGGCATGGACGCACCGGAGCGCCTTGCACGTGCTTGCCTTGCCGGTGCGCTTCGCCGCTGCGCGGGCGTGCCGGTGCAGTGCGGGGTCGATGCCCCTGCCCGGACGCACGAGGACTCACGCATGGCCATCGCCGCCGACATCACCCGCCACGCCGCGCTCGACGCACGCATGGTCAAGGCGGTGCGCGGGATCAAGCTGCTCTCCCTGGCCAGCTGGCCGGCCAGCGTCCAGGACGCCTTCCTCGATCGCTGGCACCGCGGCCAGGCGACGCTGCCGGAAGTCAGCTACCCGCGACTGGATTTCAGCGAGGAACGACGCGAGTTGGCCGCCATTGCCGCGGCCGCCGACCCGGACCATCCGCTCGGCCACTACCTGCGCGAATCGGCCGACAGCTGGAGCCGGGCGGCCACCCTGCTAGAAGTATTGGGCACCGCCCAGGCGTGCACTGAATCGATCGCACTGTTCGGGCGCCCGGACGAGCCGCTGCCCGGCGATGGCCCGACCACGCGCGAGGCCGCCGACCACTTCATCCAGATCGCCGGCGAACTGGACCACGAGCTGATCTCGCCGGAGGAGCAGGTGCCGGTCTCGGCCACCGCGCTGTCGTTGCAGCTGCAGGGCGACCTCGACGACTTCTTCGACGCGCGGGTGATCAGCGTCGAGCTGGATCCCAACCTGATCGCCAAGGCCGCCGCCGGCACCACCCGCATCCGCCTGCGCGCCGGTGCCGCGTTCAGCGACTACGACCGCCGGCAGCTGTTCCACCACGAAGCACTGGTCCACTCGCTGACCGCACTCAACGGCCGCGAACAGCCGCAGCTGCGCAGCCTGGGCCTGTCATCGCCGCGAATCACCGCCACCCAGGAAGGGCTGGCCACGTTCGCCGAGCTGATCACCGGCAGCATCGACATCGAGCGGATGAAGCGGATCAGCATGCGCATCGAGGCGGTGGCCATGGCCTTGGAAGGCGCCGATTTCCTGCAGGTGTTCCGCTACTTCCTCGATGGCGGGCAGAACGAGGCCGAGAGCTTCGTCTCCGCCCAGCGCGTGTTCCGCGGGGTGCCGGTCGGCGGTGGCTGCGCCTTCACCAAGGACACCGTGTACCTGCGCGGCCTGATCGGCATGCATACGTTCTTCCGCCACGCGCTGCAGCAGGACCGGCTGCGCCTGTGCCGCTGGCTGTTCGCCGGCAAGATGACCCTGGACGACCTGGTCCGCTTCGAGCCGCTGTTCCTCGACGGCACCCTGGTGCCGCCGCGCTGGCTGCCGCCGTGGATCGAACGCGCCAACGGCCTGGCCGGGCAGCTGGCGTTCTCGCTTTTCGCCAACCGCGTGCGCATGGACCGGATCGACGACCGGCCGCTGCGCTGAGCGCGACCGCGATCCGACGGCGGCTCAGAAGAAGGTGTGCACCGCACCGGTCACCGTCCACGCGTCGTCCACGCGCAGCAGGTGGCGCCACTTGTCGAAAGTCAGGCACGGGTGGGAGATGTCGAAGCACAGCAGGTCGCCGACCTGCAATTCGTCGTCGGGCTCCAGCTGCAGGAACGCGTGCTGGTCCATCATCGCGCTGAGCTTCCAGTGCGCCGGCACCGGCCGCGGTGCCTCTTCGCCGGCGCGGTAGCGCAGCACCGGCAGCGGCAGGCCCGCATCGAACGCGGCATCGCGCTTGCCCAGGCCGACGATGGCGCGGCCCGGCTCCGGCCGCGACTGCACGCAGGCCCACAGCTGCAACGCCGGGCGCAGGCCTTCGGCCATCGTCTTCGCCACCGGATTGGAGGCGTGGATCCGCGCATCGGCCTCGCGATACGCGCCGACGTCGTGGGTGAGATAGCAACCCGGGCGCAGCAGCACGCGCACCGCCGGATCCCGCGCCGCACCGGCGAATTCCTCGGCGACCACGTCGTACCAGGCCGAGCCTGCGCCGGACAGCAGTACGCGCTCTTCGGCGAAGGCCCCGGCGGTGCGCAACGACTGCAGGATGGCCACGGTGCGGCGCAGCAACATGCGGATCGCGGTTTCCTCCTTGAGCACGCCCTCGTAGGTCTCCACGCCTACCAGCGCCAGCGACTGCGGCCAGCGCGCGATCGCGGCGACCACCTCGCGCACCTGCGCCTCGTCGCGCACGCCGGTGCGGCCACCGGCCACACCGACCTCCAGCAGCAGGCGCAGGCGTCGGCCTTGCGCGGCGAAGAACGCGCCCAGCGCCTCGGCATTGGCCGCCGAATCGACCAGGCAGCAGAACTCGAAGGCCGGATCGGAAAGCAGGCCGGCGACAACAGCCATGTTGGCCCGGTCGACCAGCTGGTTGGCCATCAGCACCCGGCGCACGCCGTGCCGGTACGCATCGCGGACCTGCGGCGCGGTGGCCAGGGTGATCCCCCAGGCGCCGGCCTCCAGCTGCATCGCGAACAGCTCCGGGCTCATCGTGGTCTTGCCATGCGGGGCCAGCTCGACCCCGTAGGCCTGCATGAACGCGCCCATCCAGTCCAGGTTGTGGCGCAGGGCCGAGTCGCGCAGCACGGCCACCGGCAGGCTGACCTCGCCGGCCAGGATCCGCCAGCCCAGGCCGGCGACCGCGCCGGCCTCAAGCGGGTCAGGACCGCTGCCCAGGCCCTTGCCACACAACGGCGGCGGGCGGTCCGGATCGAGGGGATTTCCGCTGGCGTGCGCTGTCATGGTCGTATCGGCGGGTTCGGCAGGAGGCCTTCATAGGTAGCACGGCCCGGCGGGCGCGAGAACCGCGTCCGCCAGCCCCATTTCCCATGCGGCCGCAACCGTGACCGCGCGCAAGGACCGGCCACGGCCGCCGCAGCGGCGGGACCCCACCTCCGGCCACCGCGTAGAATCGGATGCCTGCCCATCGCCGTGACGGACATGTCCGAACAAGAAGATTTCAAGCAGGCCGCTCTCGACTACCACCGCAACCCGCGCCCCGGAAAGATCAAGGTGTCGCCGACCAAGGCGATGCTGACCCAGCGCGACCTGGCCCTGGCCTACTCGCCGGGCGTGGCCTACGCCTGCGAGGCGATCGTCGAAGACCCCCGCCAGGCTAGCGAACTCACCGTCCGCGGCAACCTGGTGGCCGTGGTCAGCAACGGCACCGCCGTGCTCGGCCTGGGCAACATCGGCCCGCTGGCCAGCAAGCCGGTGATGGAAGGCAAGGGCGTGCTGTTCAAGAAGTTCGCCGGCGTCGACGTGTTCGACATCGAGATCGCCGAGAACGACCCGGACAAGCTGGTCGAGATCATCGCCAGCCTCGAACCGACCTTCGGCGGCATCAACCTGGAGGACATCAAGGCGCCGGAGTGCTTCATCGTCGAGCGCAAGCTGCGCGAGCGGATGAACATCCCGGTGTTCCACGACGACCAGCACGGCACCGCCATTATCGTCGGCGCCGCCGTGGTCAACGCGCTGCACGTGGTCGGCAAGAAGATCGAGGACGTGAAGCTGGCCACCACCGGCATGGGCGCGGCCGGCATCTCCTGCGTGGACATGCTGGTTTCGCTGGGGCTGAAGAAAGAAAACATCACCGCCTATGACCGCGACGGCGTGATCCACAGCGGCCGCACCGACCTGGACCCGGACAAGCGGCGCTACGCCCGCGACACCGATGCGCGCACGCTGGAGGAGATCGTCGCCGGTGCCGACATCTTCCTCGGTCTGTCCGCCGGCGGCGTGCTCAAGCCGGCCATGGTCGCGAGCATGGCGCCGCGCCCGATCATCCTGGCCCTGGCCAACCCTTATCCGGAGATCCTGCCGGAGGACGCCAAGGCCGCGCGCCCGGATGCGATCATCGCGACCGGCCGTTCGGACTATCCGAACCAGGTCAACAACGCGCTCTGCTTCCCCTACCTGTTCCGCGGCGCCCTGGACGTGGGCGCCACCGGCATCAACGAGGCGATGAAGGTCGCCTGCGTGCACGCCATCGCCGCCCTCGCCCGCCGCGAGGCCTCCGACCTGGGCAGCGCCTACGGCGACGACATCCCCTGCTTCGGCGCCGAGTACCTGATTCCGCGCCCGTTCGACCCGCGCCTGCTGGTCGAGCTGTCCTCGGCGGTGGCGCAGGCGGCGATGGACTCCGGCGTGGCCGAGCGCCCGATCGCCGACATGGCCGCCTACCGCGAGAAGCTGGGCCAGTTCGTCTACCGCACCAGCCTGATGATGAAGCCGGTGTACGACCGCGCGCGCAGCGACAAGAAGCGCGTGGCCTACGCCGAGGGCGAGGAAGAGGTGGTGCTGCGCGCGGTGCAGAACGTGATCGACGAAGGCGTGGCCTTCCCGATCCTGATCGGCCGCCCGGAGGTGATCGAGGCGCGGATCCAGCGCCTGGGCCTGCGGATGAAGGCCGGCGTCGACTTCGAGATCACCAACCAGGACGACGACCCGCGCTTCAACGAGTACTGGCAGCACTACCACGCCATCACCGAGCGCCGCGGCGTCACCGTGGCCGCCGCGAAGAACCTGATGCGCTCGCGCCCGACCCTGATCGGTGCGGTGATGGTCGCCCGCGGCGAAGCCGATGCCCTGCTCACCGGCGTGGTCGGCCGCTTCCACAAGAAGCTGGGCTACGTGCGCAGCGTGATCGAACTGGATCCGGGCGTGCAGTCCACCGCCGCCATGACCGGCGTGATCAACAACCAGGGCGTGTGGTTCTTCCTCGACACCCACGTGCAGGACGACCCCACCGCCGAGCAGATCGCCGAAGCCACCCTGCAGGCGGCCTATCGCCTGAAGCTGTTCGGCATCGAGCCGCGCGTGGCCCTGCTCTCGCACTCCAACTTCGGCAGCCACGAGACCGCCGGCGCGCTGAAGATGCGCCGCGTGCGCGAGATCCTGCTCAAGCGCCAGCCCAGGCTCAATGTCGACGGCGAGATGCAGGCCGATTCGGCCCTGGACGAACTGCTGCGACAGAAGAACATGCCCAACGGCACCCTCAAGGGCCGCGCCAACCTGTTCGTGATGCCCAACCTGGATGCCGCCAACATCGCCTACAACCTGGTCCGGGTGATGACCGACGGCGTGGCCATCGGCCCGATCCTGATGGGCATCAGCAAGCCGGTCCACATCCTTACCTCCAGCGCCACCCCGCGCCGGGTGCTGAACATGACCGCCATCGCCGCGGTGGATGCGCAGATCCGGGCGCAGATGGAGGGGGAGCGGCGGGGTTGAGGTTGCGGGCGTGAAACGCCAGTAGGAGTTTTCCTGCCCGGATTTCAGGCTTGCCCCGATTGAAGCCCGCTACCAGCAGTTGGGATGCTTTGCCCAAGCCGAGTGTGAAGCACTGGGAATGGTCCCGGTTCCGTGACGCAGGGATTGCGTCAGTTCAAAGGAGAATGGACATGCGGGAACTCAGCGTGATGGAGATCGATGCGGTCAATGGCGGTATCGCACCTTTGCTTGTGGTTGGTGGCGTGCTGGGGGTGGCAGCAATCGCCGTAGTCGCGTACGCCGCCTACAAGGGCTGCGATGCGAGTGTGGAAATCGGGAAAGAAGGCATCAAACTCCAGGTTGAATGCAAGGCGACGGAGTAAGAGGAAATAAGGAATGGTGGCCTATACCGGCCACCATTCCAATCAAGCCAAGGAGCAGTCATGTCAAACACCGTAAAGCTTTCGCTCGCCGCGTCGCTGGCTTTTCTCGTGTTTGAACTCGTCGTTCGCTGGGGCATCAGAACTGGACTGGAGCCAGGCGAAACCGTGCCGCTGGCGGGAAGGCTCTATCTGACAAATGCGACCAATATCAATTCGATCAAGGGACTAGGCCTGAGTTCTGTGACATGGCTCTTTATGGCCCTAGCCATATGCATCTTCTTCGTCGGAGCATTTCAGTTTCTGGTGCGTGTACCGCAGCTGCACGGCAACAGGTTCGCCTCGCTGGGCTGTTTCGCATCCTTTCTTCTTGTCGCGGTCGTCGTCGCCAACTTATTCGAAGCACTGTGGCTCGGCGGAGTGACCGATTATCTGGCGTCAGTGGACCTCGCGGCGGGACGCGCCCACATCATCAATCTTGGTGACATCTTCTTGGCCCTTGCGATACTGGCCATTGTGATCGCCGGGCTCGGCACTGGAGCCTCTCTGCTTGCATCGACCACAACCTCCTCCAGTTGAAGCGCATCATGCTTCAGCTAATTGTGGCGACCGCCCTCCACACGATTGCCGCGTTGTTCGATCTATGGCGAACCACTCTGACGGCAAGCAACACCACGTCGGCTCGTCGGATTTCCGACGCCGGCCTCATCAGCGATCCCATGGCTGCCAGATCGCCCCGCCTCACCGCCTCGGATACTTCTCATCCAGCCGCTTGCGCAGCGCCTTGTTCTGCACGCGTGCGTCGGACTTCTGCGCGAGCCGCGTAGCCAGCCGATCTGCCGCGCCGGCCACTTCGTCGCGCAGCTTGAGGTAATTGGCCACCCGCGCGCCGTCCAGGTCACCAGCCTCGATCGCCGCGCGTACCGCACAGCCGGGCTCGTTGCGGTGCTGGCAGTCGTTGAAGCGGCACTGCGCAGCCAGGGCCTCGATGTCGGCGAAGCCACCGTCGGCCAGTTCTTCCTCGCCGGTGGGCTTGAGTTCGCGCATGCCGGGGGTGTCGACCAGGCAGGCGCCTGACGGCAGCGCGATCAGCGCGCGGTGGGTGGTGGTGTGGCGGCCGCGCGAGTCGTGGCCGCGCACCTCGGCGGTCTTCATCCGCTGCTCGCCGAGCAGGCTGTTGGTCAGGGTCGACTTGCCAGCGCCGGAGGAACCGACCAGCACCGCGGTGCGGCCGGGACCGAGCCAGGGCATCAGCGCGGATACCGCGTCGGGGTCCTTGGCGTTGAGCGCCAGCACGGTCACGCCCTGCGCGCGCAGGTCGGCCAGCGCGGCGAGCGCGGCTTCGGCGTCGGCGCCGTCGCGGTCGGCCTTGGTCAACACCACCACCGGCTCGACTCCGCCGCCGCCGACCAGCAGCAGGTAGCGCTCAATCCGGCGCGGGTTGAAGTCCGCGTCCAGGCCGCAGACCACGAAGGCGGTATCGACATTCGCCGCGATCACCTGCTGCTGGTAGTGCTCGCCGGCGGCGGCGCGCTTGATCGCGCTGCGCCGGGGCAGCAGGGCCAGGATCCGGCGGCCGTCGTGCAGCACCCAGTCACCGACCGCGGCGCGCTCGTGCAGCGGCACGCCGTCGGCCTTGAACACCGGGCGGCGCTGCCATTCCGGCGGCGACTCGGCGCGGAAGCCGGCATCGGGCGCATCGGCCAGCACGTAGCCGGTGCGGTGCTGCTCGCTGACCCGGGCCGGGCGGGCGCCGGGATGGGTCGCGGCCAGGGCCTGCCAGGCGGGATCCCCGGCCGGGCCCGCCCACGGCCAGCCGATCTGGCGCAGGGGGGCGTAGTCGAAGTCGGCAGGTTCCATGGGCCGGAATTGTAAGTCGCCGGGCCGGCGATGCCGCGGCAGCCGGGGGATGGCGGGCGACATGGATGGGGAAGGCCGGCCCGACGAGCGCGGCGGCGGACGATTTCGGATGAAATCGTAACCGCAGTCACGGGAACCGACAGCCTTTGCCGGACGGGCATTTGCGCGGTTTATTTCCGCTAACATGCCAGCTACCCCCACTCGACCGCTTGCCGCCATGTCGTCCACCGAGAAACCGCTCAGCGTCCGCGAGCGCCTGTCAGAAGTCCGCTACGAGATCCGCGGAGAACTGAACCGGCGAGCCCACGCGCTCGAGGCGGAAGGGCGCAAGCTGATCAAGCTCAATATCGGCAATCCCGGCGCGTTCGGCTTCCGCGCCCCGGCGCACCTGCAGCGCGCCATCATCGACGACATCGACCACACCGATCCGTACACCCACCAGCTCGGCCTGCCCGCCGCGCGCGAAGCGCTGGCCGCGGCCTATCGCGCCCGCAACGCGCCGCACGTGTCGGCCGACCGGGTGTTCGTCGGCAATGGCGTATCCGAGCTGATCGACATGACCCTGCGCGCCCTGCTCAACCCGGGCGACGAGGTGCTGGTGCCGTCGCCGGACTACCCGCTGTGGTCGGCGGCGACCATCCTCAACGACGGCCGCCCGGTGTACTACCGCTGCGCGCCGGACAACGGCTTCCTGCCCGACCCGGTCGAGGTCGAGGGCCTGGTCTCCTCGCGCACCCGCGCGATCGTGCTGATCAACCCGAACAACCCCACCGGCGCGGTCTACCCGAAGGAGCTGCTCGAGCGCCTGGTGGCGATCGCCCAGCGCCACAACCTGCTGCTGCTGGTCGACGAGATCTACGACCAGGTGCTGTACGACGGGGCGAAGTTCGAGCCGCTGGCGCCGCTCGCCGGCGACCACCCGTGCATCACCTTCAGCGGCCTGAGCAAGGTGCACCGCGCCTGCGGCTGGCGCGTGGGCTGGGCGGTGCTGACCGGCGCGCACGCGCGTACCGTCGACTACCGCAACGCCATCGACCTGCTCTCCGGCCTGCGCCTGTGCGCCAACGTCGCCGGCCAGTACGCGATCGCCGCGGCGGTCAACGGCCCGGACACGATCAGCGAACTGTGCGCACCGGGCGGACGCCTGTACGAGACCCGCCGCGCGGTGATCGACGCCTGCGCGGCCAGCGAGCACCTGCAGCTGGTCGAGCCGAAGGGCGCGCTGTACGCGTTCCCGTCGGTAGTCGGCCCGGCCGCAACCGGCTTCGACGACCACACGTTCGCGCTGGAGCTGCTGGAAACCGAGGACGTGCTGATCGTGCCCGGCTCCAGCTTCAACGTGCCGTACCGCGACCACTTCCGGGTGACCCTGCTGCCGCAGGCCGAGGTGATGCGCGAGGTGTTCGCGCGCATCGACCGCGCCCTGTCGCGCCGCGCCGAAGCGGCGACCAAGGTCGTGCCGCTGAAGGCCAAGGCCCGCACCGCGGCGGCCTGAGCGGAGATGGCGGGCAACGCCGGTTCCGCCGTCGCCGCGCCCGCCTTCCTGGCGCTCGGCGACTCCTACACCATCGGCGAAGGCGTCGAGCCGGCCGGGCGCTGGCCGGTGCAGCTGGCCGCCGCCTTGCGCGGCGAGGGCCTGGCGATCGGCGAGCCGCGGATCATCGCCACCACCGGCTGGACCACCGACGAACTGGACGCGGGTATCGACACCGCGCAGGCGCAGGCGCCGCCCGGCGACGGCCATGCGCTGGTCAGCCTGCTCGTCGGCGTGAACAACCAGTACCGCGGACGGCCGCTGGATGAATTCCGCGCGCAGTTCTCGGCGCTGCTGCAGCGCGCGATCGGCTTCGCCGGCGGCGCGCCGCAGCGGGTGCTGGTGCTGGCGATCCCGGACTGGGGGGTGACGCCGTTCGCCTTCGCCCAGGGCCGCGATGCGACACTGGTCGCCACGCAGATCGATGCGTTCAACACGGTGTGCCGCGAAGAAGCCGCGCGCGCCGGCTGCCATCGTCCAGTCCGGTGCGGATCACCAGTCGCGCACCCGGTTCGAGCATGGCGACCATGCCGTCGAGCAGTGCCTGCTGGCGTTCGGGCGTGAAGAACTGCAGCACGTCCAGCATCGCCACGCTGCCGCGGTGCGGCGGCAGCGAACGGGCCAGGTCCACGGTCTCGAAACCGGCATCGACCAGGTCGCTGCGCGAGGCGGCACGGCGCGCGTCGATGATCTTGCGCGCGTCGTGGTCCACGCCGAAGTAGCGCACGGCGATGCCTTCCTCGTGCAGTGCGTGGGCGAGCAGGCCCAGCCCGCAGCCGAGGTCGAGCACCGGCGCCGACGTGCCGCGCAGCGCCTCGCACACGCCCGGATACAGCGGGTCGCTGCGCAGCTTGGCCCGCGCGTAGTAGTAGTGGTAGCGGTTGCCCAGCGGCCAGTCGGGCAGGAATGCACGGGCGATGCGCCGGGCGCGCTCGGCCGACAGCGGCGGCAGCGCGGCGTCGGTCACGGCCGGACCTGCAACGCGGCGCGTGCGGCCGGCAGCGCCAAGGCGCTCCACAGCGCGTACATCGCCGCCGACGGATGCAGGCCGTCATCGACCAGCATCGCCACCTCACCTCCGCGTTCGCGGCTGACCGGGCCGATGTCGATCCAGTGCGCACCGGCGCGCGCGGCTTCTTCGCGGCACACCGTGTTGAACGCATCGATCTGGGCGGCCACCAGCGCGGTATCGCGCGA
>JAGHZW010000172.1:41996-45849 GCA_017745195.1 Pseudoxanthomonas sp. | reverse complement strand
TGGAGGTCAGCTGGGCGACGGTGGCGTTGGCGTCGTCGCGCATGCGGGCGAACACACCGTGGAAGTCGCCGTCCATGTGCGCGGTGAGGTCGCCCTGCGACAGCGCGGTCAGCAGCCGCGAAACTTCCGACAGGCTCACCGAGTTGGCGTCGAGCAGCATGTTCAGCTGCTGGGCCAGCTGCAGCAGGAAGCCGTGCTTGCCTTCGGTATCGATCCGTCCGGACAGGTCGCCGGCCGCGGCCGAGGCCACGATCCGGGCCACTTCCTCCTCGACGTGGATCTCGGTGGTGCGGTCGCGCCATTCGCAGACGGTGCCGACGTTCTCGCCCTCGGCGTTGCGGATGACCGAAATGCTCTGCGCGAACACGGCGCCGCCGTACTGCATCTCGCGCTGGCCGCGGCCGTCCTTTTCCAGGCGGGCGATGAGCGCCGGATCGACCTTGCCGCCGTGCTCGAGCACCGAGATCGGCTGGCCGTTGAGCTGGGCCAGGTCGACGCCCGGCAGCGCCGACACGATCTGCTCGGCATAGCCGTCGAGCATGTGCTGCAGCGCCGGGTTGGTGTAGACCACCTGCAGGTCGCGGTCGGTGATGATCAGGCCGGTGGTCGAGCTTTCCAGCGCGGTGCGGATGCGCAGGTTCTCGTTGGCCACCTTCTGGTCGCGCTCGGTGCGCTCGCGCAGGTCGTGCTGCATGCGCTGCATGGCCTTGAGCAGGTCGCCGATCTCGTCGTAGCGGGACGCGTCGATGCGGCTATCCAGCTTGCCGCCGGCCACGTCGTGGGCCACGCCCACCGCTTCGCGCATGGCCAGGGTCAGGCCGCGGGCCAGCCACCAAGCGATGGCCATGCCGCCGGCGATGCCGGCCAGCAGCATCAGCACGATCAGCGTGCTGGATGCGGCGTAGGCGGAATTGGCGTCGGCGCCGGCCTTGTCGGCCATGCGGTCGGCTTCCTCGATCAGCTTGCCGACCGTGGCCGTGGCCGCGTTGTGCAGGTCGGAGGTCTCGCCGAGGAAGGTGTCGATCGCGTCGTCCGGCAGCTGCAGGTCGATCATTTCGTTGACCGAGTCGTACGAGGCCTTGGCCTTGGCCCAGGACGCGTTGAACTCCTCGAACAGCTTGCGCTCTTCCGGCGTGGTGACCAGCTTGCCGTAGTCGGCGCTGGTCTTCTCGATGCGGCCGGCCAGCTGGGCCGCGCGGGTGCGCGACTCCTGCTTGACCGTGTCGCTGGCGCGCATCAGTCCGCGATAGGAAATGGTGCGGAACTCGCCAAGCAGCGCACGCAGTTCGGCCGCGGTGGACACCGTGTCCATGGTCTGTCCGGCCAGGTGCGTGGTGGCCCTGTTGAGCGAGGCCAGGCCCATGTAGGCGCCGATGCCCTGGACCACCATCAGGACCAGCACCACGCCGAAGGCGAGCATGAGCTTGGGCGTGAGCTTGAGGTTCTTCAACCAATGCATGAAACCGTCCCCCGTACGTTTGCTGCAGGATCGGCCCGGACGGCGTGCGCCCGGGCCGCTGCGATCACTTGATGGTCGCGAGCTTGATGCTGGAAGGCGACGTGACTTCGATTTCGGCGCGGCTTGCGTCGCGCTGGATGGTGCCGATCACGCAGACGTCGCGACCTTCCAGTTCCTCGGGGGTGGGACGGAACTTGTCGCGCTGGTCGCCGGGGATGCGCGCGGAGAAGGTGTGGCGCGGGAACGCGCCGCCCATGTACAGGAAGGTCGGTTCGCCCTCCGAGTTCTGCGCGTAACGGGTCTTCTCGACCTTGCCGCAGACCATGCCTTCCTTGCCGACGAAGCGGGCGGCCTGGTCGGCCGGGATGGCGTCGACGGCCAGGGCGGACAGCGGTGCGCCGAGCAGGGTGGCGAGGGTCAACATGCGAACGATCGGCTTCATTTCAGTGCTCCAGTACTAAAGAGGGCGGGCCCGGGCGAAGGCCCTTTACGTGCGTATCGGCACGCGGCGGCGCGACTTGAGCCGCTCAGGCGGCCGATTCGAGCGCCGGGCCGTTGCCGAGGTCGGCGCTGTCGAGCAGGGTCTCGATGTCGAGCAGGATCAGCATCCGCTCGTCCAGCGTGCCGATGGCCGAGATGAAGCGGGTATCGACCGCGGCGCCGAATTCCGGGGTCGGGCGGATCTGCTCCTGCGACAGCGGGACCACGTCGGACACGCCGTCCACCACGATCCCGACCACGCGGTCCTCCACGTTGAGCACGATCATCACGGTCAGCGCGTCGTAGCGCGCCTCGCGCAGGCGCAGCTTCAGGCGCAGGTCGATCACCGGCACGATGGTGCCGCGCAGGTTGATCACGCCCTTGATGTAGTCGGGTGCGTCGGGCACGCGGGTGACCGCGTCGTAGCCGCGGATCTCCTGGACCTTGAGGATGTCGACGCCGTAGTGCTCCTCGCCGAGGGTGAAGGTGAGGAATTCGCCCGTGTCCGGGGTCTGGGTGCTGCTCATGGATGCGCTCCTGCGGTGCGGGCCGCGCCGGGCGCGGATCGGTTCGACAGGAAGATCGGCCGTGGCGGCTGCAACTTTAGTCGGGCTCAGACCGCGCGCCGTTCGCGCGCGTTGCGCTGGCGCTCGACCCGGAAGATGTACTGCAGGACCTGCTTTTCGACCTGCGGCGACAGGCCGACGAAGCGGCAGCCGGCACGCAGGGTGGCGCCGGCCACCGGCTCGCGCCGGCACAGGTGGGCCACTTCCAGCTGCACCTGCATCGGCGCGGCGTCGGGCAGGCGCAGGACGCAGCCGGCGAGCACGCTGCGCGGACGGAAGCGGCCTTCGTCTTCCTCGCGCACCGCCAGCGCCAGGCCGCCGCCGCTCAGGTCCAGCACGCGCAGCTGCAGCGGCGCACCGTCCGCTTCGACCGGCGGTACCTGCACGGTCACCACCGGCCCCGGCACCAGCTGCAGGCGGTAGAGCTCGCGCCGCTGCAGTTTCAGCAGCGAATCCGGCGCCGGCGCCGAAAACGCGACCCGGCCGTCGTTGTCGACCCGGACCAGCGCCTGCAGGCGGAACTGGATGCGTACCCGGTCCAGCTGCGACACGCAGGTCAGGTGGTGGGCGGAGGCAATCCGCTGGTTGATGCTTTCCTGGTGGTTGCCGTCGATCAGCACGTTGCCGTCATGGTCCACGTCCAGCAGCGCGGTCGGGCAGGGCAGGCCGCCGGGCATGATGTGCGCGCTGATCAGCGCCCCGGCATCGGCCAGCGACTGCAACACGCGCGCGATCTCGCGGGGCTCGTGCAGCACGTAGCGTGCGGCGTCCTCCAGGTCCAGCGGTGCGGCGTTGGATTCGTGCGCGTCCGGCATCGGCGAAAGCGGCAGGGAATGTCCGTTACCGGCGTATCGGCCGCCGCCGGGAAAAGTTGACGGCCCGCTGTCATGCGGGCCGTTCGCGGTCATCCGGGGCGTGGCCGGCGGCGGGTTCCCGCCGGCCGGCGCTCGCGATCGGGCTCAGGCGACGTGGCGCAGCGCCGGGCCGTCGGGTTCGCCGCCTTCGATGCGGAACACGGCGATGGCCTGGGCCAGTCCGCCGGCCTGTTCCTCCATGGCCCGGGCCGCGGCCGAGGCTTCCTCCACCAGCGCCGCGTTCTGCTGGGTGGTCTCGTCCATCTGCACGATGGTCTGGTTGACCTGCTCGATGCCCGAGGCCTGCTCCTGCGAGGCCGCGCTGATCTCGGCCATGATGTCGGTCACCCGCTGCACCGAGGCCACGATCTCGGCCATGGTCTTGCCGGCCTGGTCGGCCAGCGCCGCGCCATTGGCGACCTTGCCGGTGGAGTCCTCGATCAGCGCCTTGATCTCCTTGGCCGCGGTGGCCGAACGCTGGGCCTGGAGGACGC
>JAGHZW010000172.1:24099-41909 GCA_017745195.1 Pseudoxanthomonas sp. | reverse complement strand
GAGGTCAGCTCCTCCATCGAGGCGGCGGTTTCTTCCAGGTTGGCGGCCTGCTGCTCGGTGCGGCGCGACAGGTCGTTGTTGCCCGAGGCGATCTCGGTGGAAGCGGTGGAGATGGCCGAGGAGGCGCCCTGGATGCGGGAGACAATGGAGGTCAGCTGGGCGACGGTGGCGTTGGCGTCGTCGCGCATGCGGGCGAACACCCCGTGGAAGTCGCCATCCATGTGCGCGGTGAGGTCGCCGGCGGCCACGGCGCGGAGCAGCGACGAGACCTGGGTGAGATTGCCGTCGGTGGCTTCCATCAGCCTGTTGAGGCCGTCGACCATCGCGCGGAAGTCGTGCTGGTAGGTGTCGGCGTCGCCGCGCTGGCTGAAATCGCCGGCGGCCGCGGCACCGGCCAGGCGCCTGATCTCGGTGTTGATCGCCGACAGGTTGCGCTTGCACATGTCCATCGCCTCGGTGATCACCGCCTTCTCGCCTGGCAGCTGGTCCATGTCGACGGACAGGTCGCCGACGGCGTAGTGGCGCATCACCTCGACCGCGCGCATCTTGACCCCGATGTGCTGGGCGACCAGCGCGTTGGTGTCTCGGACCATGCGGCCGAAGTCGCCGGGGAAGCCGCTGTCGTCGATGCGGAAGCTGATCTGGCCTTCGTCGTGGCGCACGGTCATTTCCGACTGCGCGGCGATCACCGCCTTGAGCTGGTCCTGCATCGCGCGCATCGATTCCAGCAGGTGGCCGGCCTCGTCGCGGCTGTCGGCACGGATGGCGTTGTCCAGGCGGCCGCGGGCGATGTCGCCGGCGACGCGGGTGGCCTTCTGCAGCGGCCGGGAGACGGCGCGGGCGATCGACCAGCCGAGCAGGCCGGCCAGCAGCACCAGCAGGCCGACCCCCGTCCAGATCGCGGCCACGGTGCGCGCATAGGCGGCCTGCGCGACCTTCACCTGCGCATCCAGGCCCTGCACGTTGTATTCGATCAGGGCCTTGAGCGCGCCGGCGAAATCGCGCCGCGCCTTGCGCGAGGCATCGCCCGACAGCGCCGTGGCGGTGGCGAAATCGTCGGCCGCGATCGCCTGGGCGATCTGGTCGTGCGCGTCGAAGTAGGCGGCACGCGCATCCTTGACCTTGGCGTACAGCGCCAGCTCCGCTGCGCTGGATTCGGCCTCGATCGCGTTGTACCCGGCTTCGGCGGCCTCGATGCTGGCGCGGGCTTCGGCGATGCGCTTGTCGTAGTCGGCGATCTCCTCCGGCTGGCCCTGGCGGCCGAGCTGGGCCAGTTCGTAGGTGCGGTACTCGTTGACCAGCGACAGCATCTCGCCGAGGTCGACGACCGCCGGCATCCAGTTGCTGCTGGTCTGCCTGATCTGCTCGTTGGCCGTGCTCAGTCGCACCAGCGCGAACAGGCCCAGCGCCACGGCCATCGCCGTGGTCACGCTGAAGGCCAGGGCGAGCTTGCGCGCGATGGGAAGATCCTGGAACCACTTCATGTCGGTATCTCGTCTCGATGGCGACGCACCGCGGCGCGGGCGGCACGAAAAGGTTCCGTGCACCCGGAATAGCGGCGTTGTGCAGGGCGACTTGACAGACGAAAACTGAACGTGAGTCGCGTCCTTCAGCATCCGTTGGCGTGCGGCGGGCACGCACCGGAGCGGCCGGGGCGGGCGCCCGGATCGGCGAGGCAGGATGTCGATGTGCCAAGTCGCGCATCCGGCGCAGGACGGCGCCGGGGCGACTGTGGTCGGCAGGAGTTGCGGCTCAGGCCGCCTGCGGCAGCCGCTGGCGCAGGCGGACCAGCCCGCCGACGTCGACGATCAGGGCGACGCGGCCGTCGCCGAGGATGGTGGCGCCGGAGATGCCGGGCACGCGCCGGTAATTGCGTTCCAGGTTCTTGACCACGACCTGCTGCTGGCCGACCAGTTCCTCGACTTCAAGCGCGATCTTCTGGCCGTCGCCTTCGACCACCACCACCAGCGATTCGCCGCCGTCGTCGCGGAAACCGTAGTGGCCGGCCAGCGACAGCAGCGGCAGGTATTCACCGCGTACGCGCAGCACGCGGCCGTCGCCGGCGACGGTGCGGATGTCCGCGGCCTGCGGTTGCAGCGCTTCCAGCACGTGGTTGAGCGGCAGGATCAGGATCTCGCCGCCGGTGGACACGACCATGCCGTCGAGGATGGCCAGGGTCAGCGGCAGCCGGATCACCACGCGGGTGCCGCGGCCGGCGCCGCTTTCCAGCTGCACCTCGCCGCCCAGCGCCTGGATGTTCTTGCGCACCACGTCCATGCCCACGCCGCGTCCGGACAGGTCGGTGACCTGCTCGGCGGTGGAGAAGCCGGGCTGGAAGATCAGGTCCCAGACCTGCGCGTCGCTCGGGTTGTCCGGCACCTGCAGGCCGCGCTCGTGGGCCTTGGCCAGGATCCGTTCGCGGTTGAGGCCGCGGCCGTCGTCGGCCACTTCGATGACGATGTGCCCGCCCTGGTGCGACGCGGCCAGGGTAATCGTGCCGGTCTCGTCCTTGCCCGCCGCGCGGCGCGCTTCCGGCGATTCCAGGCCGTGGTCGATCGAGTTGCGGACCAGGTGCACGAGCGGGTCGGCGATCTTCTCGATCAGGCCCTTGTCCAGCTCGGTGCCTTCGCCGATCGTGCGCAGCCGCACCTGCTTGCCCAGTCGCGCCGACAGGTCGCGGACCAGGCGCGGGAAGCGGCGGAACACCGCATCCACCGGCAGCATGCGCACGCCGATCACCGCTTCCTGCAGATCGCGGGTGTTGCGTTCGAGCAGTTCCAGGCCGGCGGTGAGCCGCTCGGCCAGGGTCGGGTCGAGCCCGCCGCTGACCTGCTTGAGCATGGCCTGGGTGATGACCAGTTCGCCGACCAGGTTGATCAGCGCATCGACCTTGTCGACGCTGACCCGGATCGAGCTTTCGGCCTCGGCGGTCGCGGCGGACGCCGGCGCCGCAGCGGCCGCGGCCACGGGCGGCGTGGCCGCCACGGCCGGCGCGGTGGCAACCACGGCGGTCGCGGCGGCCACCTGCGGCTGGATGTCCAGCTCGCAGTCGTCCACCACCCAGGCGAACACATCGTTGATCGCGCTGCGCGGCACCTTGCCGTGCAGGCCCAGGTCCCAGGCGATGCACGCTTCCAGCGGGTCGAGCTGGGCGAAGCCGGGCAGGCGCTCGAGGCGCGCGGACACGTCCAGCCGGCCCAGGTGCTCGAGCTCGCGCAGGATGCGCAGCGGATCGTTGCCGCTCATGAACAGCGACGGTGCCGGGGCGAAGGCGATGTTCCAGCCTTCCGGCTCCGGTTCCGCCGCGGTCGCGACGGTGGCTTCGCCGCCGCCGCCCAGTTCCTGGGCCAGGCGCGCGTGCACGGCCGCCACCGCGGCCGGATCGGCCGGCTTGCCCTGGTCGGCCTCGGCCAGCAGCGCACGCAGCACGTCGACCGAACCGAGCATCGCGTCCACCGCGCTGGCCGCCAGCGCACGCTTGCCGGCGCGGATCTCGTCCAGCAGCGTTTCCAGCACGTGGGTCAGCGCGGCCATCTTCTCGAAGCCGAACGTCGCCGCACCGCCCTTGATCGAATGCGCGGCGCGGAACACCGAGTTGACCACCTCCGGATCGAGGCTGCCGCCTTCCAGCGCGAGCAGGCCGGCCTCCATCGCGTCGAGTCCTTCGCGGCTCTCCTCGAAGTAGGTGGCGTGGAAGCGTTGCAGGTCCATGCTCATGGCGACGCGCTCAGGTGCGGTGGATGCGGTGGCGGCGGATCAGCCGAGGACTTTCTGGACGGTGGCGACCAGCTGCTCGGGATTGAACGGCTTGACCAGCCAGCCGGTGGCGCCGGCGGCCTTGCCTTCGGCCTTCTTGTCGGCGGCCGACTCGGTGGTCAGCATCAGCATCGGGGTGAACTTGTAGTCGGGCAGGCCGCGCAGGGCGCGGATCAGCGCGATGCCATCCATGTTCGGCATGTTCACGTCGGTCACCACCGCGTTGAAGCGCTGGCCCTGGGCGCGGCCCAGCGCGACCTGGCCGTCCTCGGCCTCGTCCACGGCGAAGCCGGCGGAAGTCAGGGCGAAGGACACCATCTGGCGCATCGAGGCCGAATCGTCCACTACCAGAATGCGTGCGCTCATGCGGCGTTCTCCACGGTTTGTTTCGTTGCGTGTTCGTTGGTGGCCAGGCCGAGCGGACCGGCCAGGCCGAGCAGGCGGGCCGCATCGCGCAAGGCGTCGCTGCAGGCGACCAGCTCGGTGCTGCGGCCCTGTTCGGCGCGGCTGCGGAAGAACGCGCACAGCACCTGCATGGCCGCGGTATGGACGCGCCGCACGGCACCGCCATCGAGCGCCACCGCGGGCGCTTCCAGGTGCGCCGCAAGGCGCTGTTTGAGGTCGGCGCTGGCCTCGATGCCGAGGTCCTCGCCCAGGGACACGGTTTCCATCGCGTCTCCGCAATCGGGATCGGAACAGGTAGCGGCCGCCATGCGTGGACCTTTAGCGCTGGGTGCCGGCGCCCGGGGCCAGCAGTTCGGAGGCGTCGAGCAGGATCACCGGGTCGCCGGACTGGCGGGCGATGCCGCGGAACAGGTCGCTGTGGATGCGGCCGACGCGGGTGGCGTCGGGCGCCTCGATCTGCTGGTCGGTGAGGTTGACCACGTCCTCGACCGCCGATACGAGCAGGCCCAGGGTCTCGCCCTTTTCCTCGAGGACCACGATCCGGGTCGCCGCGCTGGCGACCTGCGCCAGCTGGCCGAGATGGACGCCCAGGTCCATCACCGGCACCACCTGGCCGCGCAGGTTCATCACCCCGAGCATGGCCAGGGGCGTGCCGCGCAACGGCAGCAGCGGGGTGGGCAGGACCACCTCCTGCACCTTGAGCAGTTCCAGCCCGTAGGCTTGGCTGGCGCAGCGCAGGCGCAACCAGCGCGAGCTGCGGTCGGCGGCGCGGCGGTGCTGCAGCGGGACGTCAGGCTCCACGGCGATGGCGGCGCGCGGCGCAGGCGTGGACGCCGGAAGGCGTGCCGGCCGCGCCGCAGGGGGGGGCGGCGCGCCCGCCGTCGACGCGGGCGCGGCGATGGCGTCCACCACTGGCGGTAGCGCCACGATCGCGGCCGCGGCGGCCCGCGCGGGTGCCGGGGCCGGGGCCGATGCCGGCACATGCATCTGCATCGGCGGCGGCGCAGCCACCAGCAGGTCGTCCAGGTATTCGTCGAGCACGGCCGCCGGGATCACGCGGCGCGCTCCAGCGGCTGCCCGGTCTCGGCGGCCAGGATCCATTCCAGCGCACGCCGGTAGCTGGACAGTGCCCGGCCCGGATAACCGCCTTCCTCGCCGACCGGCTGGACCAGCAGCTCGGCGTTGCACAGGCGGGTGTCGACCGGGATCGCGTCTTCCCAGACGCGTTCGCCGTGGTCTTCCTGCATCTTCTTCAGCGCTTCCTGGCCGGCGCGGGTGCGGCGGTCGTAGAGGGTAGGCAGGACCGACACCGGCAGCGGCCGGCGCCGCGAGCGCTCGACCATCTCCGCGGTGCGGCGCATGCCGGCCAGGCCGTGCAGGGCCAGCGGTTCGGCCTGGGTCGGGATCACCACGCGGTCGGCCGCGGCCAGCGCATTGATCATCAGCAGGCCCAGGGTCGGCGGGCAGTCGAGCAGTACGTGGTCGTGCTGGCCGCTGTGCCGGGCCAGCGCCTGCGACAGCGCCAGGCCGAGGCCGGGCTGGTTGGCGCTGCGCCGCTCCAGGGTGGCCAGCGCGGTCTGCGCGCAGACGTAGGACAGGTTCTCGATAGCGCTGGGCCTGGCCAGCGCGGCCAGCGGCTGCGGTGGCGTGGCGAACAGCTCGAGTACACCTTCCGGCGCCGGCTCGGTGGGCACGCCGAAGGCACGGGTCAGCGACGAATGCGGGTCCAGGTCGACCAGCAGGACGCGCTGGCCGCGCAGGGCCAGGCCGCGGCCCAGGGCTAGGGTGGTCGTGGTCTTGCCCACGCCGCCTTTCTGGTTGGCGATCGCCCACACGCGCATGGTCCGGTCCTCTCCTAGGGGTTTGCGCCGACCGCGACCGGGCCGGTGCCGGCCACGGACGGTGCGTCCAATGCCGATATCGGCGCGCCGGCCACGGTCTTGACCGCGTCCGGCGCCGGCATGTCGTCGTCGGGGTCGGCCAGCACGATCAGGACCACGCGCCGGTTGCGGTTGCGGCCTTCCTCGGTGGCGTTGTCGGCGCGCGGCCGGTACTCGCCGTAGCCGACCATCGCCAGCCGTTCCTGGGCCACGCCCTGGCTGGCGAACAGGTGGACCACGCTGGCCGCGCGCGCGGCCGACAGCTCCCAGTTCGACGGGAACGCGGCGGTGCTGATCGGCTGGTTGTCGGTATAGCCCTCGACCCGCACCGGGTTGGGCGTGTCGTGCAGCACCGCGGCCAGCTTGGCCAGCACGCCGCGCGCGGTCAGGTCCAGCGCGGCCGAGCCGGTGTCGAACAGGATGTCGCTGTTGATCTCGACCTCCAGCCACAGGTCCGAGCGCTTGATGGTGATCAGCTTGGCCTCGACCAGCGAGGCCAGCGCGTTCTCCATCTGCGTGGCGATGTCGCCGAGCTGGCGGCGGGCGCGGCGCACGGCCTCGGTGCTGGTCACGTCCATCGGCTGGCCGGTGCGCATGTGCGAGGCCAGCGACGGCAGCAGGGTCGGGTTGGGCGCGGGCGAGGGCGCCGACGGCCCCTGCTTGGCGCCGGACTTGATCGGCGAGGGCCGGTCGTAGTCGGCGCCCTGCAACTGGTGGTTGCCGACCTGCACCGGGTTGATGGTGCGCGGCGCGCCGCCGAACGCGGCGGTCAGCGCATCGGCCATGACCCGGTACTTGCCCTCGTTGAGCGAGGAGATCGCGTACATGACCACGAAGAAGGCCAGCAGCAGGGTCATCAGGTCGGCGTACGGAATCGCCCACGCCTCGTGGTTGCCGTGTTCCTCGTGCTTCTTCCTGCGCGCCATTGCCAGGGGGCCTCAGTGCAGGAAGCCGGCGAGCTTGGATTCGATGTTGCGCGGGTTCTCGCCCTGGGCGATCGCGATCAGGCCCTCGATGATCATCTCGCGCTCGCCGGTGCGGCGGGCGATCACGCTCTTGAGCTTGGACGCCACCGGCAGGAAGAACAGGTTGGCCGAGGCGATGCCGTAGATGGTCGCGGTGAACGCGGCGGCGATGCCGTGGCCGAGCTTGCTCGGGTCGGCCAGGTTCTTCATCACCGCGATCAGGCCGAACACCGCGCCGATGATGCCCAGGGTCGGCGCATAGATGCCCATGCCCTCGAACACCTTGGCCGCGGCCAGGTCCTGGTGCTCCTGGCCGTCGAGGTCGATTTCCAGCATGTGCCGGATCTGCTCCGGCTCGACCCCGTCGACCAGCATCTGCAGGCCCTTCTTCAGGAACGGGTCGCCCTGTTCGGCGACCTGCTGCTCCAGCCCGAGCAGACCCTGGCGGCGGGCGATGTTGCTCCAGTCCAGGATCTGCGCCATCAGCGCCTCGCGGTCGGCCGCTGGCGGCTTGAGGATCCAGCCGGCGATGCGCAGGGCGCGCTTGAACACCGGCGGTGGCGTGTGCACGAAGATCGCCGCGATCGTGCCGACGATCACGATCACGAACGCGGCCGAAGACCACAGCGCGCCGACGCCGGCGCCCTTGAGGATGCTGCCGCCGACCAGAGCCGCCAACGCCAGCAGCAGACCAACGATGCTGAGGATGTCCATGGTTCCCCGTATCGGCACCGGTGCGCGGGACTTGAATGCGGGAGCCGCGCATCGGCTTTCGGGTACCCTTGCGGCGACAGGGCCCGCCGGGCCGCGGACACCAGGAGGTCGCCATGCTCATGCCGCTGCAGTGCAGGTGCGGACAGGTCAAAGGCGAGCTCGAGCTGGAGCGCGTGCATGCGCGCGCGACCTGCTACTGCCGCGACTGCCAGGCGTTCGCCCGCTTCCTCGGCCAGCCTGGCGTCCTCGACGCGCGCGGCGGCACCGACATCGTGGCCGCGGCGCCGGATGCGGTCCGGATCACCGCCGGCGCCGGCAACGTGGCCTGCATGTCGATGGGCCCGAAGGGGCTGCTGCGCTGGTACGCCGCCTGCTGCCGCACGCCGCTGGCCAACACCTCGCGCGACCCGAAGCTGTTCTACACCGGACTGGTGGCGACCTGGCTGGATGCGACCCCGGCGGCGGTCGACGCCGCGCTCGGGCCGCGCGACCGGATCGTGGCCAACACCGCCTCGGCCACCGCGCCGGTCGCTTCGTCGCCGCTGCGCCTCCTGTCAGGCGGCCTGCGCATCTTCGGGCCGGTCATCGCCGCACGCCTGCGCGGCAAGCGCGCCGGAGCGCCGTTCTTCGACGGGCAGGGCAGGCCGCTGCGCGAGCCCGACGTCATCAGCCGCGAACAGCGCCAGGCGCTGCAGCGCGGCGACCGCGTCGACGCCTAGCCGTTGCGCAGCAGCCGGCCGGCCGCGGCACGTCCGGCGCGCAGGCCGCTGGCGAAGCAGGCGGTGAGCAGGTAGCCCCCGGTCGGCGCTTCCCAGTCCAGCATCTCGCCGGCGCAGAACACGCCGGGCAGCGCGGCCAGCATCAGGCCGTCGTCGAGCACTTCAAGGCGTACGCCACCGCCGCTGCTGATCGCCTCGGCCACCGGCCGCGGCGCGCGCAGCCGCAGCGGCAGGCGCTTGAGGGCGACGGCAATCCGCTCCATGTCCAGCAGCGCGTCGGCGGGCAGGACCTCGCGCAGCAGCGCGGCCTTGACTCCGTCCACACCGGCCTGCCGGCGCAGGTGCTCGCTGAGGCTGCGACCGTTGCGCGGCCGCGACAGGTCGCGGCGCAGGCGCTCGACGTCGCGTCCGGGCCGCAGGTCCAGCCACAGCGTCGTCGCCCCGTCGCGGGCGATCGCGTCGCGCAGCGTGGCCGACAGCGCATAGACCAGGCTGCCCTCGATGCCGGTCGCGGTGGCGACGCATTCGCCCTGCAGGGCATGCTCGCCGCCATCGGCGCCGCGCCAGTGCGCGACCACGGGCTTGATCGGCGCGCCGGCGTGGCGCTGGGCGAAATGCCCGCTCCAGCCGATGTCGAAGCCGCAGTTGCTCGGCACCAGCGGCGCGACCTCGATGCCGCGCGCTTCCAGCGCCGGCACCCAGCCGCCGTCGGAACCCAGCTCCGGCCAGCTGGCACCACCCAGTGCCAGCACCGTCGCTGCGGTCTGCAGGCGGCGCTCGCCGTCGGGCGTGTCGAAGACCAGTCGGCCATCGGTGTCCCAGCCGCGCCAGCGGTGCTGCACGTGGAAACGCACGCCCTGGTCCTTGAGCCGGCGGACCCAGCCGCGCAGCAGCGGCGCGGCCTTGCGGTCCAGCGGAAACACGCGGTCGGACGTGCCGACGTAGGTCTCCACGCCGAGGCCGCGTGCCCATTCGCGCAGGTCGTCCGGGCCGAACTCGCGCAGCCAGGCGGCGACCTCGGTGGCGCGCGGACCGTAGCGGCCGGCGAAGCCGGGCATCGGTTCGGCGTGGGTCAAGTTCAGGCCGCCCTTGCCGGCGATCAGGAACTTGCGCCCGACCGAGCCCTTGGCCTCGAACAGGTCGACCTCGACCCCGGCCGCGCGCGCGACCTCGGCCGCCATCAGCCCGGCCGGGCCACCACCGATGACGGCCAGGCCGGGCAGGGTCCAGGACGCTGCGGGCATGGGCGGGGCGGTCGGCATCGCGGATCAGTGCGGCTTGACGTCGAGCAGTTCGACTTCGAACACCAGCGAGGCGTTCGGCGGGATCACGCCGCCGGCACCGCTGCGGCCGTAGGCATAGCCGGACGGGATGAGCAGCGTGCGCTTGCCGCCGACCTGCATCCCGGCGACGCCATCGTCCCAGCCGCGGATCACCTGGCCGGCGCCGAGCAGGAACGTGAACGGCTCGCCATGGTCGTGCGAACTGTCGAACTTCATCCCGCGCCTGTCGGCGGCGTGCTGGTCGTACAGCCAGCCGGTGTAGTGCACGGTCACGTCGCTGCCGCTGGTGGCCACGGCGCCGGTGCCGACCCGGTCGTCGATGCGCTGCAGCTCGGCCACGCTGCCACCGGGCGGGATCGCGTCGGAGCCGACGCCGCAGGCGGCCAGGAACAGGACTGAAAGCAGGCAGAGCAGGGCGGGTACGCGGCGCGACATCGGGGCGTTCATGGCGGAATATGGGGGCGGCAAGGGTAACCCATGCACCGCCGGTGCCCGTGCGCGGCGATATGATCCGCGCATGGCGAAACTGCTGTTCAACCTGCGCAACGTGCCCGAGGACGAAGCCGACGAGGTCCGCCAGCTGCTGACTACGCACGGCGTGGACTGGTACGAGACGCGACCCGGCCCATGGGGCATTTCCAACGGCGGGCTGTGGCTGCGCGACGCCGCCGCCTACCCGGGGGCGCGGCGCCTGCTCGACAGCTACCAGGACTCCCGCCGGGAACAGGCCCGCGAAGACGTGCGGCAGCACGGGCGCGAGGGCTTCCTCGACCTGCTGCGGCGCAGGCCCGGCTACGTCCTGCCGCGGCTGGCCGCGATCGTCGCGATCCTGCTGCTGGTCCTGGCGCTGCCCTGGATGCTGCTGCGCTGAACGGGATGGCACCGGCGCGCCCCGGCCCGGCCTGATTCCGCGGGCGCCGCGGGGCGGCCTCTTACAATGCGCGCATGCTGAATGTCGCCGCTTACCACTTCGCCCCGCTGGACGATCCCCACGAGCTTGCCGCGCGGCTGCATGCCGCGGCCGGGCAGGCTGCGCTCAAGGGCACCATCCTGGTCGCCGCCGAAGGCATCAACCTGTTCCTGGCCGGCGAGGAGCCGGCCGTGCGCGGTTTCATCGACGGGCTGCGCGGTGATCCGCGCTTTGCCGGCCTGCAAGCCAAGTACAGCCACAGCACGCGCGAGCCGTTCGCGCAGCTGAAGGTCAAGGTGAAGGCCGAGATCATCAGCTTCCGCCATCCCGCGGCCACGCCGCTGGCTAGCGGCGCACGCGCGCCGGCGGTGGATCCACGCACGCTGGCGCGCTGGCTGGAGCAGGGCGGGCTCGACGACGAGGGCCGTCCGGTGGTCCTGCTCGACACCCGCAACGTCCAGGAAGTGGAGCACGGTACGTTCGCCGGCGCGCTGACCCTGCCGATCACCCGCTTCACCGAACTGCCGGCGGCCCTGGCGCCGCATCGCGAGGCGCTGCGCGAGGCCACGGTCGTGAGCTTCTGCACCGGCGGCATCCGTTGCGAGAAGGCCGCGCTATGGATGCGCCAGGATGGAATGGACAACGTGCTGCAGCTGGAGGGCGGCATCCTCGGCTACTTCGAGCAGGTGGGCGGACAGGGCTACGAGGGGCGCTGCTTCGTGTTCGACGAGCGCGTGGCGCTGGATCCGCAGCTGCGGCCGCAGGTGGAATGAGCGTCGTGGTAACGGTTGCAGGCACCGCGAAAGAAAAATTTCACGAGAAGGCTTGCGCGTTCCGAAAATGCTGAATACAATTTCACTCCTCAGCTTCGTGGGGCCATAGCTCAGCTGGGAGAGCGCTTGCATGGCATGCAAGAGGTCGCCGGTTCGATCCCGGCTGGCTCCACCAACTCCGCGCCATTTGGCCGGAGGGGCGGCAGGTTCAAGTCCCCATCGTCTAGAGGCCTAGGACATTACCCTTTCACGGTAGCGACCGGGGTTCGAATCCCCGTGGGGACGCCAAACAGCAAACGGGCCCGCAGCGATGCGGGCCCGTTTTCTTTGTGGCGTGCGCCAGGGCGTTGGTGTGCCAGCGTACGCGTGCATGGCTCAACGCTGCT
The DNA here is from genome assembly GCA_017745195.1 of Pseudoxanthomonas sp. Lineage (GTDB taxonomy): Bacteria > Pseudomonadota > Gammaproteobacteria > Xanthomonadales > Xanthomonadaceae > Pseudoxanthomonas. The sequence goes on along the minus strand of JAGHZW010000172.1, from coordinate 30,118 downwards.
GGCGATGCTGGTCGTCCTGCTGCGGGCGCTGCTGCGGGTTCTTCTTCTGCTGCTCGTTCTGGTCCTGCCACTGCTGGTGCTGGCGGTTCTGGTCCGACGGGGTCTGGTTCTGCTTCTGGCGCTGCTGATCGTTCTGGTTTTTCTGGTTGGCCATGACGGCGGTTCCGATCGCGCGGCCGGCATTGACCGCACATGCAACCTATGCCGGCCGCGGTGAAACGCGGGTGGAACGTTTGCTAGCGGAACGTAATGGGTTCAGCTGGCATGCCACGTCGTGAAGCATTCATCTGCGATCGCATTCAACCCGCGCGCCCGCGACTGAAGGAAAGCCGCAGCGCGTTGCCCACCACCGACACCGAGCTCAGGCTCATCGCCAGCGCGGCGAGCATCGGCGACATGACCAGGCCGGTGAACGGATACAGGACGCCGGCGGCGACCGGCACGCCCAGGCCGTTGTAGAGCAGGGCGAAGCCGAGGTTCTGGCGCATGTTGCGCACGGTCGCGCTGGAAATCGCGATCGCATCGGCGATCCCGCGCAGATCGCCCTTGACCAGCGTGACCTGTGCGCTGGACATGGCCACGTCGGTGCCGGTGCCCATCGCGATGCCGACGTCGGCGGCGGCCAGCGCCGGCGCATCGTTGATGCCGTCGCCGGCCATCGCCACGCGCCGTCCTTCCGCGCGCAGACGCGCGAGCAGGGCGACTTTGCCATCGGGCGTCATCTCGCCGTGCACCTCGTCGATGCCCAGCTGCCGGCCCACCGCCTGTGCGGTCGCCTGGCCGTCGCCGCTGGCCATGACGATGCGCAGGCCGGCCGCGTGCAGCCGCGCAAGCGCTTCGGGCGTGCTGGCCTTGACCGGATCGGCGACCGCAAGCAGGCCCGCGGCGACGCCATCGACCGCCAGGAACACGACGCTCGCGCCCTCGCTGCGCAGCGCGGCGGCCCGCGCCTCCAGGCCGGCGCAGTCGATCCCGCTGTCGCGCATCAGCGCGGGCGAGCCCAGCAGCAGCGCGTGCCCTTCCACGTACCCGCGCACGCCCGTGCCCGCGCCGGATTCGAAGTCGCTGGCCGGCAGCAGGGGCAGCCCGCGGCGTCGCGCTTCGGCGACGATGGCATGGGCCAGCGGATGTTCGCTGCCGGCATCGAGGCTGGCCGCCAGCTGCACGACGCGTGCTTCGTCGTACGCGCCGGCCGCGGCGGCGTGGCGGAAGGCGGGACGCCCTTCGGTCAGGGTGCCGGTCTTGTCGACCACGATCGTGTCCACCTCACGCAGGCGTTCGATCGCCTCGGCATCGCGGAACAGGACGCCCGAATGCGCAGCCCGGCCGGTGGCGACCATCACCGACATCGGCGTGGCCAGGCCCAGTGCGCAGGGGCAGGCGATGATCAGCACCGAGACCGCATGCACGATCGCGCGCGTCCATGACGGCTCGGGCCCGAACAGTCCCCAGGCCAGGAACGAGAGCGCCGCCACGCCGACCACGGCGAGCACGAACCAGTACGAGACGCGGTCGGCGAGCCTCTGCATCGGCGCGCGCGAGCGCTGTGCCTGCGCAACCAATTGCACGATGCGGGCCAGCACCGTCGCCTCGCCGACCTGGGTGGCGCGGATCACCAGCGCGCCGCTGCCGTTGAGGGTCGCGCCGACGACCGCTTCGCCGACCTCCTTGGCCACCGGCATGGATTCGCCGGTGAGCATGGACTCGTCCACGTGCGAACGGCCTTCCAGCACCACGCCATCGACCGGCACCTTCTCGCCCGGCCGCACCCGCAGGCGATCACCGGTGCGCACCTGCGCCAATGGCACGTCTTCCTCGCCGCCATCGGCGTTCAGGCGCCGTGCGCTCGCCGGCGCCAGTTCCAGCAGGGCGCGGATCGCCGACGAGGTGCGCGATCGCGCCTTGAGTTCGAGCAGCTGGCCGAGCAGGGTCAACGAGACGATGACCGCGGCGGCCTCGAAATAGACGCCGACGCGCCCGTGTTCGTGGAAAGCCGGCGGGAACCAGCCCGGCGCCAGCGTGGCGACCAGGCTGTAGAGATAGGCGGCCAGCACGCCGGTGCCGATCAGGGTCCACATGTTCGGATTGCGGGTCGCGATCGAACCGTACCAGCGCTGCAGGAACGGCCAGCCGGCCCAGAGCACGACCGGCGTGGCCAGCGCCAGCTCCAGCCAGGTCCGGGTCGGCGCCGTGAGCCCGTGGATCTGGTGGCCAGCCATGGCCAGCGCCATGGCCGCCGCGCTCAGCGGAAGCGAGACGATGAACCGGCGACGGAAGTCGGTCAGCTCCGGGTTCTCGCCGTCATCCAGGCTGGGCGCCAGCGGCTCCAGGGCCATGCCGCAGATCGGGCAGATGCCCGGACCGTCGCGCAGGATCTCCGGGTGCATCGGGCAGGTGTAGGTCGTTCCGGCAGGCATTGCCGGCGCATCGTCCTGGTGCGCCGCCGGATCGAGGTACTTCGACGGTTCGGCGACGAAGCGCTCGCGGCAGCGCGCCGAGCAGAAGTGCCAGTCGGTGCCGTCGAGCGTGGCATGGTGCGGCGTGCGCGCGGGATCGACGGTCATGCCGCAGACCGGATCGCGCACGTTGTCGCTGCGGGCCGGCGCGGCCACGACGGCATGCGCGTGGCCGTGACCGTGGCAGCAGCTGCCGCCAGCGGTGGGCGAAGGCGGGTTGGAGGCGTGGCTGTTCAATGGCTATCTCCGGACAGCGCGGACATGATCGGGCAATCGCCCAGCCCTCCATGCCCGGGGCAGGCGTCGACGAGCACGCGTAGCGCATCGCGCACGCGCTCCAGTTCGGCGATGCGCTGCTGGATGAGTTCGAGCTTTTCCTGTGCGGCGCCGCGCACGCTGGCCATGTCCGCGTGGCGCGCATCGCTGAGCGCGAGCAGGCTGCGGATTTCGTCGAGAGTGAAGCCGAGCTCCTTGGCCCGGCGTACGAAGTTGAGGCGCCGCGCGTCCCCCGGCCCGTAGTGCCGGTAGCCGTTGGCGCTGCGCGCGGGCGGCGGCAGGATGCGCTCGCGCTCGTAGTAGCGGATGGTGTCGATCGGCACGCCTGCCTGGCGCGCCAGCTGGCCGATGTTCATTGCATTCCCGCAAAGGTCCGGTGCGCCCAGTTTCAACCCTGGAGCGCGCTCCAGAGTCAAGCGTCGGCAGGATCTTCGCCAGGAATTCGTTTCAAGTTTTTGTTTTCAATGGACTTTGGCAAAAAAACGCCCCGGACCGGGCCGGGGCGCTTTTCTGGTTGCGGGCGGCGGTCAGCGGGTGACGCGCGTGGTAACGCCGTCGGACGAGACCCTGACCCTGTCGCCGGGACGGAACTGGTTGGCGTCGCCATCCTGCGCGACCGCCACTGTCCTGCCGGAGTCCAGCTGGACCGTCACTTCCACGCCGGGACGGGTGGTACCGGCGATCGCATGGCCCGCGGCGCCACCGGCCACTGCGCCGCCGACGGTCGCCGCGGTCTGGCCACGGCCGCCGCCGATGGTGCTTCCCGCCAGACCACCGAGGACCGCACCGGTGGCGGTGGCCACGCCGCGCGCGTCGTTCTGGATGGTAACCGCGCGCACCGCGGTGACGGTGCCTTGTTCCACGGTCTGCTGCCGCCCGACTTCCGAGCGGGTGAACGTACCCGGGCTGCCATGGGTGGCGCACCCTGACATGAAGACGATGCCCAGGACCAGGAATGCACCGCTGATGATCTGCCGTTTCATCGGTTTCTCCATTGTGTGGGAGTGTTGCGGGGAAGGCGCTGGGGTCCCTCCACCTTTCCGGCACGTGCGGCACGCCGGAAATCCGGGGGAGCGCAGGTTCGAACGGCATTGCCAGGTCTTCATACTCTCCCAGCGGCGACATGCGCAAGGGTGATCGGGGGGAGGATGCATCCGTTCGACAGCGGGCAGAAGGCGATGTAAAGATGAGGCGGGCTCCAGGAACGGTGCCGCAGAGACCCAGGCCGTGGCCATGGAAACGGCCTGGGCGCCATCCATGCATTGCACGGGAGGAACGGAATGTCCGCACCTGCGTGTGGCACCCATCCGGGAGTCCGGATGCCGCGCGGCAATCGCAACATGGACCGGGCCGGCACGCGCACGCGCATGCTGCTCGCCTGTGCATTCGCAAGCGTCCTGGCCAGCACGACCGCAAGCGCCCAGGTCGACACCGACGCGATCACCGACCTGATCGACGACCCCGGGAGCGCTGGCCTGGGCTTTCTCTACCGTTTCGAGGAATCTCCGTACCTGGACGATGGCCAGCGCAGCGACCTGCTGCCGCTGTACCTGTACGAGGGCGAGCACTTCTTCCTCAACGCCGACCGTGCCGGCTTCAAGTTCGTCGACGACGGCACCCACCGGTTCGATGCGTTCCTGTCGCGACGCCTGGAAGGTTTCGCCGAGGACGACGTACCCGACGCGCTGGAGGGCATGGCCCCTCGCAACGCCGGCGCCGACCTGGGCCTGCGCTACCGCCACACGCTGTCGTGGGGCACGCTGCGGGCCACCGCGCTGGCGGACGTGAGCGACAACTCCAACGGCAGCGAACTGAGGCTGGGCTACTCGTACACCTGGAGCGGCGATCGCTGGAGCCTGCGTCCGGACGTCAGCATCGCGTTCCGCGACGGCGACCTGAACAACTACTACTACGGCGTGAAGCCGGACGAGGCCACCGCCGACAGGCCGGCCTACGCGCCGGGGCGCGGCACCGACTACACGGTCGGCCTGTACGGCACCTACGGTTTCCTCCAGAACTGGCGCCTGATCGGCGGCGTGGCCGTCACCATGCACGACAGCGTCGTCCGCGACAGCCCGATCATCCGCGACGGCGTGCAGCCGGCCGTCTTCGCCGGCGCGGTCTACGACTTCGGCACGCCAACGGCCCGCTGGGACGACGAGGGCGTGCCCCTGCTGATGAAGCTGTTCTACGGCCGGGCGTCGGCCGACGGCTGCCACATGGTCAAGATCATCACCCTGCGCTGCCTGTCGATCGACGACGACTTCCCGAGCAGCGTGACCGGCCTGCACCTGGGCAAGCCGTTCATCGAGCGGGTCAACGGCTGGCCGCTGGATTTCCACGGCTATGTCGGCCTGCTGTATCGCAACGAGACGACCCGCGTGCAGCCGGATTCGTGGCAGATCGATGCCTACATGAAGGGCTTCTTCTACGGCTTCCCGTGGAGCCACCGGGTCAACACCCGGCTCGGCATGGGGGCGGGCATCTCGTACGCCAACCATGTGCCATCGCCGGAGGTGCTGAGCCAGGACCGGCGCGAACGGCCGACGTCGAAACTGCTCAACTACCTGGATCCGAGCATCGACGTCAGCATCGGCGACGTGTTCGGCTCGGAACGCCTGAAACAGACCTACTTCGGCTTCGGCGTCTCGCACCGCTCGGGCATCTTCGCCAGTTCGCGGCTGCTGGGCAGCGTGGATGGCGGCTCCAACTACATCTACGCGTACGTGGAGACGTCGCTCTGAAGCAGGCAGGAACGTCCGGCGCGATGCTTGAGACGTTCCCCGGGCCTCCTGCTACGCAGGCGCAGTCGCCCTGGTAATCGCCTGACGGCCAGGGCGCATTGATGGGTGCGGTTCAGCACGCACTGATATTCCCGGACATTTCTGACACGGCACCGCCTGTCCGACCGACGCCGGCGCGCGATCGGCCTGCCTACACTCCCGAGGACGATCGGGAGGAGCCCATGGTTCACCGGATATCCGTGGCGTTGACGCTTGCCGTGATGCCGTTCTCCGCTTGCGCACAACAGGTATTCAAGTGCGTTGGCGACGGTGCGGTGTCGTACCAGTCTGCTCCGTGCAGCGCCGGCCAGGCGGCACAGAAGACGTGGGAGTACGCCAGCTACCAGCCATCCCCGGAGGCCGGCGTGGAGCGCCCGCAAGTGCAGCCGGCAAGCCCGGGGCGCAGTCGCAGGGCAAGTAGTCCGCCACGCCAACGCCGTGCGGCATCGACGGCGGCCGAGTCCAGCATCGGCAGGTGTGAAAGGGCCAAGGCCCATCGCGACC
>JAGHZW010000172.1:17158-18577 GCA_017745195.1 Pseudoxanthomonas sp. | reverse complement strand
GGGCATGCTCAGGCACTGGCTCTACGCGTCGAGCGAGCCGGTGATCGCCGCCATCGACCTGATGGCGCTGCTGCTGATCGCCGGCGCCACCGTGTACACGTTCGCCGTGGCCATGTGGCTGGTGGCGACCGGAAGGAAATCGCCGGTCACGAACGGCGCGCGCTATGGTTGGGTTATGCGCGCTGGCTGGTGGCCGGCCTGACTTCCAGTTCGCGGCCGACATCATCGAATCCTCGGTCGCACCGTCGTGGGAAGTGATCGGGCAACTGGGCGCGATCGCGGTGATCCGCACCTTCCTCGACTACTTCCTCGGGCGCGACGTCGCCGGGATCCACCAGCGCGAGCGCGAGTCGCTGCACCCTCCGCGGTAACGGATGCCGGGCGTGCGGAGCGTGCCTGCCGGTTGCCGGGCTGATCGCCATCCGCAAGAATGCGGTCGCGGCCTGTCGCCAAGACGCTGGCCGGAGGACACGACCATGGACGCAACGACGAAGTCGGGCGCCAACGGCGATGGAACCGCCTGGCACGCCATGCCGGTTGGCGAGGTCGAGCAGCGTCTCGCCACCGATGGCCGCAACGGACTGGGGGCGGGCGAGGCCTCGGCCCGGCTGCAGAAACATGGTCCCAACCGGCTGCCCGAAGGCAAGCGGCGCGGGCCGCTCGGGCGCCTGCTCGCGCAGTTCCACAACGTCCTGATCTATGTCCTGCTCGTGGCGGGTTTCACCAAGGCGATGCTGGGCCTGTGGGTGGACGCCTCGATCATCTTCGGCGTGGTCGTCCTCAATGCGTTGCTGGGCTTCGTCCAGGAGGGCAAGGCGGAGAAGGCGCTGGAGTCGATCCGCAACATGCTGTCGGCGCAGGCGCGTGCCCTGCGCGATGGCGAGGCGCGCATGATCCCGGCCGAACAGCTGGTGCCGGGCGACGTCGTCCTGCTCGAATCGGGCGACAAGGTCCCTGCGGACCTGCGGCTGGTCGAGGCGAAGAACCTGCGCACCGAGGAGGCGGCGCTGACCGGCGAATCGGTCCCGGTCGACAAGACCGTCGAGCCGGTGCCGGAGAACTCGATGATCGGCGACCGTGGGTGCATGGCGTCCTCCGGGACCATGGTCGTTTCCGGGCGTGCCACCGGGCTGGTCGTCGCGACCGGCAGTTCGACCGAGCTCGGCCGGATCAATACGCTGCTGGCCGGGGTCAGCGCCTTGCAGACGCCGCTGCTGCGCCAGATCAAGCAGTTCGGCTACGTCATCACTGCCATCGTCGCGATCGTCGGCGTGCTGGTCTTCGCCTGGGGCAAGTGGGTGAAGGACATGGCCTTCGTCGAACTCTTCCAGGCCGTGGTCGGCATCGCGGTGTCGCTGATCCCCGAAGGGTTGCCGGCGGTCATCACCATCACCCTGGCGATCGGCTTCAATGTGAACT
>JAGHZW010000172.1:16339-17099 GCA_017745195.1 Pseudoxanthomonas sp. | reverse complement strand
GGCCATCGGTGGCGAGACGCTGCTCGGACAAGACCGGAACGCTGACGCTGATGGAAATGATGGTGGTGTCCGCGGTCACCGCCGAAGCAGCCTATGAGGTCAGCGGCAACGGCTATGCGCCGGAGGGCGAGGTCACCCGCGACGGCGCGCGCATCGACAGCGAGCCGGTGCTGGCGCTGATGGGCCGGGTGTCGGTGCTATGCAACGACGCCGGCCTGTTCGAACACGACGGCGCCTGGAAGGTCGAGGGCGATCCGACCGAAGGCGCGCTTTACCCGTTCGCGGCCAAGCTCGGCCTCGACCGCCAGGGCGAAGCGGCCGCCGCGCCGCGGATCGACGCCATCCCGTTCGAATCGGAACACAAGTTCATGGCCACGTTGCACAGGCCGGCGCAGGGCGAAGCGTTCCTGCTGGCCAAGGGGGCGCCGGAGGTCATCCTCGAACACTGCGATCGCCAGCAGACCGCGTCCGGCGCTGCGGTCGTACTGGATCGCGCGCATTTCCTGCAGGCGTCGGACCGGATGGCCGCCCGCGGCGAGCGCGTGCTGGCCCTGGCCTGGCATGAAGGCGCGATGGTGAAGGAGGGCGGGTTGGCGCCGTCGGATCTGCCGAAGAATCTCGTCCTGCTCGGTCTGGTCGGGTTGCTGGATCCGCCGCGCAAGGAGGCCATCGAGGCGGTGGCCGAATGCCTGGGCGGCGGCATCCGCGTCACCATGATCACCGGCGACCATCGGATCACCGCGGCAGCGATCGAACCGGC
>JAGHZW010000172.1:5809-16268 GCA_017745195.1 Pseudoxanthomonas sp. | reverse complement strand
CAACCGGCAGATCGTGGCCATGACCGGCGACGGCGTGAACGACGCACCGGCGCTGAAGAAGGCCGACATCGGCGTGGCCATGGGCATCAAGGGCACGGAGGTCACCAAGGAGGCCGCCGACATGGTCCTCGCCGACGACAACTTCGCCTCGATCACCGCCGCGGTGAAGGAAGGGCGCACGGTCTACAACAACATCGAGAAAGCGATCCTGTTCATGCTGCCGACCAACGTCGCGCAGGGGCTGGTGATCACGGTGGCGATACTGCTGGGCTTCACCATGCCGATCACGGCGCCGCAGATCCTGTGGGTCAACATGGTCACCTCGGTGGCGCTGGGCCTGGTGATCTCGTTCGAACCGCACGAGCCGGACGTGATGGGCAGGGCGCCGCGCGCAGTCAATCGGCCGATCCTCACCGGCTTCGGCCTGTGGCGCGTGGCCTTCGTCGCGCTGGCCTTGCTGGGGGTTACGCTGTGGGCGTTCTTCTGGATGAAGTCGCAGGGCGCATCGGACGGGCTGGCGCGCACCGTCGCGGTCAACATGATCACCATCGGGCAGGTGTTCTACCTGCTCAACAGCCGTTACCTGGTGGACAGCTCGCTGTCGGTCTCGGCGCATCGCGGTAATCCATATCTGTTGCTGGGCATCGGCGCGGTCGTGGTCCTGCAGCTGGTCTTCACGTATGCGCCGCCGCTGCAGGCGCTGTTTGGCAACGAGCCCATCCCGCTGCCTGTGTGGCCCTGGCTCCTGCTGGCCGGGTTCGCGTTCTTCCTAGTCGTCGAGGCGGAGAAACTCGTCATCCGTTCCTCACCGTCGCTGCGCCGGGCGGTGACGAACGTCGAGGCCGGGACGGCGCGCACCGACGCCTGATATTCGTTCCAGAAGCGCTCGAAGCGGGTACGTTCCAGAATGCTGCTCCACGCGGAGCTGTCGGTATCGTTCCGACTTGGCGAAGGCGCGACCGTGGCCTGTACCTGCCGCGCTGGCGCGTAGCCAGAAGGGAGGGTAAAAGCCGGGCTCGGCACCGGTCGAGTACGCACAGACATTGACCCGGTATTTCGCATAATGCACATTATGTAAAATGCAGTTGGCCTCAAAGCCAATGGCGGCCGCTCGATTGCCGGGTTAAACGTCGGCCACGGCATCGAAATCCGTGAACGGGATCCCGATTGCGGTCCCAAGGGGCTGGAAATGAAGCAACCGACGGCGCGGCGGCCTGCGGGCCTGTGCCAGTTGTACCGGGAGCTGCGTTGCGCGGCGGTCCTGTTGCTGCTGTCGATGGCCTTCGCGGCGGGCGCGGTTCCTGCGCCCGCGCCTCCCAAGGCATCTCCGGCTACGTCCGCCGAAGCGGCGGCTGAGCAACCACCCGCCTGGGGCGATGCCACGGTCCATTTCTACAACCGCGACATCGTGACCCTGCGCGCCGAGTTCCTCGGCCGCGAGCCCGACCTGCGCGCCCGCACCGCGGAAGCCGCGATCCGCAACGTGTTCGAGCACCAGGGTCCGGACCCGATCAAGGTCGACTTCAGGGAGTCGTCGGAGGGACTGCTGGTCCTGCTGTCCGACGAGCTGGTGATGATCGTGATACCCGGCGATCTGGATGCGCTCAGCGGCCAGACCATGGCCCAGGCCCGCGCACAGATCGCCGCGCGCCTGCAGGATGCCCTCGTCACCGCGCGCCGTGAACAGGCGCCTGCGCGGCTGACACGCGGCGTGCTCTGGTCGCTGCTGGGCACGGTGGTCGCCGCATTGCTCGCCATGGGCGTGCTGTGGTTCGGACGCCGGATCCGCGAGCGGCTCAAGCTGCTGATCCAGGCGCGCAGCGATGCCATCGAGCGCGACACCATGCGCCAACTGGTGCTAGGCGTGCGCATCGTCGTGGGCTGGCTGATGCGCGTGGTCGTCGCGCTGGCGCTGGTGGTAATCGTCGAGGAGTGGGTGCGCTTCGTCCTGGGCCAGTTCGGCTTCACCCGGCCGTGGGCCGATGCGATGACCGGCTGGATGGTCAGCCTGATGCGTGACTGGGCCGGTTCGATCGCTGCCGCTTTGCCGGGCCTGGTCGCCGCGATCCTCATCTTCGCCCTCGCCCGCCTGCTCACCCACTCGGTCGGTGCCGCTTTCCATGGCGTGCAGGAGGGACGATTCCAGCTGTTCGGGATCGATCGCAACCTGGCCGAACCGACCCGCAAGCTGGTCAACATGGTCATCTGGCTGTTCGCCCTGGCCATGGCCTATCCCTATCTGCCCGGTTCGGAAACCGAGGCGTTCAAGGGGCTGAGCGTGCTGGTCGGCCTGATGATCTCGCTGGGCGCCTCGGGCATCGTCGGCCAGGCAGCCGGCGGCTTCACCATCCTCTATTCGCGGACCATGTCGGTCGGCGAATACGTGCGCAGCGGCGAGGTCGAAGGCGTGGTCCTGCAGATCGGGCTGTTCACCACGCGCCTGCGCACCGTCACCGGGGTGGAGGTCAGCATTCCCAACAACGTGGTCCTCGGTGGCCAGCTGCACAATTACTCACGCCATCCGGACGGCCCCGGCATGTGGCTGGAAACAGGCGTCACCATCGGTTACGACACGCCCTGGCGGCAGGTGCACCGGCTGCTGCTGGAGGCCGCCGCGCGCACCCCGGGTGTCGCCAGCGAACCGGCGCCATTCGTGTTGCAGACGGCGCTGTCGGACTTCTACGTCGACTACCGGTTGCGGGTGCGCGTGGCCGAGGTACTGCGCCGTGCCCTGGTACTCAGCGAGCTGCATGCGCAGATCCAGGACAGCTTCAACGCCGAAGGCGTGCAGATCATGTCACCCAACTACGAAGCCGATCCGGAACAGCCCAAGGTGGTGCCGCGCGGGCACTGGGACGGGCTGCCCTCGGCGGCAGAGGCGGAAGGGAATTCCGCGGCGGCAGGTTGACCTTCCCGCAGCGCCCGCCGTTGCCCGTTCGGGTTCCCTGGCGTGCACCGGACGCCCTGCTCTTCGGTCGCACGGGCGACACGCGACGCGGCGGCGTGCACCTCCGTGCCGCATGCATTCCATGCGCCCTGCGCACGCTACCCCGCCCTTCCCTGCCGGCAACTGCGTGCATTCCGCCGAATCGGCGCGCGGGAGCTTGCGGACCGGCCATGCGGCAGTATTGAATGGCCGCACCGTCCGGAAACGAGCGTGCGTGATGAAACGGATTCTGATCGTGCTGTCGCTGGCTCTGCTCTCCACCGGATGCGCCCATTCCGGCCCCGCACTCACCACCGCCGAACGCGTCGAGCTCTACCGCGCGCATGCGGGGACGCCGGTCGCCAGCTTCAACATCGACAGGGTCGCCGGGGTCAATCGCTGGACGCCGCTCGGTGACCAGGCACTGGCGATCTGGAACACCGCCAACCGTGGCTACCTGCTGGAGTTCAGGACGCGCTGCAACGGCCTTTCCTTCGCCAGTTCGATCACCATCAGCAATTCTGCGGGCCTGGTGAACGCGCGGCTGGACAGTGTGCAGCCGCGTGCGGCCAACGGGTCGACCATCTCGCAGCCGTGCCGGATATCCAGTGCCCGTCCGCTGGACGGACGCGCGCTCAATGACGCCAAGCGCGAACTGCGCGACGCCAGCGTGGTCGACCGGCCTGAAGGCGTGACGCCGGAAGAGGAATAGATAGGCTGCGACCGGGAACTCTGCCGCGGCCACGCGATGCCGACGGCCGTATCGGGTCGGCGTGAAGGCACCGGATGGATGCGCCGGGCTGCACCGGCAGCCACGGCGTGTGCGGATCGGCGTGAAGACGCCGGCGCGGGGTTCAGACCGCGGCGGTGACGACGATCTCGACCTTCCATTCCGCCTTCGCCAGCGCGGCCTGGACGGTGGCGCGCGGCGGCGTGTGGCCGGCGACGACCCATGCGTCCCAGGCCTGGTTCATGCCGGCGAAATCGGCAATGTCGGCGAGGAAGATCTGGGCGCGCAGGATCCGGGTCTTGTCGGTGCCGGCCTGGGCCAGCAGCGCGTCGATCGCCTCCAGCACCTGGCGGGTCTGGCCGACGATGTCCTGCGTCGCGTCTTCCGCGACCTGACCGGCCAGGTAGGCTAGGCCATTGTGGACGGCCAGCTCGGACATGCGCGGACCGACTTCGTAACGCTGGATCATTGTGGAACTCCTGGCGGTGGACGGATGGGCCGCACGGCGGCGGCGCAGCATACACCGCGTGCGCCGGCGCAGCGCGGCACCTGGAATCGCCGCGAAAGGTTTCCGCTGGAACATCAGCCTTCGCGCTTCCGGCCTCGGCACAGGTCGATGCGTGCGGGCGCCCTCAACTTCCACGGAATGGCGCCGATACAGGTCGGTCACCTCCCGCGCGCCGCCATGCTCATCATCATCGGCTTCATCGTCGTCGTCATCAGCGTGCTCGGGGGATTCGTCCTCTCGCACGGCAACCTGGCCGCCCTGTGGCAGCCCTACGAGATCCTGATCATCGGCGGCGCCGCGTTCGGGGCCTTCCTCGTGGCCAATCCGGTCAAGGTGGTCAAGGCGTCGATGGCCGGCACCATCGGTCTGCTCAAGGGCGCGCGCTACAAGCGCTCGGATTACGTCGACATCCTGTCGATGGTCTACGACGTGCTGGTCAAGGCGCGCAAGGAAGGCATGATCGGGATCGAGAAAGACATCGACAACCCCGAGTCCAGCCCGGTCTTCTCCAAATACCCCAAGCTGCTGGCCGACCACCACCTGATGGAGTTCACCACCGACTGCCTGCGGTTGATGGTCAGCGGCAACATGGAGCCGCACGAGCTCGAACAGCTGCTGGAGATCGAAGTGGAGACCCACCACCAGGAAGCGGCCGAGCCGGCCCATGCCCTGCAGGTGCTGGCCGACTCCCTGCCGGGCTTCGGCATCGTCGCCGCGGTGCTCGGGATCGTGGTGACCATGGCGTCCATCGGTGGCGAGGTCGCCGCGATCGGCCAGCACGTGGCCGCCGCGCTGGTCGGCACGTTCCTCGGCATCCTGCTCGGCTACGGCTTCGTCGGCCCGCTCGCCACCTCGATGACCCATCGCGCGCACGAGGAAGGCAAGGCGTTCGAAATCATCAAGATGGCGCTGGTGTCGAGCCTGCGCGGCTATCCGCCGACGGTGGCGGTGGAGTTCGCGCGCAAGCTGCTGTTCTCCGACGTGCGCCCGGCCTTCGCCGACCTGGAAGCCCACCTGCGCGGCAATCGCTGAGCGGCCATGGACAAGTCCCCGCCAATCATCATCCGCAGGGTCCGGAAGGTGGCGCGAGGCCACCACGGCGGCGCGTGGAAGGTCGCCTACGCCGACTTCGTCACCGCGATGATGGCGTTCTTCCTGGTGATGTGGCTGGTCGGCATCGCCAGCAAGGACCAGCGGGCGGCGGTATCGGAGTACTTCAAGAATCCCAGCGCGGTCGAAGGCACGGCCGCGATACCCGGGACCAGTTCGCTGGGCCCGGGCGGCGCTTCGGACAAGCTGATCCCGACCGCGAACGCCTTGTCCATGCCCGGTGGAATAGGACCACGGGTCGGCGAGCCCGGCGAGGCCACCCGCAACCGCATCCCCGACGAGGCCGAGGCGCGCGCCGCGGCGGCGGCCGAGGACCATCGCCAGCTGGAGGCACTGCGCAGGGAGCTCGAGGCGGCGATCGAACAGAGCCAGGCGCTGGCCCCGTTCAAGGACCAGCTGCTGATCGACCTCACGCCCGAAGGCCTGCGCGTGCAGATCGTCGACCGGCTGAACCGGCCGATGTTCGACCTGGGCAGCTCGCGCATGAAGGACTACACGGTCGAGGTCATGCACGAACTCGGCAAGCTGCTCGCCGGCAGCACGCACCGGATCGCCCTGGCCGGGCATACCGACGAAACCCCATTCCAGGGGCCGCTCGGCTACGGCAACTGGGAGCTGTCGAGCGACCGCGCCAACGCCGCGCGCCGCGCCCTGCTCGAAGGCGGGCTGGACGAGACCAAGGTTGCGCGCGTGGTCGGCCTGGCTTCCTCGGTGCCATTCGACCGCAACGATCCGCGTGCCCCGATCAACCGGCGGATCAGCATCGTGGTGCTCAACCTGGCCTCGGATGGCGCCACGGCGGCGGCCGGCGAGCCCCCGCCGCAGCCGGCCGCGATCCCGCAAACGGCTGTTCAGCAGGCAGCCACGGCGGGCGCTTCCGCCGCCCACGGATAGGCATACACTGCCGGCACAACGTGGCGTATCGGGAGGTTGCCATGCTTGCCACCTGGACCCTGGTTGCGGCGCTGGCACTGGCGCCGGCGACCGGCACCGAACTCCCTGCGCCCGTCGCCGTGCCCTCGGCCGGCGAGGTGATGCACGTTCCCGACGAACTGCGCGACGAGGTCATGCGGCGCGTCGTCCTGCCCGGCGGTTCCCGCGACGAGAAGCTGGAACGCCTGGCGGGCTACGTCTTCGGCGACGACGGGCTCGCGCTGCAGTACGACAACGAAGTCACCCGCACGGTCGCCGAGGTCTATCGCGACCGCAAGGCCAACTGCCTCTCCTTCACCTTGCTGTTCGTGGCCCTGGCGCGCGAAGCCGGTCTCGAGGCGCAGGTGCAGGAAGTCGGCGAGGTGCTGGCCTGGTACGAGGACGACGGCGTGATCTACAACGCCAACCACGTCAACGTCGGGGTCCGCACCAGCGCGCAATGGCAGGTGGTGGACGTGGACACGAACATCCTCGCCGCGCGCAACCGTCCGCGTGGAATCGAGGACCGGCGGGCGATGGCGCACTTCCACAACAACCGCGCCGCCGAGGCGATGGCGGCCGGGAACATGGTGGCCGCGCATGCGCTGCTGCGGGCCTCGCTCGAGGACGATCCCGACTTCGTCCCCGCCCTGAACAACCTCGGCGTGCTCCTGCTCCGCGAGGGCAATACCGAAGCCGCGGAGAAGGCCTATATGGGGGCGCTGCGGCGCAACGGCGAACACGCGGCCACGCTGAGCAACCTTGTGGCCCTGTACAAGCGCACCGGCGACGTGCGCCAGCAGCAACGCTACGAATGGCGCCTGGACAAGGTCCAGCGCACCGATCCGTTCCACCAGTTCATGCTCGCCCTGGAGTGCGAGAACCGCAGCGATTACGACTGCGCCATCGCCCACTACCGTCGTGCGATACAGCTGCAGGGCGAGCAGCACCAGTTCCATTTCGGCCTGGCCCGCGTGTATTTTCTCGCCGGCGACCTGTCCCGCGCGCAGCGCGAACTCGGTCGCGCCTATACCCTGGGCGGCACCGAGCAGGTGCGCAGCGTCTACCGGCAGAAGCTCGAAAGCCTGCGCCGTTGGCACGAGCAGGCGTCGAGCCAGTTCGATCCATGAATCAAGAGGCCTGATGGAAAACGTCGAGTTCGAGTTGGAAGGCGATTACGTCGAATTGAACCAGCTGCTCAAGCTGGTCGGGTTGTGCGACAGCGGTGGTGCCGGCAAGGCCCTGGTGGCCGAGGGGCTGGTCACCGTCGATGGCCAGGTCGAACTGCGCAAGACCTGCAAGATCCGCGCGGGCCAGCGGGTGGAATGCGATGGGGTCGCCATCGCGGTGCTGCCTGCCACGTCCGGTTGAACGCAGCCGGGGCGGTGGCTTCCGCACTGCGGAGCGCGGCGTGCAGGCCCGCGCATCCGGCATCTCCTAGAATGGCTCCCGGATGGCGGCGATCGCCGCGGCGGGAGCACGTGCAGGAATGAACGGAGGTCTGCCCACCTGGGTGCGTGGCTGGCTGGGAACGGTCGTGCCGATTGGCGAAGTGCTGCTGGTCCTGCTCGTCGCATGGTTGCTGCAGAGGCTGATCCTTGCGGTGATCCGCCGCCTGGTAACACGCCGCGGCCTGCCGGCGGAAATGACCGGGATCCTGCGGCGGGTGTCGGGCACGCTGGTCGCCTGCGCGGCGCTGCTGCTGGTGCTCGAACGCCTGGGCGTGTCCGGCACGGTGCTGTGGACGGCGTTCACCGGCTTCGCCGCGGTCGGTGCGGTGGCGTTCTTCGCTGCCTGGAGCGTGCTGTCCAACATCTTCTGCACGGTGCTGATCTTCACTACCCGTCCGTTCCGCCTGCAGGACCACATCGAGGTGCTTGAGAACGGCGAGAAGCCCGGGCTCAAGGGTCGCGTGGTCGACATCAACCTGATCTACACCACCCTGCAGGAAGTGGCCGCCGATTCGGGCGACGAAGGCAGCGTGCTGCAGGTGCCGAACAGCCTGTTCTTCCAGCGCACCGTGCGCCGCTGGCAGGGGCAGCAGGTGCCGCCGCGCTGGCTTGCACGCCCTACGGGCGATCCGGCCGCGCCGGAAGGCGGCTGAGTGGCCCCGGCAGGGCTCAGCGCAGCTGGCTGTCCTTGCTGCCGCGGCGGTTGTAGCCGCTGAAGGAGCCCTCCACGTCGTGTGCCTCCTGGCACGCCACGCACAGGCGCACGCCGGGCACGGCCTTGCGCCGTGCGGCGGGGATCGGCGCGTCGCACTCCTCGCAACGTTCCAGGCCCGGGCCGCTCGGCAGCTGCCGGCGCGCACGCTCGACCGCGTCCTTCACCGTCGCGTCGATCTGCTCGTTGACCGCGTTGTCGCCTGCCCAGCCGGTCGCCATGCCGCTCTCCCGCATCCGCTTGGCCGGAGCTTGCGCCGCCCTCCGTGAACCCCGGCCAAGCCGTGGCGAAGTGGTGGCGCGTTGACATCCTGTCGACGCACCCATCGCCGCGTCGGTGCCCTGCCCTCGTTCCTGCCGACCTCCCCCGTACACTGCGACGCAGGTCCCCGGATCGGTGCGCGTCATGTCCCCTGGTACCCGGCCGGCGACGAGCCGCCGCCTCCGTCTCCCGCGCGGTGTGATCGCGCTGGGCTTCGTCAGCCTGTTCATGGATACGTCCTCGGAGCTGGTGCACAGCCTGCTTCCGGTGTTCCTGGTCGGCGTGCTCGGGGTGAGCGCGATGTCGGTGGGCATCATCGAGGGCGTCGCCGAGGCGACTGCGGCCATCGTCAAGGTCTTCTCCGGTGTCCTGAGCGACTGGATCGGCCGGCGCAAACCGCTGGTGCTGCTGGGTTACGGGCTTGCCGCGCTGACCAAGCCGCTGTTCCCGCTCGCGCAGGGGCTGGGCCTGGTGATGACCGCCCGTTTCGTCGACCGCATCGGCAAAGGCATCCGTGGCGCACCGCGCGATGCGCTGGTCGCCGACATCACCCCGGTGGAGGATCGCGGCGCCGCGTACGGGCTGCGCCAGTCGATGGACACGGTCGGCGCGTTCCTCGGGCCGGCGCTGGCCCTGCTGCTGATGGCCGCCACCGGCGGCAACTTCCGCCTGGTGTTCTGGGCGGCCGTCGTCCCGGCGATCGCCGCGGTGCTGGTGATCGTCTTCGCGGTGCGTGAACCGGACACGCAGGCGACCGCGCAACCGCGCCGCCGTTGGCCGATCCGGCGGCAAGAATTGCGGCGCCTGCCGCCGGCGTACTGGCTGGTGGTCGGCCTGGCCACGGCCCTGACCCTGGCGCGTTTCAGCGAGGCCTTCCTGCTGTTGCGCGCCAGCTCGGTGGGACTGCCGGCCAGCTGGGTGCCACTGGTGATGATCGTGATGAATGTGGTGTACGCGGCGAGTGCCTGGCCGTTCGGTCGCTGGTCGGACCGCATCGACCGCCGGCGCCTGCTTGCGGTCGGCCTGGTCTTCCTGGTCGTCGCCGACGTGCTGCTGGCCATCGCGCCATCGATCGGCTGGGTGCTGGTCGGAACCGCGTTCTGGGGTTTGCACATGGGCGCGACCCAGGGCCTGCTGAGCGCCCTGGTCGCCGATGTCGCACCCGCCGACCTGCGCGGCACCGGCTTCGGCCTGTTCAACCTGGTGACCGGCCCGGCCATGCTGCTGGCCAGCGTGCTGGCCGGTGCGCTGTGGACCACGACAGGACCGGCGACGACCTTCCTCGCCAGCGCCGGTTTCTCGCTGCTGGCGCTGGTCGGGCTGGTGTTCGCGATCCGGCGCCATGGCGGCGTGCGTTCACCTGTGGGTTGAGCCGCGACGCTGCATGCTGTCGTCGGGCCTGAGAACGCACGACGCGCGACGCACGACGGCGACGCGCCCGGGCCGGTCCGTCGCCACGGGGACAATCGTGCGCAACATGTCCGGCGCCATTGCATGCCCATGGACATGCACGCGAATATCCTGACCCGGCGTTGATGCGATCCGGTGGCATAGTGCCCCGCACGCGTTCCGCGCAGCGCCCAGAAACTTGCCCCATGGAACCGACCCTGCACCACTTCGCCGACCTGTTCGCCCAGCTCGGCCTGCCCAACGACACGCCGAGCATCCTCGGCTTCATCGCCACCCACGCGCCACTTGCGGCCGATGTCCGCTTGGAAGAGGCGGCGTTCTGGTCGCCGGCACAGGCCCAGCTGCTGCGCGAGGAACGCATCGACGACGCCGACTGGGCGATCGTCGTCGACCGCCTCAACCTGGCCCCGCTCGGCACGCTGGCGGCGAACCTGATCGG
>JAGHZW010000172.1:0-5764 GCA_017745195.1 Pseudoxanthomonas sp. | reverse complement strand
CGACGGGCCCTGCTTGAGCGGAATCGACGAGCCTTTCACCTTCAGGTCCTTGATCACCACCACGGTGTCGCCGGCGGACAGCACGTTGCCGTTGCTGTCGCGGACGACGGTGCCGGGCGTTGCGGCGGCATCGTCCGCGCTCCACTCGTGGCCGCAGTCCGGGCAGATCCAGAGCGCGCCATCGGCGTAGGTATTGTCCAACCCGCACTGCGGGCAATTCGGCAAGGAAGGCACGGCGGCATCCACGAAAAGCGAGACGCGCATTTTAACCGCGCCCCGCCAGTCCTGCGAGACAGCCGCCCGTGCCGCCTGCGTGCGCGCTACTTCGGTTCGCCCGGTGGTGGCATCGACGCCGGGCGCGCACAGCCGTTCACCGGCGCGCCGCCGTCGATGGCCAGCACCGCGCTGAGGGGGAATTTCGCACCGGCCATGGTGTCCTGGCACGGGGCCGCGATCACCTGCAACTCGACCTTGCCGTTGGGATCGCTGGCACGGATGGTGCGCGTGTCGCCGGCGATGTCGCTTGCAGTGACCGCCAGGCTGCGCTCGCTGCCGATGCCGCGCAGGAGCAGCGCGTTGCCGATCACACTCGCCTGCCAGAACGGTTCGTTGGTCGAGGCGATCACGTCACCCTGCAGTGCGGGGTTGGACGGCGCGGTGCCAGGTGCTGCGCCGGCCTCGGCTGCAGGCGCGGATGGCGGTGCTGCACCGGCCGGTTCGGTAGGTTCCCGCGGCGCTTCGCGCCGGCACCCGGCCAGGGCGAGAATGACGGTGGCAACCAGGCAGAGGTTCGCGACAGGCAGGGACATACGCATGGTGCGTCTCCTCGTTGCGGGTGGCGCCATCATGCACCGGGCCTGCATGGCCGGCGTGACGGAGTCCGGTCAGAGCTGGGATTCCACCGGCAGGATCCGCGTCAGCCAGGCCAGGGTCCGCTGCGAGGCGGTGGATTCCGGTTCGTGTGTCCAGCTTTTCGTGCCGTCATTCCAGCGCAGTTCGCCGCCATCCAGGGTCACCGCCCAGGCACGTTGCGGACCGCTCTGCCGTTCGAAGAGGGTCGACAGCTCCGCGGCCAGCACCGGGTTTTCGACCAGCACGCCCTGTTCGCAGTTGAGCGAGGTCGAGCGCGGGTCCAGGTTGTAGGAGCCGACGAACACCGCGTCGCCGTCGATGATCATGGCCTTGGTATGCAGGCTGGAACCGGACGAACCGGCCAGGCTGAACTTCGCCGGCTCGCCGCTGGGCTTGAGCTCCCACAGCTTGACCCCGCCTTCGAGCAGGTCGTCGCGATAGCGGCTGTAGCCGCCATGCACCGCGGCCACGTCGTTGGCGGCCAGCGAGTTGGTCAGCACCCGCACGTCGACGCCGCGTGCCGCCGCGCCGGTGAGTTCGGCGGTGCCGCGTTCGCCAGGCACGAAATACGGCGAGATGACCAGCAGGCGTTGCCGCGCATCGCCGATCGCGGGCAACAGCGTGCGCACCACGTCCGAGCGCTGCTCCAGCGGCAGCTGCGCTTTCAGCGGGTCGTCGCTGACAAAGCGCCAGTGCGCGCTCCAGTGCAGTCGGGTACCACCTTCGAGCAGCGCCTGGACGTGCGGATCCTCATGCAGGATCGTCTCGTAGCCGCTGCCGGCCAGTTCGGCCTGGCTGGCCTCCAGCACGGTGCGCAGCTTCGCCAGCGCCGCCTCGCTGCCCGCTTCGGGCGAAAGCTGGCTGATCGGATAGTTCGACGGCGAGTTCCAGAAGCGGTCGAAGTTGGCCGCGACCTCGCCCACCACCGGACCGGCCATCAGCACGTCGAGGTCGACGAAGTTCTTGCCGTCGCTGGCGCCGAAATACTCATTGCCGAGGTTGCGGCCGCCGACCAGGGCGATCCGTCCGTCGGCGATCCAGCTCTTGTTGTGCATGCGATGGTTGAGCCGCTTGAAGCCGGCGCTGAACTCGCCGGCCGCGGCCAGCTTGCCGGAGCGGCTGGCCATCGGGTTGTAGAGCCGGACTTCGATCAGCGGATGCGCGTCCAGCGCGGCCAGGCCGGCGTTCTTGGCGCGTGCGTCGAGGTCGTCGGCGAGGATGCGCACGTGCACGCCGCGGTCGGCGGCCATCAGCGCCTGGCGGGCAAGCAACTTGCCGGTCAGGTCGGCGTGCCAGATGTAGGTCTGGATATCCAGGCTGCGGGTCGCGGCCTGCGCACTGAACGTACGCAGCGCGTAGGCCTCGGTGCCGTCGCTGACCAGGCGGAAGCCGGACAGGCCCGGATGTGCTGCCAGCGCCGGGACCACGCGCTCGGCGATCGCACCTTCGGTGGCCGGGGCCAGGGAATGCTGAGGCAACAACTCGGCACGCGGCGGCAACTGTGCACAACCGCACAGCAAGGCGAGCCAGCCGAGCAGCAATGCGGCGCGCAGCCCAGGCACGGACTGCGGCCATGCCGATGGAACCCTTTCCCCTGTCCTCATTCCACCCCGTCCCGATCCGGCAGGGCCCGTCGGAACCCGATCGGCCGGATGCGTCGATCCTCACCGATAGGCGAGGCCGGCTTCAAGCGCCCAGGCGCAGTACGCGGTAGGTATAAAGGCCCAGGGTGGTGAGCAGCAACGAGCCGAACAGGTGCGCGACCACGCCGAGCACTGCGGTGCCGTACTGCTGGCGGGTCAGGTGCTGGACGATCTCCGCCGAGAACGTCGAGAAGGTGGTCAGGCCGCCGAGCAGGCCGGTGACCAGGAACAGGCGCCATTCCGGCGCGATGCCGGGCCGGTAGGTGATCCAGCCAAGCGCGATGCCGACGACATAGCCGCCGATCAGGTTCGCCGCCAGCGTGCCGAGCGGGATCGGGCTGCGCGACGGGTTCAGCCAGGTCGAAAGTCCCCAGCGCATCCACGCACCGATCGCCGCGCCGGTGCCGACCGCAATGAACGAACGCAGCGTTTCCATTCCCTCTCCCATGAGCGTGTCAGCGGCGCGACTTGCGCGCCTGTTCGCGCGCCGCACGCAGGCGGTCGAGCTTGTCCTTCAATTTGATTTCCAGGCCGCGCTCGACCGGCGCGTAATAGACCCGCTCGCCCATCGCGTCGGGGAAGCCGGTCTGGTCCAGTGCGATCCCGCCTTCGCTGTCATGGTCGTACTGGTAGCCCTGCGAATAGCCGAGCTGCTTCATCAGCTTGGTCGGCGCGTTGCGCAGGTGCAGCGGCACCTCGGCAGTCCCGTAGGCGCGTACGTCGGCACGCGCCGCGTTGTACGCGTTGTAGGCGGCGTTGGACTTGGCCGTGCTGGCCAGGTAGATCGCGACCTGGGCCAAGGCGAGGTCGCCTTCCGGGCTGCCCAGGCGTTCGTAGGTATCCCATGCGTCGACCGACATCTGCAGCGCACGCGGATCGGCCAGGCCGATGTCTTCGACCGCCATCCGGGTCAGGCGCCGGGCCAGGTAGGCCGGATCGCAGCCGCCGTCGAGCATCCGCGCCAGCCAGTACACCGCCGCATCCGGATTGGAGCTGCGCACGGACTTGTGCAGCGCCGAGATCTGGTCGTAGAACTGCTCGCCGCCCTTGTCGAAACGGCGGGTACGGTCGGCCAGCACCTGCAGCAGGGTCTGTTCGGTGATCCGGCCGCCCTCGTCCGTGGCCAGTTCGGCGGCGATCTCCAGCAGGGTCAGGGCGCGGCGCACGTCGCCATCGGCGGCGCCGGCGATCTCGCGCAGCAGCGCTTCGCCCACCTCGATGCCCTGCCCGCCGAGGCCGCGTTCGGCGTCTTCCAGGCTCCGGTGCAGCGCGGCGGTGATGTCGTCCACCGACACCGCTTCCATCACGTGCACGCGGCAGCGCGAGAGCAGCGCCGAGTTCAGTTCGAACGACGGGTTCTCGGTCGTGGCGCCGACAAAGACGATGCTGCCGCGCTCGATGTGCGGCAGGAACGCATCCTGCTGCGCCTTGTTGAAGCGGTGCACCTCGTCCACGAACAGGACGGTGCGGCGGCCCTCGGCGAAGCGTTGCGCCGCCTCGGCCAGGACCTGGCGTACCTCCGGCAGCCCGGACAGCACCGCGGAGATCGCGCGGAAATCGGCGTCGGCGTACTGCGCCAGCAGCAGCGCCAGGGTGGTCTTGCCGCAGCCTGGCGGGCCCCACAGCACCATCGAGTGCACGCGGCCGGCCTCCACCGCGCGGCGCAATGCCGAGCCCGGCGCGAGCAGGCGGCGCTGGCCGACCATTTCGTCGAGCGTGCGCGGGCGCATCCGTTCGGCCAGCGGACGCATGGCCTCCTGGCGCGCCGGATCGGCGGCCAGCAGATCTTCCGCTTCATTGGAACTGGAGGAACGGCGCGTGCGGCTCATCGACCCATGATAACGCCAGCCTTCCGGAAGCCGGCCTGCCGCGCTGGATGCGTCGGCACAGCGAGTATGTCGCCGGATCCGGCACGACGGGGCGCTGGCGGCGGGACTGCTCCCGCTACGGACGATCGACTGCGATCACTGGCCGACGACGTCGACGTCCTTGCCGGGAACGAACTTGAACGTGCCCGCGGCGAAGGCCGGGTTGCGCTTCCAGCCGTCGAAGCGGATCTCGGTCTTCTGCCCGACCAGGTCGAGCACCTGCATCCGGGCCAGGCCCTGCGGGCCGAAGCCCAGCCGCGCCATCTGGAAGTTGGCCTCGGCATTGACCTTGGGGGTAAGGGTCAGCCACTGCAGGCCGTCGCTGGCGGTGGCTTCCTCGCTGACGTCGAACTGCTGGTCCAGACGCGTGGGGTTGAACAGCGCCACCAGCGGGCTGTTGTGTTCTTCCTCGCCCTGCGGGCGCACGGTCGCCTGCTGCAGGTCGGGTTCGTACACCCACACCTTCTGCCCGTCGGCGACGATCAGCTGCGCGAACGGCTTGACGTATTCCCAGCGGAACTGGCGCGGCGCGGCGACGGCGACCTTGCCACTGCTGTTCTCCTTGGCGCGGCCGTTGGCATCGAACACCTGCTGGCTGAACTGCCCTTCCAGGCCCTTCAGGCCCGTGGTGAAACGGGTCAGTTCGTCGCGTGCGCCGGCGAAGGCACTGCCGGCGACCAGGCACAGTCCCAGCACAGCGAGACGGAGGGGACGGGAATTGGGCTGCATGGGATTTCCGGTGATTCCGTGGGCTGCGCGCAGTGTGCCGCGACGAAGCTGAACAGGGCTCGGAGACGCGGTGTGCAGCGGTCCGCTGTCAGTCGCGCGGCGGAGGCGGTGCCAGCACGCTGCGGTCGCCGTTGTGCTCGGGTGGAGTGACCACGCCGGCCGCTTCCATCGCCTCGATCAGGCGCGCGGCGCGGTTGTAGCCGATCTTGAGGCGCCGCTGGACGCCGGAGATCGACGCACGGCGGGTTTCGGTGACGATCCGCACCGCCTCGTCGTACAGCGGGTCCGACTCGTCGCCCCCGCTGGTATTGGACTCCGGCAGGCCGGTGGCGCCGACGACCACGCCGTCGCCCATCGTCTGCAGCTCGTCCAGCACGCCTTCGATGTAGTCGGCGCGCCCGCTGGCCTTGAGGTGCTCGACCACGCGATGCACCTCGTCGTCGCTGACGAAGGCGCCGTGGATGCGCTCGGGCATGGCCGTGCCTGGCGGCAGGTACAGCATATCGCCGTGGCCGAGCAGGGTTTCGGCGCCGGACTGGTCCAGGATCGTGCGGGAGTCGATCTTGCTCGACACCTGGAACGCGATGCGGGTCGGAATATTGGCCTTGATCAGACCGGTGATGACGTCCACCGACGGGCGCTGGGTGGCCAGGATCAGGTGGATGCCGGCGG
>JAGHZW010000171.1:42543-45727 GCA_017745195.1 Pseudoxanthomonas sp. | reverse complement strand
GGATACGGGAACGATGCGGGTCTGATCGCCCGCTCGATGCGCCGCGTCATCAGGTACGAATACGGCGACTCGCCGAAGGCCAGCTTGAACTGCCGGCTCAGGTGCCCAGCCGACATGCCGATGCCGCGCGCCAGCGACTCCACATCCAGCGGGCGCGCGTATTCGCGATCGATCCGGTCGCGGACGCGCCGCAACCGGGCGAGGTCGCGCAGGTGCGTGGCGCTGGTGGTGTCCGGGCCCATTGGCGCGATGATCCCGCCACGGCCCGGACGGTTCAAGCCGCCCCATGTCTATTGCGCCGGAGCGCGCTGGGTGGCGATCCAGTCGTCGACCGAGGCCTCGAGCACGGCCAGCGGCAAAGCACCATTGCCCAGCACTAGGTCGTGGAAGGCGCGGATGTCGAAGCGCTCGCCCATCTCGCGCCGCGCCCGCTCGCGCAGCTCGACGAACTTCAGGTGGCCGACCTTGTACGAACACGCCTGCCCCGGCTGCACCAGGTAACGATAGACCTCGGTGCGCACCTCGGCTGTGTCCATGCCGGTCTGTGCGTGCATGTAGGCGATCGCCTGCTCCGGCGTCCAGCGCTTGCGGTGCAGGCCGGTGTCCACCACCAGCCGCACCGCGCGGAACAGCTCGGCCCGCAGGCGGCCGATGTCGCCCCACGGGTCGTCGCGGTACAGGCCCATCTCGGCCACCAGCTGTTCGGCGTACAGCGCCCAGCCCTCGGTGAAGGCGCTGGGGTTGAGCGCACGCCGCATCATCGGCAGGCCGGTGAGGGTCTGGCCGATGGCGATCTGGAAATGATGGCCGGGCGAACCTTCGTGGTGGGTCAGCGTCGGCAGGCTCCAGCGCGTGTTCGCCTTCGGGTTGCCGAGGTTGATGAAGAACACGCCGGGACGCGAACCGTCCAGCGCCGGCTGCACGTACCAGGCACCAGCCGCGGTGGCCTGGGCATCCTTGGCCACTTCACGCACTTCCAGCGGCGCCGGCGGCAGGCGATGGAAGTACTTCGGCACCTCGGGTTCGAGCTTGACCAGGGTCTTCTCGATGTCGGCCACCAGCTCGGCCCGACCGGCGTCGGTGTCGGCATACAGGAAGCGCGGATCCTCCACCAGCGCGGCCATGCGCTCGCCGACCGTACCCTTGGCCATGCCCTGCGCGCGCAACAAACGGTCCATTTCCGCCTGGATCCGCGCGACCTCGGCCAGGCCGATGCGGTGGATCTGCTCCGCGTCCAGGTCCGTGCTGGTATTCCAGCGCAGCGCGGCGTCGTAATACGCATCGCCACCCGGCAGCGCCCACATGCCCTTGTCACCGGGCCTGGTCGCGATGGCCGCGTCGAGCCGCGCGAGCAGGCGCGCATAGCCGGGATTGGTGCCGGCCTCCACGGCCGCCATCGCCTGCGCCAGCAGCTCCCTGCGCCGTGCTTCCGGCAAGGCGGTCTTCTCCAGCTTGCGCTGCAGGGCGAGCACGAAGCGGCTCTGCGCCGGCGGCGGTGCGATCAACGCCCTGATCTGCGCGGCCGCGCCCTCCATCGCCACCTGCGGTGGCAGCACGCCGTGCGCTGCCTGCATGTCGAAGTTGGCGCGGACCTGGTCGAGCTTGGTGCCGATGGCATGCAGCCGCGAGATGTAGGCCAGCGCGCCGGCCTCGTCGCGTACCGCGTGCTGGTTCTCCATGAATTCCGGCAGCGCCACGGGAATGCTGAAGAGCTGGTCGACCGCATAGGTGGTCGCGCCGGCCGGGAGCCAGGCCGGCGCCCATTCCGGCGCCATCAGCTCGATCTGGCGCTGGTACAGCCAGCGCATCAGGCCCAGGCTCCAGCGGTCCTGGCCGCTGATTTCGTGGCTGGCGGCATACCGGTCCAGTTCGGCCAGGTTGTCGCGCAGGGTCGTGCGCAGGACTTCGCGCTGCGGCAGCGACACATCGTTGAGCTGTCCGGACAGGTCGATGCCGTCACCGGAGATGCCCAGGACCGTACGCAGCTCCGCGTCCCGGTTGACCACGCGCATGGTCTGCGCGTCGACCACGGTGCCCAGCGGCTGGTCGGCCGGCGCGGCCGGCGAGGTGGGAACCGCAGCGGACACGGGCGGCGGCGCGGCGAGGCCGAACGCGGAAAGACAGGCCATGAACAGGACGACACGATGCATCAGGACTCCTCGACGGCGGGCGACAAAGCCGCGAAGGATCGCATGCGCGCGATCCGATGTGCGAACCGCGTTCCGGTCCGACCGACTCCCGGTGTGTGCGAGGGCAGGACGCGCGGCGAAGATCCTTACTGGAACACCCCTTCCAGCATCCGGAACGTGCCGGCATCGGCGTCCATCTCGACCCGTCCGCCGACCGGCACGATGAATTGCCGGCGGATATGGCCGATCATCGCGCCGCGGTACGCCGGGATGTCCAGCGGCCCGATGAAGTCCTCGAGGATCTGCGGCACGGTCAGCGAACCGAAGCCGTCGCCAGGCGTGCATTCGCTGCACTGGCCGAAGATGAAGCCGGTGATGCGGTCGAGCACGCCGGCCAGCTTCAGCGTGGTGAGCATGCGGTCGATCCGGTATGGCGCCTCGCCCACGTCCTCCAGGAACAGGATCTTTCCGCCGAAGTCCGGCAGGTAGCGCGAGCCGACCAGCGCCGACAGCACGCTGAGGTTGCCGCCAGCCAGTTCGCCGCGGGCGATGCCGCCGCGGATCGACATGGTCCGGTTCTCGCGCGGCACCAGTTCGTCGCCCGGATCGGACAGGTTGCGGTACTCCATCAGCTCGCGGCCGAAGAACATGCGCCGGAACTGGTCGGCGTTGAAGCTGTTCCAGCTGCCCGAGCCGATCGGCCCGTGGAAGCTGACCAGCCCGGCCTGGCTGAGCAGCGCGCTGTGCAGCGCGGTGATGTCCGAGTAGCCGAGCAATGCCTTGGGATTGCGCCGGATCATCGCGTAATCGAGCAGCGGCAACAGGCGCGCCGCGCCGGAGCCGCCGCGCACGCAGACGATCGCTTTCACCTCACGGTCGGCGAACATCGCATCGAGGTCGCCGGCACGCTCGGCATCGGTGCCGGCCAAGTGGCCGCGGCGCGAGGCCAGGTGCGGGCCGAGCTTGACCTTCAGGCCCAGTGCCTGCATGGCCTCGTCGGCCAGTTGCAGGTCGATCGGGTCGTCGGTCGCCGCCGAGGGACTGACCAGCCCCTG
>JAGHZW010000171.1:27679-42537 GCA_017745195.1 Pseudoxanthomonas sp. | reverse complement strand
GCGGCCAGTTGCAGGTCGATCGGGTCGTCGGTCGCCGCCGAGGGACTGACCAGCCCGACCGTGTCGCCCGGGCTCAGCGCAACCGGGAGGACCCGTCGCAGCGTCGCCGCCGCGGCTCCGCTGCCACCCAGCGGGAGCAACGCGGCCGCCGTCGCCAGTGCCGCGCTGCCGATGAAATGCCTTCTGCGCATGATGTCGATTCGCCGGTTGGTCAAACGACAAAGTAACTGCCGACCCCGGAAGCAACAACCGGACCGGCGCCGTCGCGGCTTGATGGCCCGTTAACCGCCGCGGCCTACCCTGCCCTTCATCCCATCAGCCATGGAGACATCCCATGACCGCCCGGAACACCATCTGCCTGTGGTACGACCATGACGCACTCGACGCGGCGACCTTCTACGCCAGCATCTTTCCCGACAGCGCGGTCACCGCGGTCCATCCCGCGCCCGGCGACTATCCCTCCGGAAAACAGGGCGACGTGATCACCGTCGAGTTCACCGTGCTCGGCATCCCCTGCATCGGCCTCAACGGTGGCCCGGCGTTCAAGCACAGCGAGGCGTTCTCGTTCCAGGTCGCCACCGAGGACCAGGCCGAGACCGACCGCCTGTGGAACGCCATCGTCGACAACGGCGGCCAGGAGAGCGAATGCGGCTGGTGCAAGGACAGGTGGGGCCTGTCCTGGCAGATCACCCCGCGCGTACTGATCGAGGCCATCGCCAACCCCGATCCAGCCGCGGCCAAGCGCGCCTTCGACGCGATGATGACCATGCGCAAGATCGACGTCGCCAGGATCGAGGCGGCCCTGCGCAGCTGAGGTCCGGCACCGGTATCGCGCCGTAGACACGGCGCGATGCGCGCTCAGTCCGTCCTGCCGATCGTGGCCGGCTCGCCGACGTCGACATTCTGCTTCGGCGGGTCCTTCCACACCGCGTCGGTCCACTCCTGGTAGCGCTTGGGGTTCCAGTACTTCTCGGCGTAGAAGTCATGTCCGCGGATCTGGATCCACTGCTCGCCCGGGCCGGGCACCATCACGTCCGCACTGCGGTTGTAGCGGCCACCGATCATGTAACGGCGCGCCTTGCGCAGGTGCTTCTGCATCGCGACCTGGGTGACCGCATCGGAATAGACCGGCAGCAGCGGCTGGCCCACCTCGATCGCCCGTTGCCGCTCGTCGGCGGTGAGCGCGGCCCAGTACCGCTCGCGCAGCGCCACGAACTGCCGGTAGCCGCGCTCGGCGGAGAGATCGGCCCACGCGTAGGCGAGCGGACGGTCGACGGCCTGGCCCTGCCCCTTCCACGCCATCTCGGCGAGCATCGCCTGCGAGACCTTGTCGCCGAAGCGCGCCGCCTCGCTGAAGTGGGCGATCGCTTCCCCGTACTTGCCGGCTTCGAATGCCAGCCAGCCCTCGCGCCGGTACTTCAGGTCCGGATGCGCGTCGAGGAAGGCGATGGTGCTCATCACCTTCTGGTCTTCGCGATCGATCACCGCTTCCTTCTCGTCCACCTGCGCGGCGCCGGCGACCGGGGCCGCGAGCAGCAGAAGAACACCCAGGACATATCCGTTTGTCCGCATGGTTCCCATCCTGATGGAGTGATTTTTCGAGCCGCGACTGCGCCCGATTCCAGTGGCGACAGCCATGGGCAAAGTACGGGGCCGGCCGGCGGAACGCCAGCCCCCGCGCGGTACGGCCCTGGCAGCCGCTCAGCGGTTCGTATACACCGCATTCCCCAGGCCAGTACCAATAGTCAGCACGGCCCAGCGAACAGCCTTGCCCATCCACGGCGCCTCGCTCAGGCCCTGGACGACGGCGTCGTTGTGCAGCAGGACGCGCGGCGCCTTGCCGTCGATCGGATCCAGGTGCTCGGCCAGTGCGAGGGGCAGGCTGAACGGGCTTTCCCAGTTGCCCGGCAGGTTCTGTGCTCCCTGCGACAGCGTGCCGTCGCGCTCGACGCGGCCCGGACAGGCGACACCGACGAACGGCGCCAGGTCGATTCCGCGGGTGCGTGCGTGCGCGGCCAGCGCGTTGAGCATCGCCGACAGGCGCAGCACGGCCTGCCCACGGGTCGGCGCCTGGTCGGCGTGGCGCCACTTCATCGCCTCCAGCAGCCGTGCCCGGCGGCAATCCGGATGCTTCTTCAGCCGGTGCTCGACGATGGCGCAGCGGATGTTGGTGCCACCGACGTCGACCGCGAGGAATGCCGCATGCCTGCGCTGCAGGCGCGGCAGCAGCGACACCCAGCCAAGCAGGCCGCCTTCGTCCGCGTCGTGCCGCAGCGTGCGCAGCCTCACCTCCGCGCCCGCCATCCGCAGCAGCCGCTCCGCGCGCCGGATCGCCAGGCCCCCGGCCTCGCTGGCGGGAAATCCACCGCCGAGCACGATCCGCTCCACGCCCGTCCATTGCGGCTGCAGCAGGAAGACCTGGATCACGTGCGCAAGGCGGCGGGCGAATTCCTCCACCGCCAGGTGGACCAGGTGCGACGCATCGACCGCACCGCCCACCAGCACCAGGTCGATCTCCTTCTTGCCCAGTTCCGCGGAGTCCCTGCTGCCAAACGGATCCTTGCCGGTGCGCTGGCGTCGGCGCGCCGTGTCGAGCACCTCGCGGAACGCCGTCTGGCTGGCACGATCGCCGAGGAAGCCGCCGCCATCGGGATCACGCACCAGCAGGTTGTAGTGGTCCACGTGCACCGCGCGCAGGCGCGAGGCGCCGTGCTGGCCGTTGTCTTCGTCGACGGTCGGGGTGCGATGCGGCATGGAACGGATACCCGGTGCGTGAATACGACGTCGACGATGCCGGCGCGTCGCGGGCGCCGGCGTGGCCCGCAACCACCTTCGACGGAATCGCGTCGGAAGGCGGTGAAATTTCACGATCCATTGCGCAATCACGGCATAGAACACGGTTTCCCCCCTCATGAGGAACCCGACATGGCCAGGAAATCCGAGCATCCGCAGGTCAAGGAGCTTCTGTTGCAGGCGCTGGAGACCGAACGCGGTGGCATCCAGGTCTATACAGCGGCGATCGCCGCGGCGCAAAACGAGGACCTGCACAAGGAATGGCAGGGATACCTCGAAGAGACACGCACCCACGAACAGGTACTGCTGCGGGTATTCCGCGAGCTCGGCCTGGATCCGGAGGAATCCAGTCCCGGGCGCGAGGTGGTGGCCCACCTGGGTGCCGCGCTGGTCAAGGCGATCAAGATGGCGCGGACGTCGGGCACGCCCGAGGCCGCCGAACTGGTCGCGGCCGAATGCGTGGTGCTGGCCGAAACCAAGGACCACCAGAACTGGCAGCTGATCGGTGCGATCGCCGAGCAGGGCGGCGCCGGCGCGGCTGTCCTCAAGTCCGCGTTCGAAGCGGTGGAAAAGGACGAGGATCATCACCTCTACCACACCATGGGCTGGTCGCGGGAGCTGTGGATCCAGAGCCTGGGCATGCGTGCGGTGCTGCCGCCGCCGGAAGAGCAGAAGAAGGTGGAAACGGCGATCGGTGCGGCCCGCGCGGAGAAGGCGCGCGACGAATACCTCTGAGGCGCACGTGGCCGACTGCGCAACCGGCGCCGGGTACCACGCCCGCCTGTACGACTCGGAAGGCGTTTCGCGCGCCGTGGCCGCGGAGGAACTCGGCGGCCTCCGGGTCGGCGACCAGCAGATGCTGTGGATCGACCTGGAAGGCGCGGACGCAACGCTGCCCGACGGCATCTGGCAAGCGTGCGGCCTGCCCGCGGCGGCACGCGCCTTCGTCGAGGGTGGAACTTCGCCCGAGGTGGGCCAGCAGGGCGAATACTTCTGGGTACGTTGCGTGGCCGTCGGCGACACCGGCGGCGGGCACACGATGTCCGGCTGCGTGCTGCATTGCGTCGCCGGCCCCAACCGCGTCGTGTCGATCCATCCGCAGGCGATCCCCTTCATCGAAGCGCTGCGCGAGCAGCGCAACGGCGAAGTGCCGATCGGGGGGCTGTCCTCGGAGAGCTTCGTGGCCACGTTGCTGGACCGGCAGCTGGGCACCTACTTCGAGGCGGTCAGCGACTACGAGCGGGCGATCGAGCGGCTGGAAGTCAGGATCCTCGCCTCCCGCGCGCACGACTGCCTGCCCGAACTGCAACGCCTGCGCCGGTGGGCCTCGCGCATGCGGCGCATGCTGGCGCCGCATCGCAATGTCTTCGGGGTGATGTCGCGTCCGGACTTCCGGCCGACCGAAGGCCGCTCGGCTGATCGCCACTTCGTCGCCCTGGACACGCGCTTCGAACGGGCGATGGACATGGTAGAGAACGCACGCGAACTGGTGCTCGGCAGCTTCGAGCTGTTCTCCAGCCAGACCGCCCTGACCACCAACGACACCATGCGCGTGCTCACCTTCGTGACCGTCATCACCGGCTTGCTGGCCACGCTGGTGGGCGCGCTGGGCATGAACTTCGACGCCAGCTTCTTCGAAACCCAGAACACGGGCTTCTGGTGGGCGGTCGGCGGCCTGGCCCTGGTCACCGCCGTGGCCCTGGTACTGGGCCGTTGGCGCCGCTGGTACTGACGCCGGGAACGGTTGCGCCACCGGATCGCCCATGCGCCGCTGCGCGGCACACTGCGGCGGCGCACTCCTTCACGCGCTGTCGTGGCGGCAGACCGCCGCGGCCGCCGCGCCGGCATGGACGGCGCGACGCCACCTGCCTTGCATGCCGGTCGAGCTCAGCGCGGCGCGTGCGATCCGTCCGCCGTGGCCGGCGTGTCGACCGACACCTTGCTGCCGGCATTCCAGCGGCCGGAGATCGGATCCAGCCCGTCGACCGTGGTCGAGGACGAGTGCCGCAACTGCTCCAGCGCCTCGCCTGGCAGCCCGAACGCGACCGCCTGCCGGGCCGGATCCAGTGGCGCGGGCTGGTCCTCGACCCGCCTGCGGCTGGTCAGCAGCTGCCAGCGGGCGACGGCGAACACCACCAGCCAGACCACCAGCAGTGCCACCACTTTCAGGAACGGCATCGTGTCGCGCCACAGCTCACCCGGCGCCCACCGCGCCGGCAGCTCGACGCCCAGGATCGCCATCGTCCAGTACAGGACCATCCACGCCATGTCGCGGATGAGGTAGAGCAGTACCCCCCACGCCAGCAGCGTGGCCAGCACGTCGCGGGCTACCACCCAGCGCGGCAGGCCTGCCGATTCGATCAGCGGCGGCCACTTCATCAGCGGAACCCCCTGTCCGGACTCGTCCAGCGCCCGCCCTGCCGCCATCGCACGATGGCGCGGGGAAAGCCGACCATCGCCGTGCTCGCCTGCAGCATCCAGAAGGCCAGCGGGTACCACACCACCCAGAACACCGCGCGCATGATTCCGTGTTCGTATCGCCGGTCGAGGAAGGCCGCCACCAGCGCCTGCAACAGGTAGTGGATGGCCAGGAGCATGCCGGCCTGCCCCGGGATGAAGCCGAACCCTTCCAGCGGAAGCACGCGTCCCGAGGGCAGTCCGTTCACGCACCACGCCACCAGCATCGCGCCGGTTGCGTACGCCCACGCGATCGAGACCAGCCAGTTCAGCCAGATCGGCCACATGCGCCAGCCGGAGCGGCGGAACAGCGACGGGAACGCGCGCAGCGCCACCGCGCTGCCGCCTTCGCTCCAGCGCAGGCGCTGGCGCCACAGTCCGCGCAGCGTCTCCGG
Organism: Pseudoxanthomonas sp.; assembly: GCA_017745195.1. GTDB lineage: Bacteria > Pseudomonadota > Gammaproteobacteria > Xanthomonadales > Xanthomonadaceae > Pseudoxanthomonas. Next base: position 36,892 of record JAGHZW010000171.1, on the reverse strand, counting down.
GGTCAGGATCCAGGCCAGCGCCTTGGGCTCGAAGGCGATCCGCCAGCCAGCCATCTGCATCCGCCAGCTGACGTCCACGTCGTCGGTCAGGGTGTGCGGCGACCACCAGCCCGCGTCCTGCAGCGCCCGCTTGCGGAACGCGCAGATCGCACCGGACGCGGTGAACAGCAAGCCGTACACGCTCTGCGCGCGCTTGATCAGGCCGACGATGCTGGAGAACTCGCCCACCTGCAGCCGCCCGACCACGCTGGTCCGGTTGCGGATGCGCGGATTGCCGGTGATGCCGCCGACGCCCGGATCGTTGCCGAACCGCCGCGCCAGCCAGGTCAGCGCGTGCGGATCGAGCAACGTGTCGCCATCGATGCAGACCAGCAGCTCATGGCGCGCGGCCAGGGCGCCGACGTTCATGGCCGTCGCCTTGCCACCGTTGCGCGCCAGCCGCACCACCCGCATGCGCGGATAGCGCGCGGCCAGCACGTCCAGCCGCGCGGCGGTGTCGTCGCTGGACCCGTCGTCGATGGCGATGAACTCGAAGTCCGGGTACGCCACCCGGTCCAGCGCGGCGAAGGTCTCGTCCACCTGGCGGGCCTCGTTGTAGCAGGGCACCAGCACCGAGATGGGCGGGTACTCGAACAGCACCGGCGGCTGGTCGTGTGGACGTTCGCGGCGCTCGCGCAGCCACGTGAACATCAGTCCGCCGACCGACCAGTACCACGCCATCACGTACGGGTAGCCGAAGCAGAACACGGCCAGCGCAAGATCGAGCGAGGACGGCGTCATGGCGTCGCCCCCTGCGGCTGGTGCAGGCGCCGCGCCGACAGCACCGGCGCGAGCACGCGCACGTTCGCGGCGTGCGGCCCGGCGAGCGTGTCGTCCGGACCCCAGCCGATCACCGTGCCACCGGCGACCTGGAAGGCGCGCGCCGTGCGCGCGAGCGCGTCGGCGCGATCCATGCCATCAGGCGTGCGCAGGAAGATGCCGATGCGCCGGGTCAGCACGCCAGGGACGCTGTCGGGGGCGTCCAGCGAACGCGGCACCAGGGTCACCTCCGTCAGGCCTGAAGCCCGGTCCAGTGGCTGGCCGTCGGGTGCGAGCCAGTAGGCCTGCATGCCGGGCCTCATGCGCGCGGCCACCAGGAATGCCTGCAATGCGGTCACGTCGTCCTCCGGCCAGCCCGCGGTGCGGGCGGATTCGCGCAGTCGCGCCACCTGCCACGGCGGGTCATCCGGATCGGCGACGACGGTGCCCAGCGAGGGCACGTCTTCCAGCACCAGGCCCTCGAACGGCACGTGCGCGGCCAGTTCGCGATACAGCGCCAGCGCATGCGGCCGATCGCCCACCCTGGCCAACACCGCGACGTGCGGAATGCGGACGATCACCTCCACCCCGGCACGTGCACGCATCTGCGCGGCGAAGCGGCCCAGCACATCCTCCCGCACCGGCACCTGCGCGTTGGCGAACCACGCCTGCTGCAGGCGCCCATCGGAAGACAGCACGCCGGCGTCGAGCATCACGTGGGTGGCGCCGAGCGCGAGCAGGCGCTCGATGGCCACGCCCAGGCGTGCGTCGGTATCGGCCGCGTCCCGGCCCACCAGCTGCGCCGTATCGACGGCGACGATGCGTCGCGCCGCCGGCCACGGGTCGTGCAGGCGCAGGTTGTCCACCCAGGTCGCCAGCACGGGATCGCCGGTGGGCAGGAAGCGCGGGATCGCCCACGGCCGGCTCGCATCGGCGACGCCGGGCTCGAGGGTCAGGGCCATCGCGAATCCGGTCTGTCGGGCCATCTCCAGCGCGTCCTCGTTGTAGCGGCCGTAGGGCCAGACGATCGCGCGCGGCGCGCGGCCCAGTTCGGCCTGCATGCGTTCGCGCGAACGCGCCAGGTCGGCGCTGATGCGGGCGCGGAACGCGTCGGTGCTTTCGTAGCGCCCGTCGGCCCAGCGCAGGTTCTGCGCGGCCGGCAGCAGGTTGCCCTGCGGATTGGCCTGCACCACCGTGTGCAATGCCTGGCTGTGCGAGGCAAACTCCACCCAGCCGGAGGCCTGCATCTCCCGCGCCTGTTCCCAGCTGATGAAGGCGGCGCGCGGCAAGGTGCGCTCGCCGTAGCGCACGGTCCCGTCCGCGGGCACGTCCATCCATTCGCCCACCACCGCCGCGACCACCGGCATCCGGTAGGCCATCGCCAGCGGATAGACCCGCGTGTACAGGCTGGCGAGCCCGTCATCGACGGTGATGAGGACCGCCTTGGGCGGCAGCGGCGCGATGCCGCGGCCGGCGCGCTCGATGTCGTCCAGCGACACCGCTGTCCAGCCGTTGCCTGCCAGCCATTCCAGCAGCACCACCAGGCGGTCGCTGGTCACGCTGTCCTCGTCCAGCTGCGTGGGCGAATCGACCACGTCGTGCAGGGCGATCGCCACGTACCCGGTCCCGTCGGCCGGGGCCGTGGCCGGGGCCGCACGCAGCGGCGCGACGACGGCCAGCGACAGGAGCAGCGACCGGACCAGCTGCAAGGCTGCACGCGTCATCTCACAGCCTCCGGTCCAGGCGCAGGAACACGCTCAGCGAACGCTCGATCTGGCCATCGTAGGCCTGCCAGCCGCAGGCGACGCCGTAATGCCAGCTGCTGCGCGGATCGTGCCGGTAGACCTGGCCGTATTCGATGCTGCCGACCAGATCGTGGCCGTATCCGGATTGCCGGTAGTCGCCCAGCGTGACAAGCAGGCGCTGCTCCAGGCTGCGCTCATAGCGGCGCCACAGCCGGTGCTGCAGGTCGGCGGTGAGCGAGAGCGACATGTCGTGCGCGGGATTGAAGTACGGCGCCTCGCGCAGCGAATTGCGCGAGGCGTACAGCGCCGGGCGCAGCACCAGCTCCAGGCCCGGGCGATCGATGACCACGCCGGCGAAATCCAGCGTTCCCTCCCAGCGGCGGTTGCCGTCGGTGAAATCCAGGGTGGTCAGCGCCGCGGACGCGACCGCCAGCTCGCTCCACGCATAGGTGGCGTTGGCCATGGCGGCGTCGGCGCGGATTCCCGCTTCCACCGCGCGCAGCGGCGTGGCCGCGGAGAACGCCTGCGCGCCGGCGCCGAAACTCCAGTGGTCATCGGCCTGCCATTGCACGTCCAGGTCGCCGCCGCCGTGCGACTGCAGGCCATGGTTGGACCAGGCCACCGCTTCGACGGTCACGCCCGGCCAGCGCCCCTGGATGCCGGCGCCGTAGCGGTTGCGGTCCAGCCGCTGGCCATCGGGTTCGTCGACCTCGCGTTCGGCCGCGGCCAGCAGCCGCCAGTGTTCCGACAGCGCCGGGGTGTAGGCGCGCAGCGACGCCGACACGCCGCTGCCGGGCGCGTTGAGGCCGCCGCCATCGGCCTTGCGCGGGGCGATCTCGAGCAGCAGCTGCGCATCGCGATGGGCCTCGATATCGCGCAGCAGCCGCTGCAGGCCGGCCTGCTCCGGCACCTGCGCCGCCACTCCGCGTGCCCGCGCCTCCGCCTGGCTCCAGTAGCCGGCGTCGAATTCGGCCTGGGCCAGGGCGACCTGCAGCGACAGGTCCTCCGGTGCCAGGCTGTGCGCGATGCGGACCTCGTCGAGCGCCAGCCGGGTCCAGCCGCGCGCGGCGGCGACTTCGCCCTGTTCCAGGCGCAGGTACGTCGCTGCCGGCCCCTGCTGGGCCAGCGGGTGGACCCGCCGCCACGCGTCGTCCGGCATGTCGCCGTAGCGGCGCGACTGCGACCACAGCAGCTGCGCGTCGAGCCAGTCGGGATCGGGTGTGGGCCGCGACGAGATGCCCATGCGCCGGGCTGGCTGCAATTCCGTGGCCAGCGCATCGGCGGCGGCGAGGGCCGCGTCGAAATCCTCCGCCTCGACCTGGGCATAGAACAGGCCGGTGCGCGCCTCGCGGTTGCCCGGATCGGCGACCAGCACCTCGTCGTAGGCGACGCGGGCATCCTCCGGCCGACGCAGGGCCAGCAGCGCGTCGGCCTGGGCCTGGCGCACATGCGCCGGCAGCGGCGCGACCGCCTGCATGGCGTCGGCCAGGGCAACCGCATCGGTCCAGCGCTGGCGGTCGCGCAACGCGACGACCAGGTCGCCCTGCAGGCGCCGCTCCAGCCCCGGATCGGGAACCGGCATCGCCCTGGCCTCCTCCAGCAACGCCTGCAGCGTGCCGATCGCCGCATCGGTGGTTTCATAACGCTGCGCGGGCGGCATGGCGACCTGCGATCCCCAGCGGACCTGTTCGCCGGCCATGCGGCTGCGCACGCCGATGTCCAGCTCCGGCCCGAGCACGCGGGCCGCGGCCTGCGGCGCGCCCAGTTCCATCAGCACGTCGGCGACCGCGCGCCGGGCATCGGCGTCTTCCGGACGCACCTGCAGGGCCAGCGAGAATTCGCGCAGCGCGGCATGGCGGTCGCCCTCCCGGAACAGGTCGCGGCCACGCGCCATCCGCGCCTCGAACGCATCCGCCTGCGCATCGGCCACGGCCGGCCCGACCGTGCATGTGGCCGCCAGCAGCAATGACATCGCGAGTCGAACTGCACCGCTCATTCTCGGAACCGGTCGCCGTCACGTCATGGGACTGCGCGGAGCCGCCACAGGCATCGATCCGATCGCCTGCCGTCGACCGCTCGCCTTGCGCGCGATGGTAGCCCCCGGCCCTGGCTCGGCCCGGCCGCGGACGCCGCGCGGCACCCATGCTGCAGAACGGCCGGACCGGGCCGATATGGGACCATCGGTCCGCATCGGCGGAACCGGGCCTGGCCGTGCCGGCAGGCGGACGCCCGCCACGGTCGGTGCTAACCTCCGGGACGGGTCGTGGGGACGACCATCGGCTGCGCCTCGGGGGGAGGGGCATGCGGAAACAGGCAGCGGTTTTCTTCCTACTGGCCCTGCTCGGCGCCACGGCTGCGGCGGCCGAACTCGAAGTACGCGTCATCGACGCCAAGGGTGCACCCGTCGCCGACGCGGTGGTGACCATGGTCGCGACCGGCCCCGCCGAGCCGCGCGGACTACCGGCGCACGAACACGCCACGCCGAAGGTGATCGACCAGAAGGCGCTGGCCTTCGCGCCTTACGTCGAGGTGTTCCGGCCGGGCGACGAGGTCGTCTACCGCAACAGCGACCGCACCCGCCACCACGTCTATTCGTTCTCGCCGCTCAAGGCCTTCGAGTTCGTGCTCGCGCCCGGCGAGAGCTCAGCGCCGATGAAGCTCGACAAATCCGGGGTCATCGCCGTGGGCTGCAACATCCACGACGGCATGATCAATTACCTGTACGTGTCCGACGCACCGTGGGTCGCGCGCACCGGTGCCGACGGGACGGTGCGCTTCGCCGACGTACCGGCCGGCGCGTTCGACGTGCGCACCTGGCACCCTCGCCTGCCGCCGCGGCGTCCGGACCTGGTGCAGTCCGGCATCGTGCTCGGCGCCGGCGAGCACCGGCGCGTGGACTTCCCGCTGTCGCTGCTGCCGGATTCGCGGCGCCAGTTCGACCGCGAACACACCCGGTACTGAGCGCGACACCGCTGCCATGGGCTTCCGCTTCCGCCTGGCTTCGTTCTTCGTCCTGGCCCTGGTCGTCGTGCAGGGGCTGACCGGGCTGCTCGTCTACCGGGTCACCCGCGCCGAGCTCATCGACGAGGGCATGCGCCAGCTGCAGGTGTCCTCGCAGTCGTTCGCCCACCAGTTCCAGGGCATGGCCGATGCGGCCGCCGCCGGCGTACAGGTGCTGGCCCAGGACTTCGCCCTGCGCTCGGCCATTGCCCAGGGCGACGCGGCCACGATCGCCTCGGCGTTGCAGAACCACGGCCGCCGCGTCGGCGCGGCGCAGATGCTGCTGGTCGGCGTGGACGGGCGGATCGCGGCGGACACGACCGCGCAGTTGCCGGTGGGCGCCGCCTTCCCCCACCCGGAACTGCTGGACCGCGCCCTGCAGGAACCGGCCGCGGCGGTGGTGGCGGCGTGGAAGCAGCGCGCCTACTGGATGGTGGTGGTGCCGGTGTTCGCGCCGGACCTGGTCGGCTACATCGGCGCGGCCATTCCGGTCGACGACCGCGTGGTGCTGCGCCTGCAGCAGCAGTCGACCCTGCCCAAGAGCATCGAGCTGGCCGCGCTCGACACTTCGGGAGGCCTGGCCGTACTGGCCCGTGGCAGCGATCCCGGAAGGCTTGCCGGGCCACTGGCAGCGCGCGGCCGGTTGCCGACCACGCCGGTGGTGACCGATGTAGACGGCCGCGAGTACGTCGCCCAGGCCGTGTGGCTGGCCGGTCCGGAGGTGACGCCACGGGTGGCCGGCGTGCTCGGCTTTTCCGTCGACGAGGCGCTCGAACCCTACCGTTCGGTGGGCGTGGCCTGGGCCGCGCTGCTGGCGTTCGGCCTGGTCGTGGGCCTGGGGTGTGCCTGGCTGATCGCACGCAGCGTGTCGCGCCCGGTGGAGGCACTGGCGGCGCTGGCACGGCGCGTCGCAGCGGGCGACTACAGCCCGCCGGACGCGCCCGCGCGCGCCGACGAACTCGGCCAGCTGGCCGACGCGTTCGGCAACATGGCCGGGGCGATCCGCGAGCGCGAGGCGCGCCTCCTGCACCAGGCCGGCCACGACCAGGTGACCGGGCTGCCGAACCGCGGCTACGCCGAGGCCGCGATCCACGATGCGCTCGCCACCGGTGCCGATGGCCGCGCCGCGCTGCTGGTGCTGGGCCTGGACCGGCTGCCGGAGATCATCAAGACCCTCGGCCACGTGGTTGCCGACCGCGTGGTGCGCGAGGCCGGCGCGCGCGTGCAGGCGGTGGCCGGCAACGCGCTGGTGGCGCGCGCGACCGACACCCAGCTGTCGGTGTTCATGCCCGGTGCCGCGTTGGGCGATGCGCGCAAGCTCGCCCAGTCCATCGTCGAGGCATTGACCGATCCCTACCGCGAGGCCGACCTCACCCTCGACTTCGCCCCTGCCGTCGGCATCGCGCTGGCGCCCGGACACGGCGTGCAGGCCGGCGCGCTGCTGCGCCGCGCGGAAGTGGCGATGATCGGCGCGTTGCGCGCGGTCGATCCGATCGCGCTGTACGACCCGGCGGTCGATCCGCACCGGCCCGAGCGCCTGTCGCTGATGGGCGACCTGCGCCATGCGCTCGAGTTCGGCGGCCTGCAGCTGCACTACCAGCCCAAGCTCAACCTGCGCGAGGACCGCATCGACAGCGCCGAGGGCCTGGCCCGCTGGACGCATCCGGTGCTCGGCCCGGTGGCGCCGGACGCGTTCATCGCCTTGGCCGAGGAAACCGGCAACATCCGCCGCGTCACCCGTTGGGCGCTGGACGCGGGCATCGCCCAGGCCAGCCGCTGGAAGGCCGAGGGCCACGCCCTGCGCGTGTGCATCAACATCTCCGCCCGCGACCTGGACGATGCCGACCTGCCACGCCGGGTCGCCGCGCTGCTGCAGGCGCACGGCCTGGAACCGGCACAGATCGCGCTGGAGATCACCGAGAGCGCGATCATGGGCAAACCGGACGCGGCCGTCGCCGTGCTGCGCCGCCTCGCCGACCAGGGCATCGACCTGGCCATCGACGACTTCGGCGTCGGCCAGTCGTCCTTCGCCTACCTGCGCCGGCTGCCGGTGCGCGAGCTGAAGATCGACAAGACCTTCATCACCCACCTGGCGCATTCGCGCGAGGACCGGATCATCGTCAACTCCATCATCGAGCTCGGCCACCACCTGGGTTGCACGGTCACCGCCGAGGGCGTGGAGGACGCGCAGGCGCTGGCCTGGCTGCGCGAGGTCGGCTGCGACCATGCGCAGGGCTACCTGATCTCGCGCCCGCTGCCGGCCGGGGACTTCGCAGGCCTCGCCCTCGCCGGGCGGTGGCGGACGCCGGCAGGAACGGAGCGCTGATGGAACGCAGGATCGCACTGGCCCTGTCGGCCTGCCTGCTGGCGCCTCCGGCGCTGGCGCAATCGATGCACGTGGAAGGCTACCTGGACCTGCGCCTGGCGGCGCCAGCGCAGGAAACCAGCTGGCTCGACGGCGGCCTGGGCAAGACCCGCTTCGGCAAGGGCGACGATGCCCTGTCGGGCGGCGGCGCGCTGAACCTCACCTTCCAGCTCACGCCTTCACTGCTGGCCAGCGCCACCGCCCAGTACCTGCCCGAACTGCCCAAACCGCTCGACGTGACCGAGGCCTGGCTGCGCTACCGCCCGGTCTCGACTACGCCGTGGCGCTGGTCGCTGCAGGCCGGTGCGTTCTTCCCGCCGGTGTCGCTGGAGCACGACGGCGTCGGCTGGAGCACGACGCGCACGCTCACGCCATCGGCGATCAACAGCTGGGTCGGCGAGGAACTGCGCACCGTCGGCGCCGAGCTGCGCGTCGAACACCGCGGCCAGCACGGCACGCTCGACGCGCGCGCGGCGATGTTCTTCAAGAACGACCCGGCCGGCGAACTGCTCGCCTCGCGCGGCTGGGCGCTGGGCGACATCACCACCGGTCTCGGCGGCAGCCTGCGCCAGCCGGACGTGTACGCACCGGTGGCGTACGCGCCGGTGCCGATGGAGTTCCGGCCCTTCATCGAAATGGACGACCACCCGGGGTTCTACGGATCGCTGGCCTGGGAACCGTCCTCGCAGCGCCGCTTCAGCGCCATGTACTACGACAACGATGCCGACCTGTCGCAGTCGGTGGAGTACGCCGGCCGCACCCTGTACGCCTGGCACACCTACTTCTGGAACCTCGGCGCGGTGCAGCGTTTCGGCGAGTGGGCGCTGCTGGGCCAGGCCATGCACGGCTATACGGTCTTCGAACCCGTGCCGGGGATGGTGCTCTATACCGAATTCAACGCCGGCTACCTGATGTTCGCCCGCGAGTACGGCCGCTGGCAGCCCGCGCTGCGTGCGGACCTGTTCCAGAGCCGGCAGGAGTCGGCCGGGCCGCCGTCGCCGCTGAGCGAACACGGCAACGGCTGGACGCTGGCCCTCAACTGGCGCCCGCACGACCGCATCCGGGTCACCGGCGAAGTGCTGTACGTGGACAGCAGCCGCAACCAGCGCCGCAGCGCCGGGATGGATGCGCGGCAATCGGATGTGCAGGTGCAGCTGGGGATGAGGGCGTTCTTCTGAGGCAGGAAGCGGCAGTCACGTTCTGACTTCAGCCCGTCCTCCGGCACGTACTGCACCTTTTATCTACCCCAGCTCCAGCTGCGTCAGATACAACCGCAAATCGAACTCCAGCTGGTGGTAGTCCGGC
>JAGHZW010000171.1:24985-27600 GCA_017745195.1 Pseudoxanthomonas sp. | reverse complement strand
CCGCCGTGCACGCGGGACACGGCGGTGTGCGTGCCGAGCGCGTGCTTCATCACTTGCAGCCGGCTGTCGTAGGTGACCTTGCCCAGCGGCACCGACTGGCGCAGGTAGCGCTCCTTCAGCGCCTGCACGTAGTCGTACAGCTGGCCGTCGTTGCGCACCGCGTGGGCCTGCCCGTACTTGCCGGCCAGCATCGGGCCCAGCCGTCCCTGCCCGATCAGCTCGCGCACCTGCGCCTGCAGGTGCGGCGGATAACCGGCGAGGTACTTCAGGGTTTCCATCGGCGAAGAAGCGGCTGCGGAGGCGGGCCCGGTATGATGGCGCGGAAACGATCGCCGGAACCGTCCCATGGCAAAACCGAATCCACTCCAGGAACAGCTGCTCAAGGCCGGCCTGGTCAAGAAATCGAAAGTGGCCGAGGTGGTGCGCGAGCAGAACAAGGCCCGCCACGCCAAGGGACCCTCCGCCCCGGACGAACTGCAGCTGGAGGTGGAGCGGGCCCGCGCCGGGAAGGCCGAGCGCGACCGGGCGCTGGACGCCGAGCGCAAGGCCCAGGCCCGCGCCAGCGAACTGCGGGCCCAGGCCCGGCAGATCGTCGAGGACCGGAAGGTGCCGCGCACCGGCGACAGCGAATACCGCTTCACCGTCGATGGCACCATCCGCACCCTGCTGCTCGACGCGGACCTGCGCCGCAAGCTGTCGACCGGCGCGCTGGTGATCGCGCGACTGGACGACCGCTTCGAGCTGCTGCCGCGCCTCGCCGCGGACAAGGTCCGCGAGCGCGATCCGGGCATGATCGTGCTCGACCACGGCCAGGAAACGGCGGCCGCGCCCGAGTCGACCTCCGAAGACGACGCCTACTACGCGCAGTTCAAGGTACCGGACGACCTGGTCTGGTGATCCGCTCCCGCAGGCCCCAATCGCTGCCCCAGCCGGATGCGCGCCCCATGGGCCGCACGCCGCCCGGCATCGGAAGCCGCTGTTTTATCCACGCCATGCGCTAGCGCGGCGCCAGGTCCTGCGGCAGCAACGGACGCATGAAACTGCGCTCGTAGCGCAGCACGCAGCCGGATTCGTCGCGGATGCGGTCGGCGGCGATGAACTCGGGATCGATGCCGAAACGGCTGCGGTACTGTTCGTAGGCGGCCAGGCTGTCGAAGCTGAACAACGCCAGCGCGCGGTCGCTCGCGCCTTCGGCCGGCAGGAAGTAGCCGTGATGGCGACCGCCATGCAGGTCGACCAGGCGCATCCACTCGCGGGCGAAGCGCTCGAACGCGGCGACCTGTTTGGGATCGATGGTGTAGTCCACCACGCAGGTGATCATGACGGCTTCCTCGGCGCGGCGTGCGCGGTTGTCGGTCATCATCCCGCAGCGGGGCCATCTCCGGGTGACGTCCTCTCCCGTCGCGCGAGGCGCGCCGAGGTCATCGGATCGCAGGATGCGAAGGATCGCACGCAGCGCCGCTGCAGCCCGGCACGCGCCGTGCGCCCCGCACGACCTGCTAGACCTCCGGCATCGGCGCGTCGGTCACCTTCATCGCATCCTCGGCCTTGCGCTGCGATTCGCGGATTTCGGCGTCGGTGGGCGGCGGCGCGGGCACCGGTTCATCCGTGGGCGCGGACGCCGGATCCGACGCCGGACCCTGCGCGACCGGCATCGCCAGCGCCGGCTGTACCACATGCGCGACGGCGGGCACGGCCGCACGCTCCGTCGTCTTGACCATCCGGAAGCCGAACAGCAACGCCAGCATCGCGATGACGATGGACAGGCCCACCAGCCCGGTCGCCAGCGCGGTCGCGTGTCGCGCGAACGCGGCCGGGATTGCGCGCCATCCGCGCGTGCCGCCCGTGGCCGGTACCGCCGGATCGTGGTGGACGCTTCCCTTCGCCGCAGCGCCGACGGTACCGGCCGCAGGCGGCACGCCGAGCATCGCGCGCAGGTCCTCGCCGTCGACCAGCCGCACATGGCCGCCCCTGGCGGCCGCGTCGATGGCGCCCGGGCTGAATTCGCCGAAAGTGACCAGGATGCCTCCGGTCGCGCCCTCGCTGACCACCAGGCCGATCAGCTGGTGGACTTCGTCGCGCTGCACCTGCAAGGCCCTCCAGCCCTTGCACTGGACCAGGATGTACTCGCCGTCCCGCCACAGCTTCAGATCGATGCAGCCGTCGAAGCGGTGCCGCGACCCGGGTGCGCCCGGGTGTTCGACCTGGTAGCCCTGCCCGGCGTAATACGAGGCGAGCCTGGCTTCCAGGCGGCGTCGCCTGACATGTTTCAGGCCGTACATGACTGCTTCCCCTTTTCCTCCACCCACGTCTTACGCCGGAAGCCACGCGACCACAACACCTCTCGCGGCCCCACCGGATGACCACGGCACGCGCCGGCACCCTACCCGGCCGGCCCCTCGATCCGGTTGCGCCCGCCGCGCTTGGCTGCATACAGGCGGCCGTCGACCGCCTTGAGGAAATCCTGCGCGGTCGCGGTCGCATCGACCAGCGCGGTGCCCATGCCCAGGCTGGCGGTCACCAGTGCGCCGGCGCGCGGGCCGCCATGGGCGATGCCCAGCGCGGCGATGCCGGCCACGCATTCGTCGGCGAATCGGCCGCGCCCGAGCAGCGCA
>JAGHZW010000171.1:0-24943 GCA_017745195.1 Pseudoxanthomonas sp. | reverse complement strand
GATCAGCGACAGCGGCAAGCCGTTGCGCCGTGCCGCGCTCCACTCCGTTTCCAGGCACTGGTCGAAGCGGCGCCGGTTGGCGATGCCGGTCAGGCCGTCGGTCATCGACAGCTGTTCCAGCTCGCGGTGCAGGCGCAGCAGTTCTTCCTCGTCGCGCTTGCGCTGGCTGATGTCGAACATGAAGCCGACCAGGCAGTCGACCTCGCCGGCCGCATCGCGGACCACGTGCACGACGTCGCGGATCCAGACGTAACCACCGTCGCGGGTCAGCGCGCGGTAGTCGGCCTCGTGGTCGACGCCGGCGCGCGACTGCGACACGCAGAACCCGACCACCCGGTCGCGGTCATCCGGGTGCATGCGCGCCACCCAGTCGTCGACGGTCTGCCAACTACCCGGCTCCCAACCAAGCAGCGATTCGATCTGCGGGCCGATATAGGCGAAGCGCATGCTCGCCCAGTCGATCTTCCACGGAATGGCCCGGGTGGATTCGAGCAGGGTCCGGTAGACATCCGGACTTTCGGGGAGGGCGTGCGGTGGTCCGGCGCCGGCATCGGCCGGCAATGGTGATGTGCTCATGCAGGCATCGTACGGAAACGGCAGCGAGCGCAGGTGACAGCGGGGAGGACGAAGCATCCGGTTCAGCATTTTCCCGGACAGGCGCCGGGGGCCGGGCGCCGGCCCCGCACACCTGCGGGCCGCGGGCCGGCCGGCGCCCCGACGGAGACCACCAGGGCCTGCTGCCCGGCGAGGCCCTGCCTTACCGGTACGGCCCCGGCCCCTTCCAGACCATTTCGCCGCGGTGGTACACGTTCATCACGCTGATGACCTGGCGGGCGTCGCCGATCGACTTGAGCTGCGGATCTTCCGGTTCGACCAGGCGGCACTTGCTCGACTCGCGGCGCAGCGCGACTTCGGCCGGGCAGACCATCAGGTAGCGGGTGCCGGGCAGCGGGATGGACAGCTCGGTCATGCCGTTGGCCATCCAGGTCTGCAGCCGCAGGTCGCCGATCAGGTCGTACACGACCTGGTAGCCACCAACTTCCATCGCCGGCTCGCCGGCGACCATGTCGGCCTGGTTGCCGCGCAGGTTGGCCGGCCCGCGGGCGCGGCCATCGTCGTCGTCGACGTCCCGCTCGAGCATGCCCGGCGGCCGCCCGGTCCAGGTCTGCGGCCGGCGCTCGACCGTCGAAGGCGGACTGGCGGCGGACGAGGCCTGGCTGTCGGCCGCAGGCTCGGGGCTGTCGCGCGATTCCGGCTCGGCCTCGGCCGGCGGCTCGATGAACTTGGCTTCCATCACCGGCTTGCGCGGGTCGGCGCGCTGGCGCGCCACCGCCTTGGCCACCGGCTTGGGCGTCTTCTGCGGCCTGGGATTGGGCTTGATCGGGATGCGCTGCTCGGGCGCGGCCGATTCGCCGACGAAATCCACCTTCATCCGCCCGCCCGCCGACGCCCCGTGCGGTGCGGTCACGACCGGCGGCCGGGACGCTATCAGGATCAGGATCAGGATCAGCAGCACGTGCAGCAGCACGCTCAGACCCGCGGCGATCCATGGCCGCAGGCGATCGATCCGGGGCTCGGCCCGGCTGCCGGGGTGCTTAGGGGTGTGGCTCATGCCGCCTGGGGGTCGTGGGGAGTGCGGGCCCGCATGCGGGAGTCACGGAAGGGCTGTGGCTGGAATGCGGCAATCGTAGCGCGTGGGCGATGACCGGTGGGCGTCGCCGGCGCCGCACATTCTGTGACGTGTGCAACGGTCTTGCTGCTAGCATTGGGGCATGACCGGCAGGGGGGCCGATCTCTGAAACACCGCATGTCCAATGTTGTCGCGCGCACCTGCGCGTTGCTGCTGTGCCTCCTGTGCGCCAGCCTGCCGGTGCGTCCCGCCCACGCGCTGGAGCCGCAGCGCCCGATCGGGCAATTCACCCACGTCTGGTACGAAAACGGGCTGCCGCAAGGCACGGTCCTGTCCATCGCCCAGCAGGCCGACGGCGCGATCTGGCTGGCCACCTATGGCGGCCTGGTCCGGCACAGCGGCGCCGGCTTCACCGCCATCGATCCGCGCGTCGCCCCGGCGCTGAAGAGTTCGGCGATCACCGCGGTCAGCGCCGCGACCGGTGCCGACGGCACCGCGCAGGACCTCTGGGTCGGCACCCTCAACGGCGGCCTGTACCGGCTGCACGGGCGCAGCCTCGAACCGGTGCCGCTGCCGGCCGGCATCGAGAGCGTGTTCGGCATCGTCACCGACACCAGCGGCGCGCTGTGGCTGACCACCAACGCCGGCGTGGTCCGCAGCGACGGTGGCAAGGCCCGACTGTTGGACGATGCCGACGGCTTCCCGCCGCGCGGCTTCTACCGGGCGATCGTCGCCGACCCGGCCGGCGGCGTCTGGATCATCGCCGACGGTGTCGGCGTCGTGCACTGGCGCGACCAGCAGGTGCACGTCTACGACCAGAGCCAGGGCCTGCCCAGCAACGCCGCCTACAGCCTGGCCATCGACGCGCGCGGCACGCCCTGGGTCGGCACCCAGGACGGCCCGGCCTTCTTCCGCGGCGGCCGCTTCCACCGCGAGCCACGCGCGGCCGCGCTCGACGGCACCCGCGTCTACCACCTGTACGGCGACCGCGAGGGCAGCGTCTGGTTCGCGCCGCTGGGCGTGGGCCTGTGCCGGTTGACCGCCGAGCGCTTCTCCTGCGAGGAACACCTCGCCGGCATGCACGGCGAGACCGTGCGCTCGATGTTCGAGGACCGCGAAGGCAACCTGTGGCTGGGCACCACCTCCAGCGGACTGCACCGGCTCAGCTCGTCCAAGCTGGTCACGGTCACCGGCGAAATGGCGTCCAACGCGGTGCGCACCGTGTACCAGATGCCCGGCGGACCATTGTGGATCGGCACCGACGGCGGCGGCCTGGCCCGCTATCTCGACGACACGCTGCAGCCGGCCACCGACTACAACCGCCAGCTGCCCAGCCAGCTGCTGCGCGCGATCGTGTCCGACGCCGACGGCCAGCTGTGGGTCGGCGGCACCGAAGGCGTCACCCGCTTCGACCGCCACGGCAAGGCGCGCAACTTCGGCATCGACGACGGCCTGCCGGGCACGATCGTGTTCGCGTTCGAGCCCGCGCGCGAAGGCGGCATGTGGACCGGCACGCTGCAGGGCGTGGCCCGGATCGAAGGCGACGCCGTCCACGTCCTCGAAGCCAGCCGCGGCGACGACACCCGCGCCCTGTACGAGGACGCCGATGGCCGCCTGTGGATCGGCCTGCGCAGCGGCCTGCGCTGCCTGTACCAGGGCGTGCTCGACCAGTGCGGCACCGACGGCCTGGCCGGCACCAGCGTGTTCGCCTTCCACCCGGACGCCAACGGCGACCTGTGGCTCGGCACCAGCGTGGGCATCATGCGCATCCGCAACGGCGTGGTGACCCGCTACCTGGAGCGCGCCGGATTCCATGGCGACGCGGTGTTCGCGCTGCTCGACGACGACCGCGGCAACTTCTGGTTCAGCTCCAACCGCGGTATCGGCCGGATCGCCCGGGCCGACCTGCAGGCGCTGGACAGCGGCGCCGTGCAGCAGGTCGAGCCGCGCTGGTTCGGCACCGCCGACGGCATGCTCAATGCGCAGGGCAACGGCGCCTCGCAGACACCGGCCACGCGCAGCGACGACGGCCGGTTGTGGTTCGGCACCGCCAAGGGCGTGGTCGTCGCCGACCTGGACCGCATGCAAGGCAATCCGCAGCCGCCGCCGGTGGCGATCGAACGCATGCTGGTGGACGGCATGGACGTGGATCCACGCGCACCGGGCCGGCTCGGCCCGGGCGTGGAGCGGCTGGAGCTGCAGTTCGCCGCGATGAGCTACGTCGCCCCGTCGGCGGTGCGCTACCGCTACCGCCTCGAAGGCTTCGACCGCAACTGGAACGAGGCCGGCAACACCCGCACCGCGTTCTACACCAACCTGCCGCCCGGCGACTACGAGTTCCGGGTGATGGCCAGCAACAACGACGGCGTCTGGAACGAGGATGGCGCGCGCCTCCCGTTCACCCTGCAGCCGCGCTGGCACCAGACCTGGTGGCTGCGCACGCTGGCGGTGCTGGCCGCGCTGTGCCTGCTGACCGCGCTGGTGCGCCTGCGCCTGCACGCCGCCCGCCAGCGCGAACTGGCCCTGACCCGCGAAGTGGCGCAGCGCACCGAGGCACTGAAGGAAGCCAACGCGCAGCTGCGCCGCATCGCCACCATCGACGCGCTCACCGGCATTGCCAACCGCGGCGAGTTCAACCGGCGCCTGCTGCAGGCCTGGGACGACCACGCCGGCCGCGACGCGCCGCTGGCCGTGCTGCTGGTCGACGTCGACGACTTCAAGGCCTACAACGACAGCTACGGCCATCTGCAGGGCGACACCGCGCTGGCCACCGTCGCCAACGCGCTCACCGAGGCGACGGCCACCACCGCCGGCACCGGACTGGTCGCCCGCTACGGTGGCGAGGAGTTCGCGGTGCTGCTGCCCGACCACGATGCCGACGCCGCCCTGGCCCTGGCCGCCGACCTGGTCGCCGCCATCCAGGCCCTGGCCATGCCGCACCGCGCGTCGCGGGTCGCCGACAGCATCAGCGTCAGCGTCGGCGCGGCGAGCATGCGCCCGGCACGTGGCGGCACGCCCGACGATCTGCTGCACGCCGCCGACGGCGCGCTGTACCGGGCCAAGGCGGAAGGACGCAACCGCGCGCTGCCGGCCTGAGCGCAGCGCGCTCCCCGGGAGCGAGCGCCACGCGCGCCCGCTCAGGAGCGCCTGATGATCGGCGGCGGGAAGTAGCTGCCGTCGGCGACCGCGCCCCTGGGGCCGTAGAAGCGGAAGG
The DNA here is from genome assembly GCA_017745195.1 of Pseudoxanthomonas sp. Classification (GTDB taxonomy): domain Bacteria; phylum Pseudomonadota; class Gammaproteobacteria; order Xanthomonadales; family Xanthomonadaceae; genus Pseudoxanthomonas. The sequence continues at coordinate 20,099 of JAGHZW010000171.1, read as the reverse complement.
TCAGCCGGTAATCGTGGCCGCGCGGGGTCGGCAGCCAGTTGCCTTCGTGCGCGTCGGTGGGTTTTTCCGCGGCGAAGAACAGGGTCAGCGAGCCGTCCGCGTTGTAGCGCAGGTCCGACTCCTTGTTGAGCAGGTAGCGGCCGGTCGGGTTGTCGGGCAGCACGCGGAAGTGGCGGGTATCGACCGCGATCACCGACCAGAAGTAGTTGGCGTACACCGCTGGCAGCGCGTCCTTCGGGAAGGTCAGCGTGTAGACGTGGTCGCTGTTGAGCTGGGTGCCGGTGCCGTCGAGGTTGCCTTTGTAGTAGATCACCTCATCGAAGGTGTTGGCCCAGATCCCGCCATAGTTGATCAGGGTGCGGGTCAGCCAGTCGTCGCCATAGGTGCCGGCGGTGGCCGCACGGACCCAGTGGTTGCCGACGGTGCCGTGGCCGATGACCGGCGAGGCCCTGGCCATGTCGGCGAACGCCTTGTCGCGGATCACCTGGTCCACGCGTGAGCGCTCGGCCGGGTCCCGGATCGCCTCGGCGATGGCGCGCACGTCGGCCTGCAGCTTCTCCATCCCCGGATTGATGTCGGCATCGCTGTCCAGCGCCAGCGGGCCGGCTTCGAACGCTTCGACGCCGGGCAGCTGTTCGATGTCGAACAGCGGCGTCTTCGGGATCTCCGGCACCGGCGGCGTGCCGGTCGCGGCGAGGGCGAACTGGTGTTGCAGCTTCTCGGCCCCGTCCCGGTCCTTGCCCAGCTCGACCCGCGCCAACACGCGCACGTGGCGGTCGGGCAGGTCGATGCGCAGCGCGTCGGCCGGCAGTTCCACCTGCGCACCTTTCAGGCACATGGCGAAGCGGCCGTGCGGGTGTTGCACCTGGGTGCGCTCGTTGATGTTGGCCAGGGTTTCGCCCCAGCCGTTGAGGAACTGCACGGTGTAATAGCGGCCACTGATCGCCGGCACCGTGAGCAGCGTGCAGCTGTCTTCCGACAGTGCCACCCAGGCCTCCGAATAGGCCACGTCCAGGTTCGGGTTCGGCCAGTCCACCTTGCCCGGCTTGCGATGCACGAACTCGTTCCAGCGGAAGCCTTCGCCGAAATCGAGCTGCTGCTGGCGCAGCACCAGCAGGCGCCCGAGCAGGTACAGGTAGGCGTCGCTGATGTCCTGGTCCGAATAGGCCCGCTGCGCGGCCGGCGCAGCGGCGCCCTGCCCGGCGTCGGCCGCGGTGCTGGCCGCCGGTTCGGCCGGACGGTTGCAACCGGTGGCGGCGATGGCCAGCAACATGCACATCAGGGTTGTGCGCTTGCCCATGGCGGCATGTCCTCGACAGATGGGCCGAGGATGGGTCGGCGCGGTTAGTGGCATGTGAAGGGGCGTTCGCCCGGCTGGCCGATGACCCGCGGTGCTATCGTCCTGCTGCCTTCCGGGAGGATGGGATGCCCCGACGCACCGTGAGCTGCCCCGTTCCCCCACGGGCCACCGTGGCTTTCGCCACCTTCCTCGCACTGGCTTTCGCCGTCCCGGCACGCGCCGCGCCCGACCCGGCGACGGCCCGCGACCTGTTCGACCAGGCCCGGGTCATGTGCGAACGCGATGCCGGCGCGCTGTGGGGAATGTCGCTGTGCGGCCCGCTGATGGTCGTCGATCCGGCCGACCGCGCGATCATCGCCAACCAGGCCGATGCGGACGGCAAGCTGGTCGCCCGGGACAGCGTGCACGTGGGCGTGCTGTCGCCGACGGCGCTGCTCGCAAACACCACCACGGAGTGGTCCGGCACGCGCTGGACGCAACTGCTGTGGCCGCTGCCGCAGGAACCGGCGCTGCAACAGGTGCTGCTGATGCATGAGCTGTTCCACCGCATCCAGCCGGCGCTGGGCCTGGCCCGCGAGGAAACCGGCAACCTCCACCTCGACACGCTCGAGGGCCGCTATCTGCTCCAGCTGGAGTGGCGGGCGCTGGGCTACGCATTGATGGAAGACGAGGCGGCGGCACGTCGCGCCCGCCTCGTCGACGCGTTCGCCTTCCGCCAGGCGCGGCGTGCACGGTTCGCCGGCGCCGCCGCCGAGGAGGCGGCACTGGAAATCAACGAAGGCCTCGCCGAATACACCGGGGTGCGGCTGGGCCTGGCGTCGCCGGAGCAACGCCGGATGCATGCCATGTACGCCCTGGCCCGGTTCGTCAATGCGCCCAGCTTCGTGCGCGCGTTCGGTTACGCCAGTGGACCGGCCTACGGCTTGCTGCTGGACCAGGCCGATCCGCAGTGGCGGGGCAAGCTCGACGCCGATTCCGACCTGGGCGGCATGCTCGCCGCCGCGCTCGACATCGAACTGGCCGTGTCGCCGGACCTGGACGCGCTCGTGCAGCAATACGACCCCGATGGCCTCGTGCGCCAGGCCGAGGAACTGCGCGAGCGCGAACGCCAGGACCGACTGGCGGGCTGGCGGGCACGGCTGGTCGACGGGCCGGTGCTGGTCCTGCCACTGGCGCGCTCGCGGATCCAGTTCAATCCGGAGACGTTGGCCGCGCTCGACGGCGCCGGCACGGTCTACCCGACCCTGCGCGTGGCCGGCGAGTGGGGAGAGCTGCAGGTCGATGGCGGTGCGGCGCTGGTGGATGCCAACCGCACGCATGTCAGGGTGGCCCTGCCGCACAGCGGCGACGGGCGCCGCGGCGACGGCTGGGCCTTGGCACTCAAGCGGCGCTGGACGCTCGTTCCCGGCGAACGCGAAGGCGATCTCACCGTCGTGACCGGCTTCGGCCGTCGGGGCCCGCCGGACAACCGGTGACCGGGGAACGCACCATCACCGGTGCGGGTACCTTCCGCGAAGCGCGCTCAGCGCAGCACCTTCTCCAGCGCCTTGCCCTTGGCCAGTTCGTCGACCAGCTTGTCCAGGTAGCGGATCTCGCGCATCAGCGGATCGGCCACGTCCTCGACGCGGACACCGCAGACCACGCCCTTGATCAGTTCGCGGCGCGGATTCAGCGCCGGTGCCTGGGCGAAGAAGGTCGTGAAGTCGACCTCCCGCGCGATCTGCCGCTCCAGCGCATCCTGCGCGTAGCCGGTCAGCCAGCGGACGACCGCATCGACCTCCTCCCGCGTCCGGCCCTTGCGTTCGGCCTTCTGCACGTACATGGGATAGACCCGGGCGAATGCGGTCGTGAATATGTCGTGTCCGGCCATGCTCAGCTCCTCGCCTTTGCATGCACGGGATTATCCTCCCGTCGGCGATCCCGGGCCGGACGGCAATCTGGACGGCGCACGACGACACCCGTCAGCCGCCACCGCCGATCGAGCGGGAGCGTGGCTGCCATCGGTGTCGATTTCCGCTCCCCTCGACCGTCGTACCCATGAGCCCCCAGCAAGGAGACCGACGATGCGTGTCATGGTGATCGCCAAAGCCACCGCCGACAGTGAACGGGGCACGCTGCCCTCGCCCGAAGCATTCGAAGCCATGGACCGGTTCACCGATGCACTGGTCCAGGCCGGCATCCTGGTCGCCGGCGCAGGGCTGAAGCCCTCATCCAAAGGCAAGCGCCTGACCTTCGACGACGGCGGCTGCCTGGTCACCGACGGGCCGTTCACCGAAACGCGCGAACTGATCGCCGGCTTCTCGATCTGGGAAGTGAAGGACATGGACGAGGCCGTGGCCTGGGCCCGGCGCTGCCCACGCACCGCCGCCGGCACCAGCGAGATCGAGATCCGTCCGTTCCTGGAAGTGGCCGACTTGGCCGAACTGCTCTCGCCCGAGGAGCGCGAGACCCCGCGCGACGGCGAGCGTGGAAGGCTGGGTGTCGCCTGACGGCAGAGCCGCCGGCCACCGCCGGAAGAAACCGGATGTAGAACAGACGGCGCCTACTGTCCGTCTGCCCGTGCGCCGCGTTGCTGCCGCTCTCCGTCCCCTTCGTTCCGGTCAGCGACCGACCGCTCCGGCCGGTCCCGGTGCGGCATCTAGGTAGGCCTGCAGGAAGCCGGCGATACCGGACCACATCGTCTCCAGGTTCGTCTTCCTCACGATGCCATGGCCTTCGTGCTCGAAGACCAGCCCGGTCGGCGGATGGCCTGCCATCTGCAGCATCCGCTGCAGGCGACGCGCGTGTTCGTAGTCAGCGCGGTAGTCCTCGGTGCCGTGCACGATCATCACCGGCAGCTCGAGCTCCTTGTAGTGATAGATCGGCGAGGACGCCTTCATCGCCTCCAGGTCGGTGCGTGGATTGCCGACGACCCGTTCCATCTCCTTGCGCGTGGCCTTGTCGCGGGCGCTGTCGCTGGCGGTGAAGAACAGGATGCGGTCGCTGATGCCGGCGATCGAGATCGCACAGCGGAAGCGCTCCGGCCAGCGCACCGCCATCACCAGCGAGGAATACCCGCCGTAGCTGCTGCCCACCGCGCACATGCGGGCCGCATCCACCGGGTAATGGGCAAGGGTGTGGCGGATGGCGGCATCGATGTCGTCCTCGATGCCGGTGCCGTATTCGCGGTACCCGGCTTCGCGGAAGGCCTTTCCATAGCCCTCGGAGCCGCGGTAGTTCACCCGCAGCACCGCATAGCCCAGCGAAGCGAGGAACTGCACTTCCGGATCGTAATGCAGCTTGTCGCTGACCCCGATCGGCCCGCCATGCGGGAACACGATCAGTGGTACCTTGCCGGCCTTGCGCGGGAGCGTGATGAAAGCCTCCAGCGGCGTGCCGTCGAAACCCTTGAAGGTGAAGGCCGTGCTCGGCGCGAGCGCGGCGGGATCGAGGTCGGGCTTGGTCTCGTCGATCAGCGCCGCACGGCGCGCGGCGACATCCAGGTGATAGAGCTGCGCAGGCTGGTCGCCCGCCTCGACCCACAGCAGCATCTGCCGGCCATCGCGGCTGCGGCCGCCGACCACCACGGTCTTGCCGGGGAACGCGCCCTGCAGCATCTTCGCTTGCGCGCTGCGGTCGGTGTCGAAGTAGTCGGTCACGAGCAGGCCACCCTGGTAATAGGTCGCCCCCACCAGGGTGTGCGCCTGGTCGAAGATGGCGCTGACCACATCGGTGCCTGGCTTGCTGAAAACGGTGCGGATGGTCTTGCCGTTGGCCGGGTCCAACGCCACCAGGTCACGTTGTGCGCGGTCTTTCTCGGTGATGCCGTAGACCACCGAACCATCGGCCGACAGCCCCTGCGGCACGAACGGTTCCTCCTCGTCGATCTCCAGGATCTCGCGATAGGCCCCGGGCCGCCCGTACATCAGCACGCGCTTCCTGGGCGCACCCCGGCTCTCCTCGCCCGCCTCCGGCGGCGGTGCGGTCCGGTCCTCGCGCTCGGCCACGGCCAGGCGCAGCTCGCTCTGGCCATCGGCATACCACGCCGTGGCCTCGGGCACGCCGATGTTGAGGCGGTCGCGCATCGGATAACGGAAGCCGCGTATGGCCGCCTCGCTGCTGATGTCGACGCGATGGACCACCAGCTCGTCGTGGTCCGTCCAGGTGGCCAGCAGGATGTGGTCGTCGTCGCCCGGCAGGGTATCGATGACCACGCCCTTGCGCGGCAGCTTCATGCGCGCGATGGCGCGCTTGCCGTCCACCGGCTCGCCGATCCGGGCGATGTGGATCTCCTCGAATCCCTTTTCACTGACCGGCATCAGGATGGTCGCGTCGCTTGCCCAGGCCAGCTCGCCGAAGGCCACGTCGCTGGTGGCCAGGGTGGAGACGGTCCCGGCGGCCAGGTCGACCAGCTCGATGTCCCAGCGACGCTCAGCCGCATGGACGTGCACCGCGACCAGGGTGCCGGCCGGATTGATGCGCGCACCCAGCACCCGGTCGTCCTTCCACAGCTCGGCCACGGCCAATGGCAGCGGACCCGGCTTGGGCGGCGCGACGAACGGCGTGGCGGTGTCCGGTTCGCCGCCGGCCCTGGCGACCTCGTCGCGGTAGAAGGCCGGGAAAGGATCCGGATACAGGCCGGTGTAGGCCAGGGTGTAGCCCGCGTAGATCGCCGGATGCTCCTTCTTCAGCCAGTCGATCACACCCAGCACGCGGTTGGAGATGTGGAAGCGACTGTCCTGGACGGTGCTGGCGCGGAACTGCAGGTCGCCGGCGTAGTTGATCTTGCCGGCCTCGACTACGAACTCGAAGTCCGGATCGTCGTCGAGGTCGTAGTAGAAGAAGCGGAACGGATCCAGCCGCGCCCACTCGTAGCGACCGGCCGGCAGCGCATACAGGCGCAGGCTGCGGCCTTCCGGCACGTCGGTCATGTCGCCGCCGCCGAACACGGCCCCGTCCTTGCGCACGATGACCCGCGACAGCGGCATGTTGCTGTCCACGCCGACCACCAGGAAACCCTCACCGGCCTCCAGCTCCGGCACCTTGCCCGGCTTGACCAGGTGCAGGCGCGCCTGGGCGGGCGCACTCAAAAGGATGGCGCACGCGAGCAGCACCGCGGCAAGCCCGCGACGCAGGCAAAGATCAGGCATTCGTTCCGCTCCCCGTAAGCGTATGGCGTGGTACGACCGCTCCCCGCGGCCTGCCGTCGATCATAGGGCGCGCCGGAGCGCGGGTCACCACGCGGCGACGCGACTCCCGGCATCGCGGGCTTCCTGCCCGGGCTACCCGGCCCGGCCTTTCCCTTCCCCCGCCCGCCGCGAACCGAACGCATATGCCCGCGCCGGGTTGCGCACCAGCAGCGTCTGCACCTCGTCCTCGCCGAAGCCGGCTTCGCGCAGCGCCGGCAGCAGTTCGGACAGCAGCGGATGGTACGGGTTGAATTCGCCACCGCCGGCCACGCCGGCGTTGTACCAGCCGGCATCCTGCGACAGCAGCACGTGCTCGAGCAGGCCCTCCGCGCGCATGCGCCCGAGCAGGGCGAGATAGCGCGGAACCTGTCCCGGGCGGAACCCGTCGAACGACACCCAAGCCCCGCGATGGGCCGCGCGCACGTGGTGCTCGGCCTGGGTCTCGTTTTGCGCATGCACCCAGATCCACGCCGACGGCGCCACGCCGGCCGCCTCCAGCAGGTCGAGCTGGGCGAACGCGCAGCGCGCATTGCGCCCGGGTTCCACCTCGGCCCACGGCCCGGTGTGCACCGCGATCACCAGGCCGGTGTCCAGGTGCGTGCGCGCCGCGGCCTGCAGCACCTTGCGCTCAAGCTCGCTGGGCGGGTCGCCCTCCACGCCGAGCTTGATCAGCCCCGGGCGCACGCCGCTGCCGTCGATGCCGTGGCGCCACTCGCCGGTCCAGCGCGCCGCCAGCTGCGCACTGCTTTCCTCGCGCACGTACGGCGGAATGAAACGCCCGCCCGCGGCCAGGTAGGCACCGGTGGTGGTGAGCATGTGCAGCCCGCTCGCCTGCGACAGGTGCCGGATCAACCGCGGATCGCGTCCCAGCGTGGTCGCGGTGCAATCGACCAGGCTGCGACAGCCCAGGCGCTTGATCGCCTGCAGCTGCGGCAACACCACGGCCGTCACCGCGTCCATGTCCGGCTTCAACGGCTTGGCCAGCTGCTCGGTATAGGGACGCAGGTCCGCGTACAGGTGCTCGTGGGCGAGGGTCAGGCCGAGGTCGGCGGCAGCGATCGGGCCCTGCACGGTCATGACCTGCGCGCCTGAGCCCGCCGCGGCGACTCCATTGCCTTTGGCCCAGGCCAGAGCGATCGGCGAGGCGATCAGGCCCGCTAGAAAGTGCCTGCGATGCATCGGGATCTCCTCGGCCGCAGGGGGCCTGTTCGTACCGATGGTTCACGGGCTGAAATGGAGGAAAGAAGCCAGCCCAGCGGATCGAATTTTCCTGCAAGCGGGCAGCCTACACCGAGCCAACGCGGCATTCCCTCATGAAGGCGTGGCGACCTTTTACCTGCCAGAGCCTTCAATTCGGCAACCCGCCGCAACCCAAAAAGCGGGTTCGGCCGATGAACTGTCAGGTAGCAGGTCTTGTCCGGCAGAAGGCTCTATTGCCGATCTTCCGGTGCTGCAAACGCCCCCGCACCGGCAAGGAAGCAGGTCATCGTTCGGCGTTCGATGGACCCCTCACCCACTCCGCTGCAGATACCGCGCCGCCTCCACCCCATACGCCTCGTACCCCGGCGCCAGGTACGGCACCAGCAGGCGCACCCAGGCGCGGCTGGCGCTGCGCATTTCGCGGGCGCAGCCGGCGGCGCGGGCGGCGGTGAGCTGGTTGGCCTTGACCATGCCGGCGAAGCCATCCGGATCGGTGCCGTAGATCAGGCATTGCAGGTTGAAGTAGCGCTGCTCGCCCAGCGCGTGCTCGTCGGCGTACGCGTCCAGATCGTAGGCGCCGGTGCTGTCGGAGAGCATCCAGTTGGCGGCCAGGCGCAGGTTTTCGACCACCTCGTCCGGAGTCTCGTCCAGGCCGGCGAAGCGCAGCATCAGGATCGTCGCCAGCTGGTCCACCGCATCCTCGTGGCGGCCAGTGACCGGCAGGTCGAGCAGGTCCACCAGCGCGTGGCCGGTCTCGTGCAGGACGATGAAGCGCACGTTGGCGCGCACGTAGTGCAGCGGATGGTCGTCGCCCAGCCCCAGCGCCTTCTGGTGCGCCTGGCCGCGCTCGTAGAGCGTGCGCAGGGTCTCGTAGCACAGCACCACCTCGGTATCTTCCGGATGGTAGAAGGCGCCGAACTCGCCGCACTCTGTGGTGACGAAGCGCAACGGGCGCGGCAACGCGAACATGCCGTCGATCGCCTGCAGCTCCGGCACCTGCCGCCACAGGTCGGCATCGCGCACGCGCTTGTAGATCGCCTTCAGCCCGGGCGAGGCCGGCGGCGTGTAGGCGAACTCGAACGCCGGCCCGCCCACCTGCCCGCCCTGCCCGCGGGCCTGGACCACCGAACGCGACATCGCGCCGCCCGCCTCCGGCGGCAAGCTGCCGTGGCTGTCGCGTGCGGCCGACGGAGGAGAGGCGCGGGCGCTGCCGGCAACGGCCATCGCGAGCGCGAACATCAGGGCGGTCAAGCAGGCGGTCGGCGACATCCATCAGCCACGGTGGTGGAACGTGACCGCAAGCGTAGGTGAATCGCCGACCGCGATCCATGCGCTGCGCATTGCCGCGTGGCCGGTGGCGTGCGGCGTGAGCGGAAAGCGACGCCCCCGCCCTGCCCGCGCCTGCTCAGCCCACGCCTTCGCGCCCGGCCAGCGCGACCACAGCCTGGTCCAGGTCCTTCAGGCCGGCCGCCCGCCCCAGTTCGAGTGCCCCGGCCAGGCTGCCGCCACGATTGAACAGGTGGTCCAGCGCGACCATCGCGCCGGCGCGGTTGGAGCTGGCGCAATGGACCAGCACCGCGCCATCGCCGCGCGCCTGGTCGAGCGCGCGTCCGAACACGCGCACGCGCTCGCGGTCCAGGTCGGCCGCGCCGGTGACCGGCACGGCCACGTAGTGCAGGCCGAGCCGGGCGGCTTCTACCGCTTCGTCGTAGTCGACTGCCTCGGCCGGGCCGCGCAGGTTGATCACCGTGCGCACGCCTTCGCGCGCGAAGGCCGCCAGCTGGTCGGCAGTGGGCTGTCCACCGGCGTAACGGCCGGGGGCAAAGGGAGTGGGAACGCTCATGGAAACCTCCTGGATTACCGCCGGAACACTATCGGACCAGACCGGAACAGGTCAGATCAGATCAGCGACAGCGCGGCCGCCGTGCGGTACAGCATGTAGATCGCGACGATGACGATCAGTCCGGCCAGCACCATGTTGAGCATGCCCTTGCGGCCGGCCAGACGCGTGGCCAGGCGGGTGCCGAACAGGCTGCCGATCGCGCCGCCACCGATGAACACCGCCGCCAGCGGCCAGTCGATCAGCCCCGAACTGGCGTAGGTGAGCGCGGTGGTCAGGCCGAACGCGCTGACCGCGACCAGGGAGGAGCCGACCGCGAACAGGATCGGCATGCCCGTCGAGGCCACCAGCCCCGGCACGACCAGGAAGCCGCCGCCGATGCCGAAGAAGCCGGACAGCAGGCCGGTGGCGGCGCCCGAGCCCAGCAGCTTGGGCGCGTTGCCGCGGTTGAGCACCACGGTCGGGTCGCCCTCGCGTCCGCGCGTACGGAACATCAGCGCGGCGACCACCAGCATCAGCAGCGCGAACAGCGCCAGCAGCTTCTGCCCGTCCACCGTCTTGCCGAACATCGCGCCGGCCAGGGCGCCGGTCACGCCGGCGGTGGCGAAGGTCACCGCGCAGCGCCATTTCACGTTGTGCTTGCGGGCATGGTTGGCCAGCCCGATCAACGCATTGGCCGCCACCGCCAGCGCGCTGGTGCCGATGGCCACGTGCGGATCGTGCACGCCGACCAGGTAGACCATCAGCGGCACGGCGAGGATCGAACCACCGCCACCGACCAGGCCGAGGGTGAAGCCGACCGTGCTGCCGGCGAGCAGCCCGAGCAGGACCTGGAACAGGGTCATTGGCCTGCTCCGTCGCTGCCGCAATAGGCCGCATAGAGCACCTCGATCAGGCTCGCGGCGGGACCTTCGGCCAGCGAGTAATAGATGGTCTGCGATTCGCGGCGGGTTTCGACCAGCGCCATCTCGCGCAACACCGCCAGGTGCTGCGACAGCGCCGACATGCCCAACCCGGTGATCGGCTGCAGTTCGCCGACCGAGTGCTCGCCGTCGACCAGCTGGCACAGCACCAGCAGCCGCGCCGGATGGGCCAGCGCCTTGAGCAGGCCCGCCGCCTCGTCGGCGTGGCGCGCCATCGCCTCTGGCGAAGGCAGCGTGCGGCGGGGAGTTTTTTTCACTGAACGGACCATGGGGATTGCGTTCCGGCTTGTTGACAAGCAAATACGATTTGCCTAATTTAGCAACATCTAAACTACATGGCAAGGTTCCCCACCATGAATCCCCGTGTCGAAAGCTTCTACGACCAGCCGACGTTCACGTTCACCTACGTGGTCTACGACGCCGACGGCGGCCACGCCGCCATTGTCGACCCGGTGCTGGACTACGACGCCGCATCCGCGCGCACCTCCACCGCCTCGGCGCGGCGCGTGCTCGACTTCGTGCGCGCGCACGACCTGACCGTGGACTGGGTCCTCGAGACCCACGCCCATGCCGACCATCTCACTGCCGCCGCCTTCCTCAAGGCCGAAACCGGTGCGAAGGTCGCCATCGGCCGCGGCATCACCCAGGTGCAGGACCGGTTCAAAGCCCTGTTCGGGCTGGAGCCCGCCTTCCCCACCGACGGCAGCCAGTTCGACCACCTGTTCGCCGACGGCGACACCTTCCGCATCGGTGCGCTCGACGCACGCGTGCTCGCCACGCCCGGCCACACCGACGACAGCCTGACCTACGTGATCGGCGATGCCGCCTTCGTCGGCGACACCGTGTTCGCGCCGGACACCGGCACCGCGCGCGCGGACTTCCCTGGCGGCGACGCGCGCAAGCTCTACCGTTCGATCCGCACCCTGTTCGACCTGCCGGCGGACACCCGCCTGTTCCTGTGCCACGACTATCCGCCCGCCGGCCGTGCGGTCCAGGCGCAGAGCTCGCCGCTCGAACAGCGCCTGCACAACGTCCATGTCGGCGGCGACGCGGACGAAGCCTCGTTCGTGAAGATGCGCACCGAGCGCGACGCGACCCTGGCTGCGCCCCGGCTGATCCTGCCGGCGCTGCAGGTGAACATCCGCGCCGGCGAGCTGCCGCCGCCCGACCCCAACGGCATCCGCTACCTGCGCCTGCCGCTGGACCAGATCGGAGGCGCGAAGTGACCGCGACCTGGCTCATCGCGTTGGCCGGCGGCGTGCTGATCGGCCTGTCCGCGACGCTGCTGCTGTGGCTCAACGGCCGCATCGCCGGGATCAGCGGCATCCTCGACGGCGCGCTCGCGCAGCGCAGCGGCGATACCGGCTGGCGTTTCGCGTTCCTGGCCGGGCTGGTCGTGGCCGCCGGCCTGTACATGGCGCTGGTGCCCGGCGCGCCGCAACCGCGCACCGACCTGCCGCGCGGCCTGCTGGTCGCCGCCGGCCTGCTGGTCGGCTTCGGCACGCGCATGGGCAACGGCTGCACCAGCGGCCATGGCGTGTGCGGACTGGGCCGGCTGTCGGCGCGCTCGCTGGCGGCGGTGGCCACGTTCATGGCCACCGCGATCGCCACCACCTTCCTCGTCCGCCACGTCTGGGGTGTGGCATGAAAAAACTGACGCTTGCCGCGCTCGCCGCCGGCGCGCTGTTCGGCATCGGGCTGGCGATGTCCGGCATGACCGACCCGCGCCGCGTGCTCGGCTTCCTCGACCTGTTCGGCGACTTCGACCCGACCCTGCTGTTCGTACTCGGCGGCGCGGTCGCCACCACGATGCTGCTGTTCCGCGTGGTGCTGCGCCGCGGCCGCCCGCTGCTGGCCGACACCTTCCGGCTGTCGCCGCTGAAGCATGTCGATCGCCGCCTGCTCGGCGGCGCGGCGATCTTCGGCATCGGCTGGGGCCTGGCCGGGTATTGCCCGGGCCCGGCGCTGGCCGGGCTGGGCGTGGGCTCGATCGAGGCGCTGTGGTTCGTGCCGGCGATGGTGGCCGGGCTGCTGCTGCAGCGGTGGGTCAGCCGCGGCTGAGGCGCTCCTCCGCCCGGCCTGGTCCTTCCGCCGGCTGGGCGAACCGTGACAAGGGATCGAGCCCCGGGCACGCCGGAGCGCAGGCGCGACCGCCCGCGCTCCGGTCCTGTCCGCAACCGCTGCTCAGAACCGCGCTTCGGCGCCCAGCGTCACCATGTCGGCGCGGTTGATCTCGGTCTCTTCGTAATAGCTGCCGTAGCCGCTGCTGTAGTAGTACGTGGTCGCGTAGGCGTGGTTGGTGTACATCAGGTTGACGTTGAAGTGGCGGTTCACGTCCACGCCGATGCCGAAGCTGGCGTACGCGCCGTCCACGTCGCCCTCTTCGTCGCCGTCGCCATCGGCCGTCCAGTAGCCCAGGCGCGCGATCGCGAACCAGGGATTGCCCTGGCCGAAGTTGAAACGGGCGTTGGCGCCGATGCTGGCGTAGCGAACCTTGCCGTAGATCCAGCCGTCGTCCTCGGTCTCGGCCAGGCGGCCGCTGGCCAGCTCGATGCCGACCAGCGAGACGTCGCCGGCCTGCCAGCGGTAGCCGCCGTTGATCGCCACCACGTTCTGGTCCACGTCCTCGTAGATCCAGCCCTTGCCGGCCTGCGCGCCGAGGAAGAACCCGCCCTGCGGTTCGGCGCGGCGCGCGTAGGGGCGCGGGGGCGCCACGCTTGCCGGCGCGGCACTGCTGCCCGGCGCCGGGGCCGTGGTCGACCCGGGTGCCGGTGCCACGGGCTGCGCTGCGGACTGCGCGCCCGCCTGGGCCGGCGCAGGTTCGGCGGCGGGCTGCCTGTTCTTGTTGCGATAGGCCTCCCAGGCCGGCGAAATCGACTGGGCGCCGGCGCATGGCGCCAGCACGGCCAGCATGAGCGGCAGGACGACGGTTGCGGCTTTCTTCACTACGGTGCTCCCCTGTGGCATCGATGGTCGTGGTCCGGGCGCGCAGCCGCCTGCGCCGTCGCGCCATGCCGACGGCCGTACAGGAAAGTGCCTTGCGCCCCGTGGCGGATGCATGCGCATCCGCAGCCCCTGGCGGGACGGCTACAGTCTAGTGACCGCAGTCTCATTTCGCGAGACAGTGACGGCCCACGCTGCGGTACCGGCGTTCGGCTGCCCGCATCTCGCAGCAGCCCCACCTCGATGTCGATCGCCGGCCGCCGCGACCGTCGTGGCAGTGGAACCCCGGCGGACCGCGCACCGGACATCCATCGTTTGCAGGCGTGCAGCGCCGGCAGGCGCAACTTCCCACCACAGCGCAAGGAGATCGCATGAAGATCGTGACCAGCCTGAGCTTCCGCGGCCAATGCCGCGAAGCGTTCGAGTTCTACGCCAAGGTCCTCGGCGGCCGCATCACCGCCGCGTTCCCCTACGGTGACGGCATGCCGGGCATGGAGATCACCGACCCCAAGCAGAAGGAATGGCTGATGCACGCCTGGCTGGAGGTCGGCGACCAGGCGCTGATGGGCGCGGACATGGACCTGCCGTGGGCGCCGAACATCGACAAGCCCAAGAACGGCTTCGACGTCACCCTGCACACCGACGACATCGCGCAGGCCCGGCGCTGGTACGAGCAGCTGTCCGAGGGCGGCAAGCAGACCATGCCGTTCGGCGAGACCTTCTGGTCCCCCGGCTACGGCGCGTTCGTCGACCGCTTCGGCATCCCGTGGATGGTGAACACCAACACCGGCCCGGACTGGAAGCCGTCGCAGGGGTCGTAAGCGTTTCGCCGCGGAGCGCTTCCCGGCCACCGTCACATGACGGCCCGGGCGCAACCGACGCAGGGCGGGCTCCTGCCCGCCCTGCGCTGCCGACGGCCGCGACCGATCACACGCACGGGCGGACAGGGTCGCGGCTGGACACCGGCAGGCGTTCGGCGAGCGCCTGGCTGATCCGCTGCACCGTCGGACCGAACACCAGCACGATGGCGAAGGCCGCCGGCCAGGCGGCCACGAAGGAGTGCCGCCAGTGCAGCAGATAGCCGCGCTCGAAGCCGAAGTTGAGCCAGACCACGAAGGCGGTCATCAGCAACGACATCCACAGGGACATCAAGGCGGCAAAGACGACACGAAGACGCTGGGAGGGGGACATGGCGCGGGCTCCGGTGGGGACGCTGCACAGGCTAGACCCGGCCGATATCCGGAAATATGGGGCTTTAGATAATCTATGATTCCGGAAAACGGAATCATGGAGGCGCTGTGTTCGACGCCATCGCCCTGTTCGTCACCATCGTCGAGGCCGGCAGCCTGACCGCCGCGGCCGAACGCCTGGACCTGCCCGCGGCCACCGTGACCCGGCGCCTGCAGGCGCTGGAACACGAGCTGGGCTGCCGGCTGCTGCACCGGAGCGCGCGGCGCCTGCAACCGACCGCCGAAGGCCTGCAGTACTACGAGCAGTGCCGGCCGCTGGTGCACGCGCTCACCCAGGCCACCCGCTCGCTCGACGCCAACCTGCGCCGCATCGCCGGCCATGTCCGCGTGCTGGCGCCGGTCAACCTGGCGAGCGGTCCGCTGGCGGCCGCCTGGGCCGGCTTCCTGCAGGCGCACCCGGAAGTGAGCCTGGAGCTGCACCTGAGCAACAGCGTGCAGGACCTGGTCGGCAGCGGCGCCGACCTGGCCATCCGCGTCGGCGCGCAGAGCGATTCGCTGCTCACCCAGAAGCGGCTCGGGGAAATCGGCCTGCACCTGGTGGCTGCGCCCGCCTACCTGGCGCGGCGCGGCACGCCGGCGCACGCGCGCGAGCTGGCCGGCCACGACACGATCGTCGCCACGCCTCTGGTGGCCTGGCCGCTGCGCGATCCGGCCAGCGGCGAGGAAACCACCGTGCGCCCGGACGCGCGCCTTCGTGTCGATGAGATGCGGCTGGCCGTGGCCGCCGCCGAGACCGGACTGGGCGTGCTGCTCTGCCCCACCACCTACACCCGCGACGCCATCGCCCGCGGCAGCCTGGTCCCCGTGCTGGAGGGCTGGGCGCCCGGTCACCGGACCCTGTACGCCGTGTGGTCCCAGCAGCGCTACCTGCCGGCGCGGGTCCGCGCGCTGGTGGAGCACCTGCACGCCTTCATCCAGGCCGATCCGCTGCTGGCCGCCACGCACTGACCGCGCGTCCGGCGACCGTCCGGCTGGTGCGCGCCGCGCCGGTTTCGAGACCTGCGCCCGACACTTTCCCCGAAGCCCGTCCGCATCCGCTGGAGAACAGGAATGCACCGGCTTCCATCTCCTCGCCCGTCCGCACGATGGCCGCCTCGTGTGCGCACCGGCCTACTCCAGGTCGGTCTGGATCCACCGCGGCGAATGATGGATGTCGATCGTCTGCAGGCGGCCCGGCCCGAGGTTCTCGAAGCGATGCGGAACACCTGCCGGACCGAACACGGTCTCGCCCGCCGACGCCTCGATGGTCGTGTCGCCGACGTAGAACCGCGCCCGTCCCTCGATCACGACGAAGGTCTCGTCGTAGGGATGGACATGCAGGCGCGGACCCGTGCCCGGCGTGTCGTTGCCGTACGCCAGCACGGTCACCGGGCCGCCCAGGGCGATGCCTTCGAGCGATCCGCGCCACGGTCCGCCGCCGGCCGGATCGAACAGCCTGGCCTTCGTCGCCGGCCGTCCATCCGGGGTGACCGTCGCCGGGTCGAAATCGTTGCGCGCCATGCCCTTTCCTCCGTGTCGGGGTTGTCCACCGCGGACCCGCAGCGGCCGCCATTGCCTGCGGATGATAGCCAGCCTGCGACACCGGCAAGGACCGGGGGGCGCCTACCTCCCGTGCATGCGCGCCCGCATGCGGCCCCATGAATCGCCAGGGGATCGCAGCCCGGAACACCATCGACGGAGAAAAAAGCCCGGCGCGCCGAGCCCGCCGCTGCGACGTTGCAGAAAATCTGTCCGACGGCCGGGCAAAAGACTCCGGCGCCGGTGAAATTTTGTCCAATCGCCGAGCCAGAAGCTCCGACGTCGATGAAATTTTGTCCAACCGCCGAGCCCGGAGCTGCGGCGTTGATGAAAATTTGTCCAACCGCCGAGCTCCGGGCTCCGCACGCCGACTTTTTTGCCCTGACGGTTGCAAAAGAAACGGCCGCCCGGAGGCGGCCGTGGAAGGTGCATCGGGGGGTTTAGCCCCGGGGTGGGCTCCGATGCACCCCGGCGCGGGGGAGAGGCGGCGCCGGCAGGGAAGTCGTGCAGGGGAAACGGATCAGGCTTCGGCCGGCTCGGGCTCGGCGCTACTGCGGCGGGCCCAGCGGTTGGACAGCTCCTGGCGCAAGCCATCGAGCCCCTGCTGGCGACCGGATACGCGCAGCAGGCCATAGCCTTCCAGCGCTACGTCCATCACGTCGGCGCCCAGCGCCATCTCCGTGTCACGGCCGCGCTCGGCCAGCCGCTGCAGCCGGTCCAGCACCGGACCGAGCTGGTCCAGCGCCAGCAGGTCGGCCTGCGCCTCGGCCAGGTCCAGCCCCGGCGGCACGATCTGCGGGTTCTGCGCCAGCACGCGCAGGGTCTGCCGGCAGAACACCTCCGACTTCTGCCCCATCTTGACCAGCCGCCGGCGGTCGGCCGGCGCCAGCGACACCAGCCCGGCCAGCGCTTCTTCCAGCATGGTGATGGCCTGCGCGGCCTGCGACAGCTGCTCGTTGCTCAGTTCCAGCGACACCAGGTTCTGCGACACGACGGTTCTCCTTTTCCGGTGGGCCGGCGCGAATCGCCGGCGGCAGGCAGCGTCGACGGAAAGGCACTGCAACCGCAGTCGGGCGACGACGCGATGGCGTGTCCGAAAACGACGGCAGTCCGTGTAGGAGTTTTCCGAATACCGGGTCGGATGGATTACCCGGCAGGCGGGCGAAAGCGTCCGGCACGCGGCCAGCCATCCCATGGGGCTACGTTGCCGCGACGTCGCCCGCCATCGGTCAGGGCCGGTCTGATCAACACAACGCGCCTGCCACGCGGGTAGCCGTCGCCGGCCGTGCACCTTTGACGCAACGCGCAGCCCACGCCGGAGTGGGCCGCCCTGCAGGAGGTGCGCCCCGACCTGCGCTTCCGGTCGGGGCGACGGACGAAGTCCTACTCGGCCAGCGCCTTGACCAGGTCGTAGAGATAGTCGCGGCCGATGTAGACCGAGCGCACTTCCAGCCGCTCGTTGAGGCCGTGCACGCCGTTGCCGTCGGGGTCGCCCCAGGCGCCGGGCACGCCGTAGGTCGGGATGCCCACCGCCGACAGGTACAGACCGTCGGTCGCGCCGGTCGACATCGACGGGATCACCGGCAGGCCGGGGAAGTATTTTTCGCTCAGCTTTTCCATCGGGCCGATGATGGCCGGATCGAGCGCCGGCATCTTCGCCAGCGGCTTGTCCTTGCGCGCCAGGTCGATGGAGATCGACGGGTCACCGATGACCGCGGCCAGCTGCTGCTGGATCTCCGCCGGTTCATGCCCGGGGAAGATGCGGCAGTTGACGTTGGCGGTGGCCTTCTGCGGCAGCGCGTTGCGCGCATGGCCGCCGTCGATCATCGTCGCCACGCAGGTGGTGCGCAGCATGGAGTGGTAGCCCTTGTCGGTGTTGACCTGCGCCTCGGCCTTCGCGTCGCGCGGGTTCCTGGCCAGGGCGACCATCGCATCGCCCATCGCGTCCTTGCGCGCAGCGCCGGCGCGCTCGAAGAACATCCGGGTGGTGTCGCTGAACTCCAGCGGGAACTCGTGGTCGCGGAGCTTGAGCAGCGCGGCGGACATCGCGTAGATCGCGTTGTCGCGCACCGGCATCGAGCTGTGCCCGCCGGGATTGGTCGCCACCAGCGTGTAGTCCTGGTAGATCTTCTCGCCGACCTGGATGGATTGCGACAGCAGGCGGCCCTTGCCGTCGGTGTCGCCGCCGCCGCCCTCGTTGAGCGCGAAGGCCGCATCGATCAGCTCGCGCTTGTGGTCGGCCAGGTACTGCGCGCCATTGAACGCGGTGTCGGTTTCCTCGCCGCAGGTCAGCGCCATCTTGACCGTGCGCGCGGGCGTGTAGCCGCCCTGCTTGAAGCGGATCAGGGTGTCGGCCCAGGTCGCCGCCATCATCTTGTCGTCGGCGATGCCGCGGGCGTAGTAGTAGCCACCCTCCTCGATCAGCTTGTACGGCTCGCGCACTCAGTCGGCGCGCTTGGCGGTGACCACGTCGATGTGGGCCAGCAACAGGATCGGCTTGAGCGTGTCGGAGGTGCCGGGAAAGACGGCGACGATGCCGCCCTCCTTCGGATGATCAGGCACGGAGAACAGGGTGATCTGCTCATCGGTGAAACCGGCGGCCTTGAGCCGCGTGGCGATCTGCGCGGCGGCGGTGGTGCAGCTGCCGGTGGTGATGGAGGTGTCGGTCTCGACCAGCTCCTTGTACAGCTCGAAGAAGCGCTTCTGGTCGGGGCGAAGCTCGCCCATCTTGCCGGTCGGCACCTGCGCCGACGCCGGCAGTGCCACCAGCGCCGAAACCACGAGCGCAAGCCATGCGGATTTCATGAGCCTTGTCCCCTGAATGCCTGAGATGTCCCCGACCTCCATCTTGCCGGTTGTCCGGCCGGGAGGGGGATGACGAAGGTCATGGGGGATGCGCCGGACGCAGGCCCGGATGAGGTGGTGATCCCACCTCGGCTGCAAGCGGTGGCGGCCGGCCTTCATCGCCTGGCCGCTATGGCGCGCATCTCGGGCAAAGCCGGGCCTGAGCCCGGCAGGAAAGCGCACGCTGGCGCTGTTTTCCGCTCCGCCCCCGCGGTTGGGGATTACCGGCCCGCGTCCCAGACCCGCCCTGCAACGGTGCCGCCCTTCTCCACCATGAAAACCTCGACCGCGAAGACCTGGTAGGTGGGGTCGTCGCTGGCGTCGAAGTTGTCCATGTCCGGCAGCTTCCAGCCGCTGGCCTCCCAGGCCTTTACGTGGTCGGCAAAGATGATCTTGTGGTCGACCCCGAGCGGCATCTGCTCCTTGGGCTTGCTCCAGTACTGGTAGAACGTGGCGGTGTTGTTGATGGAGGGCTTTTGCCTGCGCACGGTGCGGTAGGTGGTGTACTCCACGCCGTCGCTGACGAAGGAAACACCCTGCTCACCGCCCTGGGCCGGCGTGCGGACCCAGCGCTGGATGATGTAGTACTCGACCAGGTGGGCGGGATCGGCGGGATCCATCTTCTTGTCGTAGCCCCAGCCATAGAGGGTCACGTAGCTGGCGCCCGAGTCCTCGCGCAGGTTGTAGCCGATCACGCGGTCCTTGTCGCCACGCTCCCAGCCCGGCCCGCCGACATAGTTGTAGTTGCCGCCGATCCAGTCGATCTTGAAGTTGCCCTTCTCGTCGAGCTTGAACGAGGCTTCGCCCCCATCCTTCCAGTGGGTGAAGAACAGATCGCCCACGTGGCCCGTCGCATGGCCCTGGGTGAGCAGCGTTTCGCCGGAAAAGCGCTGGGTGTAGGCCTTGAACTTGGTGATCGGAGGCTTGGCCTGGAATGCGGTCGCGGACTGCTGCTGCGGCTGCGACACATCGGAGGTCGACGGCGTGGTGCAACCGGCAGTGGCCAGGATCAGGGCGGAGGTCAGGTTCACTTCTCCAAGGAAGAACGGGGTCAGGTTCACTTCTCCAAGGAAGAACGGGGTCAGGTTCACTTCTCGGGCGAGCGCGAGGCGG
>JAGHZW010000170.1 GCA_017745195.1 Pseudoxanthomonas sp. | reverse complement strand
CCGGCATCGGAAGGCTGCGCGCAGTTGGTGGGCGTCGCGCCTGTTACCGGTCGGGCCGGTCACCAGGACCATGCCGTAGGGCTTGTGGATGGCATCCATGAACAGCTTCTGCTGGTCAGCCTCGTAGCCGAGCTTGTCGATGCCCAGCTTGGCCGCGCTACCGTCGAGGATACGCAGCACCACCTTCTCGCCGAACAGGGTCGGCAGGGTGCTGACGCGGAAGTCGACCTGCTTGGTCTTGGACAGGTTGAGCTTGATGCGGCCGTCCTGCGGCACGCGCTTCTCGGCGATGTCCAGCTGCGCCATCACCTTCAGGCGCGCGGCAATGCGCTGGTTGAGCTTGGTCGGCGCGCGGGCTACGGTCTTGAGCAGGCCGTCGATGCGCAGGCGCACGCGGTAGTCGGTTTCGTAGGGCTCGAAGTGGATGTCCGACGCGCCACGGCGGATCGCATCGACCAGCACCTTGTTGACGAACTTGACCACTGGGGTGTCATCGCCCTTGGCGTCGACGCCCGATTCGGAGCCCTCGTCGTCGCCGAGCCCACCGCCGACCTCCAGATTGTCCAGCCCTTCGTCGTCGTCACCCAGAGAACCACCAAGCTGGCCACCGCTGGCGTTCTGCCACTGCTCCAGGACCCGGCGGACCTGGTCCTCGTCGACCAGGATCGGCTCCACCACCAGATTGGTGTGGAACTGGATCTCGGCCAGCGCGGCGGTCTGGGTCGGCTGGCTGGTGCCGACGAACAGCTTGTTGCCGCGCTTGAACAGCGGCAGCACGTGATGCTTCTGCAGCAGCTCCTCGCTGACCAGCTTCAGTGCGTTATGGGAAGGGTCGAAGGCCGAGGCATCCAGCACCGGCATGCCGAACTCGACCGCATTGGCCGCCGCCATCTGCGCCGGGGCCACCAGCTTCTTCTCGGCGATCCACTGCGCCAGCGGCACCTTGGCCTCGGCGGCCTGGGTCATGGCCGAGCGGGCAACCGCCTCGTCCAGCGCGCCGTCCTGCACCAGGCGCCTGGCGATGCCGGTGATGCCGACCAGATTGACGGAAGCCACTGCATTCATGATCTGGAAGTCCCCAAGGCCTGAGTGCGAAAGATAACGCAAAGTTAGGGCGTTGCCTGCCAGGCACCCCACCTTTTCAAACCTCCAGGAAGGCGCTGCCGGCCAAGATGCCAGCCTTCGTCCGAGACCGGCTTCCCGTGCGGCGGCACCAGCCGGGGAGGAGTCGTCCCGACGCCCTCTGGCGTCAAGCCATTCGGGTGGGGGCGTTCGCGCAGTGCCTTGCCCTTGCAATCCCCATCCCGCAGGGAGCAAGGTGCGCGACCATCGCCCCCCAATTGATCCAAGATCGCCACCTCACCAGGTCGCCATGAACCGCTGGAAAGCCTTTTCGCTTCACTGGTTGTTGAGCCTGGCGCTCATCACCTCCATTGCCATCGCCGCGCTACTGGTCTGGTACCCGTACGGCCTGTACCGGATCTCGGGGCTGAGCCGGCTGATGGCGGTAATGCTGGTCATCGACGTGACCGCCGGCCCGCTGATGACCCTGCTCATCTACAAGCCCGGCAAGTGGGGGCTGCGTTTCGACCTGACCGTGATCGCACTCGTCCAAGCGGCCTTTCTCGGCTACGGGTTGCACACCCTGTGGCTGGCCCGGCCGGTGTTCCTGGTCGGCAGCGACGTGCGCTTCGACCTCGTGTTTGCCGGCGAAATCGATGCCACCGAACTCGCCAAGGCGAAGCACCCTGAGTGGCGCTATCTTGGCTGGCGCGGCCCTGCGCTGGTAGGCGTGCTGCCTCCCACTGACAAAAACGAACGCCGGGCACTGCTGGACGTCTACATGAAGACCGGCCGCGATCTTGAGCAGCTGCCGAGCCAGTACCGCCCTTTCCAGGACGTGGTCCCGGCGATGCTGCGCAACGCTCAGCCCGTTGCCGGCAAGGCCGACCTGGTCGGGGTGCCCATCTTCTCGCGCAATGGTGAAGGCACCATGCTGGTCGATGCGCAAACAGGTCTGCCGCGCAAGCTGATCATCCCGTGACGGCGCTCACCCTCCTGCCCGGCAGTTCACGCGGCGGTGAATACGTAATGCTTGTCCAGCCGGTATTTGAGCACGTAGCCGATCACCAACCCGAGCGCACCACCGAAATAGCGCCACACGTCACTGTGGAAAGTCAGGTGGAACGCCGCTTCGGTGCCCCAGAACACGACTGTAGTCACGACACCCATCGCCGTGTAGAGCACGAAGGTGCGCGCTTCGTGTAACCGGTCGCGCGACACGTGACGGAATATCCATCGTTTGTCGAGCAGGTACTTGCTCACCAGGCCGGCCGCGGTGCCCGCGAAGATGGAGAACCACACGGCCCAGCGCCCACCGTATAAGGCCATGCTCGCGACCTGCGTGCCGATGTTGACCGCAATCGACAGCGCAGCGAAAAGCGCATACAGGACAGCGATGCGCACGGTCAGAGTCGCAGGCGCCGGAAAACCGGCTCGGGGATGTTCCTGATGACCAGCATGATCCACCACCAGAACCACGGCAGGTAGGCAACGGAGCGGCGGCGGTCGATGGCCCGGACGATCCCACGCGCCACCGCCTGCGGACTCGCCCACAGCAGGCCCTTGCGGAAATCCCGGGTCATCGGCGTGTCGACGAAACCGGGTTTGATCGTGAGTACGTTCACTCCGCTGCTATGCAAGCGCTGCCGTAGGCCGCTGGCATAGGTCGTGACCGCGGCCTTCGCGCTGCCGTACAGGTAGTTGCTGGCACGACCGCGATCGCCGGCCACCGACGACACCACCGCCAGCGTACCCCCGCCCTGCGCTTCCAGCCGCACGGCGGCGGCGCCCATCAATGCGATGGTCGACGAACCGTTGGTGGCGAACTCGCGCAGCGCCAGCGCAGGATCCTTAGCGCACGCCACGTTGTCGGGCAGGGTCCCGTGGGCCAGCAGCATGACATCGACACCACCCAGCCGGGCCCAAGCCTCGTCGAGCATTCCCGCGTGGCGTTCGATCTCGTTGACATCCATCGGCAAAACGAAAACGTCCGATGCCCCGCGCACCCGCAGGTCGTCGACGATGACTTGCAGGCGACCAGGCGAGCGCCCGACTAGGCACAAGGCGCCGCCATCGCCGGCTTCCAAGCGCGCATAGTGCTCGGCGATGGCCGACGCCGCGCCGACGATCAGGATCTTTTTCATGCCTCTCCTGTCACCCGGCGCCAGAAGCCGGAGGAAAACCGGGGATCGATATACTCCCGGAACGCGGACAGTGCCGGGAACGATGCCGCGAACATCTCCGGGGACATGCGTGCATCCTTGGCCGGATAGACCGCGCCGCCCGCCGCCATGACCACCCGGTCCAGCGATTCCAGCAGCGCAAGCGTAGCCGGGCCGCGGAACGGGAAGTCCATTGCCAGGGTCGTGCCTGGCCGCGGGAAGGACAGCATGCCGCGACCGACCCGATCGCCGAACTGCTTCAGCACGACGAGGAACGAACCCTGCCCGCTGGCCGCGATCCGGTCCAGCATCTCGGCGGTGGCTGCCTCAGCGCCGGCCGGCGGCACCACGCACTGGTACTGGAGGAAACCCCGGGGGCCATACAGGCGGTTCCAGTCCGCGATGCCATCGAGCGGATAGAAAAACGGATCGTAGTGGACGATTGAGCGGCGCGGCCGCGCAGGCGTGCGCCGGTAGTAGATCGTGTTGAACGCACGCAGGCTCGCGGGATTGACCAGCGAGAACGGCGGCGTCACCGGCACGGAGGGCCGGGCCCGCCGCGCGCGCATTTCCGGCACACCGGCTGCTGCATGCCCCCCATGCGTATAGACGCCTCGGCCCAGCGCCGCGCCACGCGCCAGACAATCGACCCAGGCCACCCGGTACTCGCTGCCTGCCGTTTCCGCCGAGATGGCGAAGAAATCGGCCAACCGGTCGAAACGCCGCGTCTCGATCTCCATCCCCGTCCCGTGGATACGGCGCAGCTGCAGCATCGCCCGCGTCACCAGGCCGGTCAGGCCCAGTCCACCCATCGTGGCCCGGAACAGCCCCGCCTCATTCGATGGACTGCAGACCAACCGCGAGCCATCGCTGCGCAGCAGTTCCAGCTGCAGCACGTGGTCGCCGAAACTGCCCGCGAACGCATGGTTCTTGCCATGCACGTCATTGGCGATCGCGCCGCCCACGGTGATGAACCGCGTACCCGGTGTTACCGGCGGGAACCACCCCTGCGGCACGACCAGCGCCAGGATCTCCGCCAGCGTGGTCCCGGCCTCGCATTCCAGCAGGCCCGCATCCGCATCGAAGCAGATGAAGTGGTCCAGCCCGCGCGTGCAGAGCAACGTCCCGCCCGGATTGAGGCAGCTGTCGCCATAGCTGCGGCCGTTGCCGTAGGGCAGTGTGCGTCCCTGGAACGCCGGCACGGGCGCCGCCCGGTCGCGTACATGCAGCAACCGCTGGCTTGCCTCGGCGACCTTCGGATACCGGCCCCAGGAAGTGCCCGCAGCCGGCATCAGATCGCCCCGAGCACGACCAGGCCGCACAGCCCGACCACCACCTGGCTCACCGGATCGGTCACCGCGAACACCACCGGGTCGTCATGCATCTTCCTGCGGTGCGCCACCGACCACGCCCGGCTGACCCAGTACAGCAGCAGCGGGCACAACAACCACAGCACCCGCGGGCGCGAATACAGCTCCACGCTCTCCGGGCTGTTGATGTAGAGCGCCAGCACCAGCACGGCGATATAACCGGAGGCTGCTCCAAGCGATTGCAACAGCGGCAGGTCCGCGGCGGCATAGCCGCGCCCGCTGGCCTGGCCCTGCCCTTCCATCCCGGCCAGTTCCGTGTAGCGCTTGAGGACGGCCAGGCTGAGGAACAGGAACATCGAGAACGCCAGCAGCCAGAACGAGAGCGGTACCGACACCGCCACCGCGCCGCCGATGATGCGGATGGTGTACAGGCCCGCCAGCACGCACACATCCAGCATCTCCACCCGCTTGAACCACAGCGAATAGCCGAACGTGGCCACCCAGTAGATCGCCAGCACCCCGGCGAAGGCCGGTGCCGCCAGCCACGCCAGGGCAAAGCCGGCGATCGTCAGCACCGGTGCGACCAGCATCCCGTGCAGGATCGGCAGGTGCCCCGAAGCGAACGGCCGATGGCGCTTGCGCGGATGCTGGCGATCGTTCTGCAGGTCCAGCAGGTCGTTGACCACGTACACGCCGGACGCGCACAGGCCGAAGGCGAGAAAGGCCAGCACGGAGCGCGAGACTGTCGCCACGTCCGTGAAGGCATGCGCCGCCAGCAAAGGCAGGAAAACGAGGAGATTCTTGAGCCACTGGTGAAAGCGCAAGGCCTTCAACCAGGCCGGGATGCCAGCGGCCGGCGCCGGCCAGTGCTCCTCGAGCGTGGCCACCGACGAAGCCCGCATCGCCAGTGAAGCAGGTGCGTTCACCACGCGCGCGTGCCGGGCGTGGCGCCAAATATGCATGTCGACCCGGCTGTTGCCGGTGTAGTCGAAACCCTTTTCACCGAACCGCTCGACCAGCACCCGCGCCTTGGCCGCCCCTCCCAGGTTCACCCGCCCGTCGCTGGCCAGCGTTTCCTCGAACAACCCCAGGTGCTCGGCAATCGGGCGCGCCACCAGTTCGTCGGACGCGGTGCAAAGTACCCGCGGGCGGTACCGCGTGTCGCGCAGGAACTTCACCACCCTCGGGTCATATGGAAGGGTGTCGACCTCGACGCGGACCCGACGCGCAATCTCGCGCTTGAGCCTCGCCTTGCCGTGCAGCAGCCACACCGGCAGCAAAAAGATATAGAGGAGGTTGCGGCGGAGCAGGAGGAGAACCGACTCGTACAACAGGTCGGTGCGCAAGAGGGTCCCATCGAGGTCGATGCATTCCGCCCGCTGTTCCACCGACATCCCCCTGGCAGCGCCGCCGGCGCCGTATCGCCCCTTCGACGGCGCGGAACCGGGATGCGCAGCCGACCACTCAAGCCGGACCGGATGTTAGCATGCCGCCAATGGGGCACGACCTGCAAAGGGACGGTTCGGCGGACCAGACCGCGAACGGTTCCGCCATCCGGGGCAGGCAATCGGGACAATTCGGAAGGGAGAGCCAATGGAAAATTCGAAGGCCTACTCGTCCGACTTCTATGCCTACAACAACCGCGTCGCGGTAGCCTCCGCCCGCTCCGTGGTTCCACGGGTCGCCGCACTCCTCTCCCCGGACAGCGTCCTTGATGTGGGCTGCGGTGTTGGTGCCTGGTGCAGCGTCTGGCTCGAAAACGGAGCACGCACGGTGGCCGGCGCGGATGGCGACTACGTCGAGCGCGAACGCCTGCTCATCGGCACGGAACGCTTCATTCCCACCAACCTGGCGCAGCCGTTCAGCGCCGGGGAGCGCTTCGACCTGGTCATGTCGCTTGAGGTCGCCGAGCACATCCCGGAGCCACACGCGGACACATTCGTCGCCAACCTCGTCCGACACGGAGAGGTGATCCTCTTTTCGGCGGCTGTCCCGGGGCAAGGCGGCGAATTCCACGTGAACGAGCGACCTCTCGAATACTGGCGCACGAAATTCGCCGCGCACGGTTACCAGTGCTTCGACCCTGTCCGGCCGCTGTTGCGCAATGACGGCTCCGTGGCGCCGTGGTACCGCTTCAACACCCTGCTGTACGTCGCCCAGTCTCGGATCCCCACCCTGCCCACGAAGATCCTGGAATCGCGAGTGGACCCATCCCTGTCGATACCCGATGAATCCCCCCTGTGGTGGAAGCTGCGCAACGGCGCCATCGGGCTGTTGCCCGGGTTCCTGACCGATGCGCTGGCAAGAGCAAGAAGCAGCTGGGTGCGCATGCGCTATGCGCGGCATTAGCCTCCTCCATCTTGCCATGCTCGGCATGGCGTCGCTCTTCGCGACGGCCGGGCAACTCCTGTTCAAGATCGGCGCCAACCATTGCAGCCACTGGAAGGACTTCATCAATCCGTCCATCGCCTTGGGCCTCGCGTCCTACGGGCTCGGAACAGTACTGTGGATCATCGCGCTGTCCCGCCTTCCATTGAAGGTCGTCTATCCTTTCGTGGCTCTGACACTGGTCCTTGTCTACCTGGGCGCGGCCCTGCTACTGGGTGAGCGCATCACCCCGCGCGGACTGGCCGGGACCCTGGTGGTCCTGGCCGGACTCGCGATGATCCTGATGGACAACCCCTAGCACGGATCAGCCGCCAACCACCCTTCCGCCGAATTTCCATGAATTGCCGTTGCGGAAGATCACATAGGTCGAATCCAGCGCGACCGCGGGATTGGAGCGGAGCCAGGCGTCTACTTCCCCGCGGGAAACATAGGCGGTCTGCGGCGTCACCAGCTGGTCGAACGCCACGTGGCGGAAGAACGCGAAATCCCGCCTCGCGATCCACATCGAATAGTCGAACAGCGGCAGCGCGCGCAGCCAGCGTGCGAGCCCGCTGGAGCCACCACCTGTCAAGCCGGCCAGGACCTTGGCGTAGATGAAGTACGGGACCACCAGCGGCGTCGCGACCAGGTACTTCGTCACCCACCAGGGCAGGTGGCAGGCGATCCGCCGCACGGGCTCGACGATCAGCCTGACCACGCCATTGCCCTCGCGCGCATAGACCCAGCAGTGGAATCGCCCACCCGGCCGCGTATTGCGGACGACGGCATCAAATCCCGCCTGCGGTCGCTTCAGGTGATGGAGCACGCCGATGCAGTATGCGACATCGAACCCTTCCGATTCGAATTCCACCAGGTCGCCCTGCAGTACCTCCCAGTCGACGGTGCTGCGTTGCATGTTGACGCGGGCAGAGCGCACCGAATCCCCAAGGTCGACGCCGACCAGCCTGGCCGGCTTCCAGCCGGCCGCATGCACCATCAGACTGGCATTCCCGCACCCGAGCTCCAGGACGCGGCGGCCACGCAGGTCGTCCGGCCCCAGCGGCGCCATCCAGTCCGCGAACTGGGCGGCGGTGTACACGGAACCTCCGGGCAGATTGTTCCAAGAGGTGGAGAAGGCCTGCGCCGTTGATGTGTCGCGGGACGGAGTAACGGGTTGGTTCATGCGGGCTCCATATCTTTGGTTTGTACTGTGAGGCCCGGCACCTGGCCAAGCATCATCCGCGCCCAGAGCGCGAGCCGGTGGTCCGCCCGGCCACGCCGGTGCTCGTCGGCCAGGCGCGTCCAGAAAGCGGCATCCGGCGCCCCCTGCAGGCCGAGGTCGAGTTGCCCGGTCGCGAACCATCGGCCGACCGGCATCGCGAAGCCCTGCTTCCTGCGATGGACGATCCGGGCCGGCAGTATCCGCTCGGCGGCGCGCTTGAGCAGCCACTTGGTGGTGCCGCCACGCAGCCTGAAGCGCGCGGGCAGGCGTCGGGCGAAGTCCGCCACCTCGATGTCCAGGAACGGTGAGCGCACTTCCAGCGAGTTGAGCATGCTGCTGCGGTCGATCTTGGGCAGGATGTCGTCCTGCAGGTACAGGCGGACGAAGAAGGCGGTCGCGCGGTCGACCGGATCGGCACTGCGGCAGCCTTCCCACGCATCGACCGCCTCGCTGTAGAGCTCGCCGGCATCGATCGGCTCGCCAGACAGTTCGCCCAGTTCGCGCGGCGAAAGCGGCCCCATCCACGCCGGCAGGTGCATCGACCGCGGGTGGTCCAGTCCACGCAGCATCCGCTTCAGGCGAAAATCCAAGCTCATGTAGCTGTGCGATACCGGCAAGCCTGAGATGGCCATGGCGACGCCGGCATGTACCGGACGTGGCACCAGGCGGCCGTACCAGCCGGCGTAGGCCAGCGCCTTGAACGGATCGTAGCCCGCGAACAGCTCGTCGGCACCGTCACCACCGATGGCGACGGTGACATGCCGCCGGGCATGCCTGCACAGCAGGTACGTCGGCAGGATCGAGGAATCCGCGACGGGCTCGTCCAGGCGCGGGAGCAGCTCCGGCAACGCCTCCAGCGCACGCTCGACCGACAGCACTTCCAGCGCGTGCTCCGAACCGATCAACCGGGCCACGTCGATGGCGTGCCGGGATTCGTCGAAACCGGCCTCTTCGAAACCGATCGAGAACGACTTCAGCCGCTCCGCACCGACGTGGCGCGCAGCCAGGGCCGACACCAGCGAGGAGTCGATGCCGCCGCTGAGGAAGCTGCCGACCGGCACATCGGCCACCAGGCGGCGCGCGACCGCCGCGTCCAGCAGCGCCAGCAGCTCCTCCACCCACAGGTCCTCGGCGCCCGCCGGCACCGGGTCGACCGGCTCGGCCTGCCACGACCAGTAGCAGTGCGGCTTCGCCTGCAGCGTGGCCAGGTCCAGGCTCAGCGAGTGCCCGGCAGGCAGCTTCCACACGTTGCGATAGAGCGTCCGCGGTGCGGGTACGTAACCATAGGCGTAGTACTTCCGCAGCGACAACGGGTCGAGCTCGCCCGACGTGGCCGGATGCCTGCGCAATGCACCGAGTTCAGAGGCGAACGCGAACGCACCGGGGGTCGCGGCGTAGTACAGGGGCTTCTTGCCGAAACGGTCGCGCGACAGGAACAGCCGGTTGCGGACCCGGTCGTGGATCGCGAACGCCCACATCCCGTTGAGCCGCGGCAACAGCGCCTCACCCCATTGCCGGTAACCCAGCAGCAGGACCTCGGTGTCGGAATGATCGCTGGAGAAGCGCACCCCTTCGGCCTCCAGCGCCCGGCGCAGTTCACCGAAGTTGTAGATCTCGCCGTTGAAGACGATGGCGTGCGAGCCGTCCGCGGTCACCATCGGCTGGGCGCCACCCGTCGCATCCAGGATCGAGAGGCGGCGATGGCCGAGGAAAACGCCGCTTTCGGATTCCGCGAGGAATCCCTCCGCATCCGGGCCACGATAGGCAATCGAATCGGTCATGTGCCGCAGCAGCGCCACGTCACCCGCGCCGACGAAGCCGGCGATGCCGCACATGGTCAGCCGTCCCCGTTCACCGGCGCGCGCGCTACGCGGCCGATCCGGTACACCGGCTTGGCTTGCGATTCGTGGTATGTGCGGTTGAGCATTTCCGCCAGCAGGCCCATCAGGATGCTCAGCACGCCGATTGCGAAGAGGATCACCGCCAACGTCGGCAGAGGCGTCAGGATCAGCGAAATGCCCTTGGCCACCTTCAGGCCCAATGCCAGGCCCAGCACAGATAGTGCGAAGGCAATGGCTGCCAGGCCGAAGCCACCGAAAACGTAGATCGGCTTGTTCGCGTACTTGAACAGGAACTTGACCACCAGCAGGTCCAGCACGACCTTCACCACGCGCTCGAGCCCGTACTTGGACTGGCCATGAATGCGCGGATGATGGGCCACCTCCAGCTCGGTCACCCGTGCGCCGTTCCAGGCCGCGAAGATCGGCACGAACCGGTGCATCTCGCCATACAGCTTCACGCCGGCCAGCACTTCGCGGCGGTAGGCCTTGAGCGAACAGCCATAGTCGTGCAGGCGCACGCCGGATACCGCCGAGATCAGGCGATTGGCGATCCTGCTCGGAAGGTTGCGCCGCAATGCGGCGTCCTTGCGGTTTCGCCGCCAGCCGGACACCACGTCGTAGCCGTCGTCCAGCCGTGCCAGCATCCGCGCGATGTCGTCCGGGTCGTTCTGCAGGTCGCCATCCATCGGCACCACCACCGCGCCACTCGCGTGGTCCAGGCCGGCCATCAGCGCCGCTGTCTGGCCGTAGTTGCGGCTCAGGTGGATCACGGTCACGCGGACGTCCTGCGCGGCGATGGCATCTAGCCGTGCGGCCGAGCCATCGCGGCTCCCGTCATTGACCAGAATCAGCTCCCAGGGCCTGCCAATCTTCCCGAGGGCCTCGCGCACCCGAGCGTAAAGCAGCGGGATGTTCTCTTCCTCGTTGTAGATCGGGATGGTCACCGAGATATCGGGTTGCTGCGCCACGAATCGGACTTCCACGTTTGGGGCCCTAGCGGACCGGTTGCGCCTGGCGGCGGCCATACAGCTGCCATTCGCCGCTCCTGGCCACGAGTGCGGCCCTTCCCCCCGTCCGCTCGCGGATCCAGCTGTCGGCATTGGCAGGGTGCCTGATCAGGAAATAGTCGTACAGATCGCCGCTGTGCCGATCCCAGTTGAAGGTGTCGGGACGCCACTCGAAACCCTGCCTGATGGTGGTCGGCGCGTCCGCGCGGAACCGTGCAGGTACGCCCCAGAACCCCGAGAAGCTGTATTCGGACAATCCATCGCGCTCGGCCTGGTACCAGCCGGAAAAATGCAGCAGCAGCGGCGCACTGGACGCCCGGCTCACCGGGTTGAACGCCATCATCAGTACCCGTCCTTCCGGCTTCGCCTGCTCCATCACCTCAACGTAGCCGGCAACCTCACGGTTGAATGTCAGCACGCGGATGCAGTGCCACCCGAGCAGCGCCAGGCAGATGACGGCCAGCCCCGGCACCAGGCTGCGTGCGTACTCCGGCTGTGGCAAGTCCTCGCGCCGGCGTTCGAAAGCAGCCAGGTACAGCGGAATACCGACTAGGCCGAAACGCTGGTAGGTGAAGAACGTGCCACCCAGGTAGTGCGGGAACGCAAGCATCCAGACCACGTAGAGGGCGAAGGGCGCCCAGGCCGCCACGCTGCGCCGCGGCCGCCCGCCGGTCAGGAAGGGCACGGCCAGGAAGAACAGCCCCAGGAACTGCCCCGCCAGCGAGGTCGGGGATGACACCAGCCCGGGCAGGAAATCGGTCAGCCGGTGCGGGCCGATGGCCCAGATCACCTTGGCGCCGGCAGGGGGAGCATGCTGCAGGTTGAGCCAGAACCAGAGCGCCGTGACCGGCAGGATGGTGAACACCGGCAGGCACCGCCGCAGCCAGTCGCGCACGCCGTTCCACGGCGACATGAGCATCAGCATGCCGGCCATGCAGAAGAACGCGGCCGTGAGGATGTGCGCGGCGAACAGCAGGTGCAGCACGAGCGCGATCCGCGCGTAGGCCGCCAGGTCGCTCCTGCCCCTGAGGGACACCAGCGAGGACAGGAACAGGAATCCGATGGGCGCGGCCACCAGGAAGTTGAGGAAACCCCACTGGTAGGCGAATCCGAATGGCAACGGCAGCAGCAGCCAGCGCCAGGCGGGATCCCCGCCGGTGGCGCGGATCAACCGGCCTCCGGCCATGGGGAACAGCACCACCGCCGCGGCCAGTACCAGCTTCAGGGCGAGCGGCACGCCGACGACATAGGACAGCAGCACGACCAGCAGGTAGCCGAACAGGTACGGGGTGAACCACTGCAACTCGAAGAAGCTAGCGAACTTCCAGCCGTCATCGGCGATCAGGTGCCTGATCGCGGCGACCTGTGCGGCATGCTGCGGCATGTCCACCATCGCCGGGTACGTCGCCAGCAAGATGGGCAACGCACAGAGTAGGCAACACCAGAAAGAGTAGTCAGGCTTGGCCTTGCTTCTTGTCACGTATTGCCTTCTGTTGTCCCTTGGGAGTCAATGCACGGCAAAGGTACGTCCGACCACACCTCTGGAAGACAACGTTCCATCCGGTAATTCCGAAAACACAGGCACGGCAGCGCCAGGAACAGTTCAGAAGGCTGTAACGTCTGTTTCCGGGCAAAACGCACCGGATCGATAAAGCACCGGCTGGTGCGTCACCAGCATCTTGGTGGCTCCGCTCACCGTGGGTAACGCCTGACGCACCAAGTCCGGACCGAACTCGTCCAGCCGCCGGGACTCGCCCTTGCAAAAGGCCAAATAGACGGCAACCTGATTTGTGCCGTATTCCTTCTCCGACAGGCCACGCTCGACAAACGTCCGGGCTTGATCGACGTGGCCCAGCATCGCGTGGGTCATCGCAACATTCGAGAACACCGAAGCCCGAAGTAACGGCGGCATGTTAAGACGGGTGGTCAATGCCGCCGTGTAGAAACGCAGCGCTTCTTCGTATTTTCCACGGTTGTAGTATGCGGTTCCAATATTAATCGCAGGGCGCGCCCCAATCTTCATTCCCAGCTGGCGCATCACATCCAACTGAGCCTCAGCATCCTCCAACCGGTCGGCATTGACATAGGACCAAATCAGATTCTCACGTGCGAGCGTTGATTTTGGATCCGCCCGCGTCGTCCATTCCCACAGAGTCAGGTCGCTCTGCCACATAGGCACGATCGAGCGCACGAGCATCACGGAGACCAGCACTGCGGCTCCGCCGCACCACCACAGCAGACGCCTACCGGCCGACGAGACAGGAACATGCGCTAGCGCGTAGGGCGCAAGAGCCAGAAGCAGCGCCGTCGGGAAATACATAAAGCGCTGGTGCACCAAGTTGCCATTCAGCTGCAGCGGCAAGATGTGCAACACCGGCCCATAAGCGAGCAGCCATGCAAGCAAGACCAAGCCAATCACATTGCGGCGCAGGGCAGCCATAATCACTGTAAAAACCAGCACAACAGCAACCAATATAGGAAGCCACGACGTAAGAATGGGCAGACCACCTTCTCCCGTGGCAAAAGTATGCTGTGGCGACAGGCCGGCAAACGGAAGAAAGCTCAGCTGCAGGTACTTGGAGACCGACATACCGAAGCGGAGCAGCCTCGCGATGACCGAATCCGCACCTGTCGCGAGCGGATCGGCACCAGAGAGCACCCAGAAGCGTATCGCCAAATAGGCGACCCCAGCCAAGAGAATGCAGGCATAGCCCAGCAACTCAGGACGCCCAAGCGCAGAACTCAACGATGGACGACTCCGCTCCTGTGCGGCGCGATCCACCATTGAAACAACGAACAGAACCACAGGAAGCACAACCACACTTTCCTTGGACAGAGCCCCCAAGAAGAAGCACAGCGCTACGAGCAGCGCCTTAGGCCAGGCAGACAGATTTGAAGTCCACGCATACAGGGCCAGGAGCATGAACAGACTGGCCATCAGATCGAAGCGCGAGGCGACCCAAAGTACAGCCTCCGATAGCGCCGGGTGGACCGTGAAAACCGCTGCGAGCAACAATGGCAGAACCCAACCGCGCCACCCCTCACTTGGGGCCATCGCCCGATCCATAGCCCGTCGCGCCAGGAGGAACACCATCAACGCGCAGGCTAGGTGCAGGACTAGATTGACAGCATGCGGAAGTGTCGCCTGATGACGCCCCAAGATGTTCTCGGCATAGAGTAGAAGCAGCGGAAGCGGCCTTACGTAGTGGGTCTGGCCGAACAATGGCTCAAATGCTGCTCGCCATGCCTGCGCGCCCCCCTCCACGATTTTGAAATCGGTGAAGAAGAAACGGTCATCCCACACATAGCCGTTCTGCAATGCCGCGCCATACGCAATGACAGTCAACGCAGCGAGCACCGCCACCGCGGCCACAGTTCCCTGCCCCTTGCTCATGCCCACTCGCCACCCCCCATGCCGAAAAAGAAAGCCCCGGCATCGCCGGGGCTTTCGGACATCAAACCACCGCCGATTAGCGACAGGTCGCCGGCACGTGGGAGGGCTTGGCGGCGGTGCTGGTGCAGAGCCAAGTAACCGGGTCATCCTGCGAAGCCTGGCTCGGGCTGAAGGTGAGGACCGGATCCGTGCTGGCACCAGTGCTCTGGGTGCTCACGGTGATGGTGCCGCCCGCAGCGACCGTGACCGCCGAGACGAAGTCGGTGCCGGTCGTCGGGAAGGTGAAGCCGGATGCGCAGCCGATACCACTACCTTCGACACCGGACAGGCCGGTGGCGCAGGTGGCGGCAGCTTCGGACACGGCGGTCTTGGCAGCCGCGGCCTGAACCAGGCCTTCGCCGACCTTCGCCCGGATGGTGTAGTCCTGATACGCCGGCAGCGCGATGGCCACCAGGATGGCGATGATCGCGATCACGATCATCAGTTCGATCAGGGTGAAGCCCTGCATGTTCTTCTTCATGAATTTCCCCTAGAGCGGTTGATTGGTTAGGACACTTGCCAGTACCGACCCGTGTCCTTTCCGGAACGCGGGTATTGCGTGGTCGGAGCCACGTGCCGGAAGAAACGCAGGTTGCGTGCCAAGTTCCGACACCCCGGAGGGCGTGTTCATGCTACCAGTCATCCTCGGAGAATGACCGGCCAACTGACACGTTTATGGTGTGATCGAAAACACAGGGGCGGAAATGCCCGCTAGTGTCATAAAGTGACGT
Source organism: Pseudoxanthomonas sp. (assembly GCA_017745195.1). Lineage (GTDB taxonomy): Bacteria > Pseudomonadota > Gammaproteobacteria > Xanthomonadales > Xanthomonadaceae > Pseudoxanthomonas. The sequence goes on along the minus strand of JAGHZW010000170.1, from coordinate 11,126 downwards.
ATTGAGTCACTTTTCTGAACCAGAGGCTGTCGACGACGGTTTTCTGGCGCTTCCGCTCACTCGCCGGTCATAGGACATCTCTCCGCCCCTCCCGAGGATGGCTGCGACCGGATAGCGCTACTGACCGCAATGCAGGCAACCGCGAACAGCCAGCGCCCCACCATGGCGGGAAGGTCGCGAACAGAAGAGCCCGGAAGTCCCCCCATCCCCACGGTATCGACCGGGCATATCCATTCTTTGGACCTGGGCCAGCATGTCTTCAGGACTGACGGGATGCCGGAGCGCCTCCACGAGCCCAGTCCGGGTCACGCTGGACGGGGCAGATACCACCCCGCAAGACACCAGGACGCATCAATATGACGGTCTCGGCTGTCGCATCCCAGCCGAGGGTCAAATCAAAGCGTGATGGGGGTGCGTGTCAGCCACCGAATTAGCCGCTACCATGCGACGGAAAGCCGGCGCGGGGAGTGCTGGCGGGGAGAACGACATGTCCGCGACCCGTAGCGTGAAGAAGTCCGTGCCCGTCGACCGGGCAACCAGTCAGCTGGTGCCTTTCGTCTGGGAGGGCACAGACAAGCGCGGCGTCAAGATGAAGGGGGAGCAGCCAGCGAAGAATGCCAACCTGCTGCGCGCCGAGCTGCGCCGCCAGGGCATCACCCCGACCGTGGTCAAACCCAAGCCCAAGCCGTTGTTCGGCCAGGCCGGCAAGGTCATCACCCCCAAGGACATCGCCTTCTTCAGCCGGCAGATGGCCACGATGATGAAGTCGGGCGTGCCGATCGTCGCTTCGCTGGAGATCATCGGCGGCGGGCAGAAGAATCCGCGAATGAAAGCGATGGTCGACCAGATCCGCACGGACATCGAGGGCGGCTCCTCGATGAGCGAGGCCATCAGCAAGCACCCGGTCCAGTTCGACGAGCTGTTCCGCAACCTGGTCCGCGCCGGCGAGGGCGCGGGCGTGCTGGAGACGGTGCTGGACACCATCGCCAGCTACAAGGAAAACATCGAGGCACTGAAGGGCAAGATCAAGAAGGCACTGTTCTATCCAGCCACGGTCATCGTAGTCGCGATCCTGGTCAGCGCGATCCTGCTGATTTTCGTCGTGCCGCAGTTTGAATCGACGTTCCAGAGCTTCGGCGCGGACCTGCCGGCATTCACCAAACTGATCGTCAGTGCCTCGAGATTCATGGTGGCCTGGTGGTGGCTGATCCTGCTGGTGATAGTCGGCACGGTCTTCGGCGTGCTCTTCGCCTACAAGCGCTCGCCCTCCATGCAGCACACCTTCGACAAGGTCATCCTGAAGGTGCCTGTGGTCGGCCAGATCATGCACAACAGCGCCGTCGCCCGCTTTGCCCGCACTACGGCGGTGACCTTCAAGGCTGGCGTACCGCTGGTCGAGGCGCTGGAATCCGTTGCGGGGGCCACCGGCAACTCGGTGTATGAGAAAGCCGTCTACCGCATCCGCGACGATGTGGCGGTGGGCTACCCGGTGAACATGGCGATGAAGCAGACCAACCTGTTCCCGCACATGGTGATCCAGATGGCCGCCATCGGCGAGGAGGCCGGCGCGCTGGACACGATGTTGTTCAAGGTCGCCGAGTACTACGAGCAGGAAGTGAACAACGCGGTCGACGCGCTGAGCAGCCTGCTGGAGCCGATGATCATGATCTTCATCGGCGGCGTGGTCGGTGCAATGGTGATCGGTATGTACCTGCCCATCTTCAAACTCGCCGCGACGATCTAAAGCGGGAAGAACGGAGCGCATGGCATTCCTCGACCAGCAGCCCTTGCTGGGCTATCCCCTCGTCGCCGCCGTTGGCCTGGCCGTCGGCAGCTTCCTCAACGTGGTGATCCTGCGCCTGCCGCGGCGGCTGGAATGGGAGTGGAAGCGCGACGCGCGCGAGATCCTGGAGCTCCCCGAGCTGTACGACCCGCCGCCACCGGGGATCGTGGTCGAACCCTCGCACGACCCGGCCACCGGCGACCGGCTGAAGTGGTGGGAGAACATCCCCGTGCTGAGCTGGCTGCTGCTGCGCGGCCGCTCGCGCTACAGCGGCCAGCGCATCTCGATCCAGTACCCGCTGGTGGAGTTGCTGACGGGCGTGCTGACGGTGGTGTGCGCGTGGCGCTTCGGCTTCGGCTGGCAGGGCTTCGGCGCGATGGTGCTGACCTGGTTCCTGGTCGCGATGTCGGGCATCGACCTGCGCACGCGGCTGCTGCCCGACAGCCTGACCCTGCCGCTGATGTGGCTGGGCCTGGTCGCCAGCATGGACAACCTGTTCATCCCGGCCAAGCCCGCACTGCTGGGCGCTGCGATCGGCTACTCGATCCTGTGGAGCGTGTGGTGGCTGTTCAAGCAGCTCACCGGCAAGGAAGGCATGGGCCACGGCGACTTCAAGCTGCTGGCCGCGCTTGGCGCGTGGGTGGGATACAAGGGCATCCTGCCGATCATCCTGCTGTCGTCGGTGCTCGGCGCGATCATCGGCTCGATATGGCTGGCGTACAGGGGGCGGGATCGCGCCACCCCGATTCCGTTCGGCCCTTACCTGGCCATTGCCGGCTGGATCGTGTTCTTCGTCGGCGCCGAACGCATCTGGGACGGCTACCTGCGGTTTGCGGGGCTGGGCTGAGCTTGCACTGGAGGAGCGTGGCGATGCGGCCACGCTATTTCCTTCGCCGAAGAGCAAGCAGGTGATCGGGGCGCACGCTTGCGTCATGCCTGCCTGAGCGCTCTCATCGCCGGATCGGCGCGTCGTCGCACCGACAACCACTTGCGTGCGTCGCCGGAAGACCAGCCTCGGCACGCGCGCATCCCGGGAGCCGTGGCGCCCACCGCACGCGCACCTACAATGGCGGCATGAGCGATTTCATCATCGGCCTGACCGGCGGCGTGGCCTCGGGCAAGAGCGAGGTCACCCGGCGCTTCGAGGCGCTGGGCGTGCACGTGGCCGACGCCGATGTGATCGCACGCGCCGTGGTCGAGCCCGGCCAGCCCGCGTTGGCCGAGATCGCCCGGCATTTCGGCGTGGACATGCTGCTGGCCGACGGCCAGCTGGACCGGCGTCGGCTGCGCGAGCGCATCTTCGCGGACCCGCAGGCGCGCACGGACCTGGAGGCGATCACCCATCCAGCGATCCGCCTCGCGCTGGCCGCGCAATGCCGTGCCGCACCCGGCCCCTATGCGGTCGCCGCCATTCCTTTGCTGGCCGAGGCCGGCGGCCGTGCCACGTATCCGTGGCTGGACCGCATCCTGGTGGTGGACGCGCCGGCGCAGTTGCAGCACGCGCGACTGATGCGCCGCGACGGCGTCGACGAAGCATTGGCCGCGCGGATGATCGAGGCACAGGCCACCCGCGAAGCGCGCTTGGCCATCGCCGACGACGTACTGCTCAATGATGGCCAGCCTGGGCACCTGGACGCGCCGGTGGCCGCACTGGACGCACGCTATCGGGTATTGGCCGCACAGTCGCGGGAATCGGGAATCGCGCGGTAAACCAGGCTCACGGCCAGAGGCTGCGGATCGCGGCGATGCCCTGGGCCCCATGCCGGCGCGCGACCGCCAGGTCGTCCACGGTCAGCCCTCCAATGGCATAGATCGGCAGCGCGACCTGCTCGCGCAGGGCGACGAAGCCCTCCCAGCCCAGCGTCGCTGCGCCCGGATGCGTGGCCGTTTCCCGGAGCGGGCCGAGCACCGCGAAATCACAGCCCAGGCGTTCGGCCTGGCGCAGGTCGCCCAGATCGTGGCAGGAAGCACCGACCACCGACCCCGCCGGCAACGGACGAGCGGCCAACGCTGCCAGCTGTTCGCTTCCCAGCTGGACGCCGATGCCCAGGTCGGTGGCCAGTGCGATATCGCGGTTGAGCAGCAACTCGACACCCGCCTGGCGGCAGTCTTCGGCGACATCGCGGGCGAGCATCGCGTATGCACTGGCCGGCAGGCTGCGTGCGCGCAGCTGCATGCGCCTGATCCCGTTGCCCAAGACGTCCTGCAGCGCCCGGCGCCACGCGGAAATATCCTCACCGGGCTCCGGAGTGACCAGATAGCGATCGGGCTGGCGCAGCGCACCGACCACGGGCACATCCGCCGACGGCATCGAATAGCGGGACAGGCGCGCAGGGTCGACCCAGGTCAGTGCCTGCCCTTCCCGGCCATGCGGCGTGCCTTTCCAGCCGCGGATCACGCGCACTTCCAGGCGCAGGCGCTTGCCGGGATATTCCTGCGGCACCTCGATCAGCGCCGGACCGACGTCCACCTCGATACCGAGCTCCTCGCGCAGTTCGCGGACGAGGGCTTCCTCGGAGGTTTCGCCCGGCTCGCGCTTGCCTCCGGGAAATTCCCACAGCCCGGCCAGGTCGCTGTCCTGGCCTCGGCGGGCAAGCAGCACCCTGCCGCGCACGTCGGTGATGACGCCGGCCACGACATGGATCGAGCGGAGGGGTTTGTCCATGCAAACAGCTTACCGGGACGGCCGATCCGTCGGGACCGGCATAGCGTGACGCGATCGGGATATCCGGCCCGGGACGGGTGCGATGATTCCAGTTCTTGTGGAAGCCTGCGCTGCTCGCGACGCTGGAGAGTGGGGTTGCACTGTGCGGCGCTTCCTTCTGCCGGCGCGGGCACGGGACACATCTCGACAGCCCCTTGGTAAGGGGCGCACCGATGGCGCGGGATCGGAGATACGGACCGTGTGCCCCCTGATCCGCATCGCGGATCAAGGGGTGTGCAGCCCGCACTGCGGGCTGCACCACGGGCAGCCCAGTTAACTGAGCTGCCCGTGGCAGTGCTTGAACTTCTTGCCGCTGCCGCAGGGACACAGATCGTTGCGGCCGACCTTCGGCGTATCGCGCACGACCGTACCGGCCGCGGCAGTCCCCATCACCGCGGCATGGCGCTCGCGCTCGATCGCGGCGACTTCGTCCTCGGTGTCGTAGCCCTGCGCGGTGGCGTGCTGGAACTGCGCCTGGCGCAGCTGTGCCTCGGCCTGGGCGCGCTCCTGCGCCTCCAGTTCGGCCACTTCCTCCTCGCTGCGGATACGCACCCGCGCCAGCAGGGTCACGACCTGGCGCTTGACGTTGTCCAGCATCTCCGAGAACAGCTCGAAGGCTTCCTTCTTGTATTCCTGCTTGGGCTGCTTCTGCGCGTAGCCGCGCAGATGGATGCCCTGGCGCAGGTAATCCATGCGCGCCAGGTGCTCCTTCCAGCCTTGGTCGAGCACGTTGAGCATGATGTGCTTTTCCAGCGCGCGCGCGGTTTCCGGCCCCAGCTGGGCCTCCTTCTGCGCGAACATCGCCTCGACCGATTCCTGCACGTGGCGCTCGATGCCCTCGGCATCCAGCTCCTCGTTGCCCTTGGCCAGGCCCTGCAGGTCCAGGTCCAGACCCAGCTCGCCGACCAGCGCCGCTTCCAGGCCGGGCAGGTCCCACTGCTCGTCCACCGAATCGGCCGGCACGAAGCGGGCCACCAGTTCGGCGATCACGTCGCCGCGGATGCCGTCGACGTTCTCCTTGACCGAATCGGCCTCCAGCAGCTCGTCGCGCTGGGCGTAGATCACCTTGCGCTGGTCGTTGTTGACGTCGTCGAAGTCGAGCAGGTTCTTGCGGATGTCGAAGTTGTGCGCCTCGACCTTGCGCTGCGCCTTCTCGATCTGCCGGCTGACCAGCTTGTCCTCGATGACGTCGTCCTCCTTCATGCCCATCAGGCGCATCGCCTTCTGGACCCAGTCGGAGGCGAAGATGCGCATCAGGTTGTCTTCCAGCGACAGGTAGAAACGGGACGAGCCCGGGTCGCCCTGGCGACCGGAACGGCCGCGCAGCTGGTTGTCGATGCGGCGCGACTCGTGGCGCTCGGTGCCCACGATATGCAGGCCGCCGGCCTGCTTGACCTGTTCGTGGCGCTGCTGCCAGGCGGTCTTGGCCTTGGCCTTGTCCAGCGCGGAGGCCTCGTCGCCCAGCTCGTGCAGTTCCGCTTCCAGCGAACCGCCGAGCACGATGTCGGTACCGCGGCCGGCCATGTTGGTGGCGATGGTCACCGCGCCCGGGCGGCCGGCATTGGCGACGATCTGCGCCTCGCGCTCGTGCTGCTTGGCGTTGAGCACCTCGTGTACGACGCCGGCCTTGCGCAGGTAGTCGGAGAGCATCTCCGAGGTCTCGATCGAGGTGGTGCCGACCAGCACCGGCTGGCCGCGCTTGAAGCAGTCCTCGATGTCGGCCAGCACCGCGCGGAACTTGCCTTCGCGATTGAGGAACACCTGGTCTGGATGGTCCTTGCGCTGCACCGGCTTGTGGGTCGGGATCACGATGACTTCCAGGCCATAGATGCTCTGGAACTCGTAAGCCTCGGTGTCGGCCGTGCCGGTCATGCCGGACAGCTTCTTGTACATGCGGAACAGGTTCTGGAAGGTGATGCTCGCCAGGGTCTGGTTCTCGCGCTGGACGGGTACGCCTTCCTTCGCCTCGACCGCCTGGTGCAGGCCGTCGGACCAGCGGCGACCGGCAAGGGTACGGCCGGTGAACTCGTCGACGATCACCACTTCGCCGTCGCGGACGATGTAGTCCACGTCGCGCTGGAACAGCGCGTGCGCGCGCATGGCGGCGTTGAGGTGGTGCACCACCGACAGGTTGTTGGCCCCGTACAGGCCCTCGTCCTCGCCGAGGATGCCGGCGCGGCGCAGCAGCGACTCGGCGTGCTCCATGCCCGCCTCGGACAGGTGCACCTGCTTGCCCTTCTCGTCGACCCAGAAGTCGCCCTCGCCTTCCTCGGTTTCCTGGCGCTTGAGCTGCGGGACGATGCGGTTGACCCGGATGTACAGCTCCGGCGATTCGTCGGCCGGGCCGGAAATGATCAGCGGCGTACGTGCCTCGTCGATCAGGATCGAGTCGACCTCGTCGACGATGGCGTAGTGCAGGCCGCGCTGGAAGCGGTCGGCCTTGGACAGCGCCATGTTGTCGCGCAGGTAGTCGAAGCCGAACTCGTTGTTGGTGCCGTAGGTGATGTCGGCCGCGTAGGCCGCCTTCTTGTCCGAATGCGGCATGCCCGGGTAGACCACGCCCACGCTCAGGCCCAGCCAGTTGTAGAGCTTGCCCATCCAGGCCGCGTCGCGGCGGGCCAGGTAGTCGTTGACGGTGACCACGTGGACGCCCTTGCCCTCGAGCGCGTTGAGGTACACCGGCAGGGTGCCGACCAGGGTCTTGCCTTCGCCGGTGCGCATCTCGGCGATCTTGCCCAGGTGCAGGACCATGCCGCCGATCAGCTGCACGTCGTAATGGCGCATGCCGAGCACGCGGCGGGCGGCCTCGCGGCAGACCGCGAAGGCCTCCGGCAGGACCTTGTCGAGCGACTCGCCGCCGGCGATGCGCTGCTGGAACTCCGGTGTCTTGGCCTTGAGCTCCTCGTCGGAGAACTGCTTCATCTCCGGCTCGAGGGCGTTGACCTTGGCGACGATACGGTCCAGCTGGCGCAGGAGCCGTTCGTTGCGGCTGCCGAAGACACGGGTAAGCAGTTTGTTGATCATCGATGAGGCCGGTTGGGAATGAACGCCTGGGACCGCCGCCAGCGGGCGATCCATGCGGACAGCGCAAGCAGGCCCGTCCGAGGCAACATGACATTGTAGCTTGGGACGCGCGCCGTCGATCTCAAGGCGTGCCGGAACGCGTCGCGCCCGGCCCATCGGCCCGGGCCCAAACGAAAAGCCCGCCCCCTTGCGGGGACGGGCTTCAGAGAGCGCGGACGCGAAGCTCAGCCGCGGCTGCGCTTGGCCACCGGTGCACGGCCATCGGCCAGGAACTTGCGCGGGTTGACCACCTTGCCGTCCTCCCACACCTCGAAATGCACGTGGGCGCCGGTTGAACGACCCGTGGATCCGGCCTTGGCGACCTGCTCGCCCGCGCGGACCAGGTCGCCGACCTTCACGCTCAGCCGCGAGTTGTGCGCGTAGCGGGTGACGTAGCCGTTGCCGTGGTCGACTTCGATCGTGTTGCCATAGCCACTGCGGACACCGGAGAAGCTGACCACGCCATCGGCCACCGACATCACCGCGTCGCCGACGTTGGCGTCGAAATCGATGCCCTTGTGCATCGCGCGGCCGCGACCGAACGGGTCGGCGCGATAGCCGAAGCCGGAGGTGATGTAGCTGCGGCGTACCGGCGAGCGCACCGGCAGCGTGTTGTTCTCAAGCTGCCGGTCGAACAGCAGCGACTCCATCACGCCCAGCTGGCGACCGGACACCTCGAATTGCTGCTGGACCTCGTCCAGGCCGGCAATCAGTTCGCTGCGCGGCATGTCCTTGGCGGGGCCGGCGCCACCCTGGCCGGGCGTGCCGTGGAAATCGAACTCGCCGTCTTCCAGCTGGCCGGCCTCGGTCAGCCGCTCGCCCAGCGCGTTGAGCCGGTTGGCCTGGGCCTGCAGCTCGCCCAGGCGCGCGGCCAAGGCATTGATCTCCTGCTGCGACTCGCGCCGGACCTTCTCGAGTTCCTGCTCCTGCGACACCAGGCGCGAGGCGGTGTGCTGGGCATTGGCCATCCCGATCGCGACACCCGCACCGGTCCCGAACAGGACACCTGTAGCCAGCACCGCTGTGAAAGCAAGGCCGGGTCGACGTGCGGACAATCCCAGGAGGCGTCCGGTGAATCCGGTGGCGTGGCTGGCACGCGGGTTTCGTACGATGAATTTATAGCTCATGCTTTGGGTATGCCTGATGTAAAGCCCAACACGCGCCGGGCGGCGGCCCCACTTCCCGCGGCCGAGGCCGCGATGGCGGGTGAGACTGGCGCCCCCCTGCGAAGAGCCCTGTGGCTCGACGCGCTGGACCAGCAATTGCGTCCCCTGCTGCCGCCGGGGCTGGCGCCCCATTGCCGGTTGGCCAACGTATCCGGCGGACAACTCGTTTTTGTCACCGATTCCCCGGTCTGGCGGGCGCGTGTGCGCCTGGCAGAGGCCGAACTCCTCGATGCGGCCCGCTCCGTCGGGCTGAATCCCACTGCAGTCATCGTCAAAACGACTACCGTCCCCCTGCAGCCACCGGTACCGGCCGGCGCAACGGTCCCCCTGGTTTCAGCGACCGCCCGAAAAGCCGTGAGCGACGCATTGGCATCCCTGCGGGAATCCGATCCATCGGATCACCCGGATTCCGGAACTCCTGTTCCCGGACCTGGGGCCGACTCCGCAACGTAGTGTTTCGCTGCCAGAGGCCAACCCCGGGGCATCCTATCGTCACATCCCCCTCACGTCGTTAGCGATTCATTAAAAAATCGTTACGAACGGAACTCATCGCGGATCGGGTTCACGCTTCATGAAAATCCCTGAAGGGCTGAAAACGTTCTCCTGAATGAATACCCTGTTCAGGTTTGGAGACGCACGAGCCTCACCGAGGTGCCGTCCCGCAGAGGGGGCTCGGACGCAAGAATCCGCTCGCGGGCACGCGATCGCGCCGCCGGTCGTCGCGGACTTGCACGGGGATGGGAGCGCACGCAGCCGCATGCGGCCAGCATTGCCGGCCGTCGGGATGGCGACGAAACGGATTGCGCGGCCGGTCAGGCCAGCGCGGGAGCGCCGTAAGCCAGCGGCGCCGGCGTGGCGGCGTCCTCGAAGCTGACTTTTTCCCAGGCGCTGGCATCGGCCAGCAATGCGCGGGCGAGCTTGTTGTTGAGCGCGTGTCCGGACTTGTAGCCCTCGTAGGCCCCCAGGATCGGGCCTCCGACCAGGTACAGGTCGCCGATCGCATCGAGGATCTTGTGGCGCACGAACTCGTCGGCGTAGCGCAGGCCGTCCTCGTTCAGCACGCGGAACTCGTCCAGCACGATGGCGTTGTCCATCGAGCCGCCCAGGCCGAGGTTGAGCTCGCGCATGTATTCCAGGTCGCGCATGAAGCCGAACGTGCGGGCGCGGGAGATTTCCTGGATGTACGCGGCGGTGGAGAACTCGAGCCGGTGCTGCGACTGCCTGGCCGGGATCATCGGATGGTCGAACTGGATGGTGAAATCCAGCCGGTAGCCATCGAATGGGCTGAAGCGTGCGATCTTGTCGCCGTCGCGCACCTCCACGTCCTTGAGGATGCGGATGAAGTGCTTGGGCGCATCCTGTTCGGCGACGCCGGCGGACTGCAGCAGGAACACGAACGGACCGGCGGAGCCGTCCATGATCGGCAATTCGGCCGAGGACAACTCGACGATCATGTTGTCGATGCCGAGGCCGGCGGCGGCCGACATCAGGTGCTCGACGGTCTGGATCTTGGCCTCGCCGTGGCTGAGACCTGTGCACAGCGTAGTCTCGGTGACGAGATAGGCGGACGCGGGCACTTCCACCGCCGGCTCAAGGTCGGAGCGGCGGAACACGATGCCGTGGTCGGTCGGCGCCGGGCGCAGGGTCATGTAGACCTTGTTGCCGCTATGCAGGCCGACGCCGGTGGCGCGGATCGTGTTCTTGATGGTGCGCTGCCGGGTCATGGGGTCACCGTGCGACGGGATATCCGTATTAAGTAGGTCGCGTGAAGGCGTCGAGAATATCACGCGTTTAGCTGAATCTTAACGAACTACAGGCCGGTGCCGGACCGGAACCCACGTCTTCGACGCTGCTGCCGTGTCGATGTGTCTCCACGGCGGCCGGCGAAAAACCTGCCGGGCCATGCGGCCCGGCAGCAAAGGATCCACGGACACCGGAACCGGGCGCGCCTAACCGGCGCACTCCCGGGAATTGCGCGGACGGAAAGCCAGCCCCGCCCGTTCGACCCGGTCCGCGGCCCGCACCAAAGGCGCCGGCCGCGACAGGTCAGTCCGCCTGGCGGCGCAGGAACGCCGGGATGTCCAGGTAGTCGCTCGGCAGGTCCGCCGCGGCCGGAGCCGGGGCGGCAGTCGACGCGGCGCCGCCCATGGCGCCACCGCGACGCAGGCCGAGGCCACCCACCGCGCTGGCCACCGGATCTGCGGCGAACGCATCGTCGATCGGCAGGCCGGTGGTGGCGTCGCGGACCAGGCGGACGGGGGCGCGCATCGGCTCGCGGGCATTGAACTCGGCGCGACCGCCGGCGAACTCGCGCTCGCGCACCGGCTGGCGGGCGACGGCGCGGTTCAGGCCGGTGGCGACCAGGAATTCGCGACCGAGCTTGCGCACCAGGAAGCGTTCGGGCCGCTCG
>JAGHZW010000169.1:82555-96074 GCA_017745195.1 Pseudoxanthomonas sp. | reverse complement strand
GGATGAACTTCCAGTCGTCGGTGTCCGGATCGCCGTATTCGGCCATCCACGAGGCCGCGGGTGCCTGGATTCGACCATGCAGGAAATCAGCCTCGGGGGCGCGCTGTTGCTGTAAACCGAGCCCGGTCCGCCTCTGTCACGCGAAACAGCAAGCCGGCTTCGCCCCCAGCTAATCCCCGCGCGCCAGCTTCTCCTCCACCGCACTGAACGACGAGCGCACCCCCGGCGCCGGCTTGTCGTTGCCGGTCGCGAAATACACCACGCCGGTGCCGGCCTTGCGGTCCACCCACAGCCCGGCGAGCAGGCCGTAGGCATTGCCGCTGTGGCCGATGCGCGGCACGCCGTCGCCGAACGGGTCGTCGCCGCAGCCGGGCAGGCCGGTGGCCAGCGTGTGCACGGCCAGGCCGTAGCGGCAGGTGAAGCCGCCGCGGGTGCGGATCGGGTCGTCCTCTTCCAGGGTCAGGCCGTTGCTTCCGTCGAAGCTCCATTCCGGGCCGACCATCATCGCCACCGATGCGGGCGTGAGCAGGCGCACGCCGTCCACTTCACCATCGCCCAGCAGCAGGCGGCCGATCCGGGCCAGGTCGTTGCCGGAAATGCGCAGCCCGCCCTGCGGGCCGAACACATTGGAGCTGGTGCCGGCGCGCCACTGCGACAGGTCGCAGCTGCCGTCGCTGGCCTTGGTGATGCCGCACGCCGGCGGCTTGCCCTGGTGGTCGTCGACGCTCGGCTTTCCATCCACGTACAGCACCACTGCGCGCGCGGCGGTGGCCGCGTCGCAGCTGGGCCAGCCGTAGCAGGCATGCAGGCGCAGCGGCGCCAGCACCAGGCGCTGCATCAGCAGGTCGAAGCGCTCGCCGGTGGCGCGTTCCATCACCCCGGCGATCAGCGGAAAACCGGCATTGGCGTAGCGCCAGTACGTGCCCGGCGCGTGCGCGGTGTCCCACGCCTTCGGGTCGTCGAGCACGTCCTTGAAGTGGCCGTCGAACGGCACCTGCCAGTAGCCGGCGCCGTCGGTGAGGCTGGAGGTGTGCGAGAGCAGCAGGCGCAGGGTGATCGGCGTGTCCGGGAAGGCCGGGTTGCGCACGGCGTAGCCGAGCGTCTTCGACACGTCGGCATCCAGGTCCAGCACGCCCTGCTCGACCAAGCGCATCACCCCGATCGACAGCACCAGCTTGGAGATGGAGGCAATCCGCACCGGATCGTCGGCGGTGACCGCGCGGCCGATGGCCGGATCGGCCAGGCCGGTGGCGCGCACCTCGGTGACGCCGTTGCGGTCGAAGGCCACGCGCACGCGGGCGACGGGCGTGCTTGCGGCAGGCGTGCTTGCGGCAGGCGTGCTGGCGGCAGGCGTGGAGGAGTCCTCGGCGAAGGCCGGCGCGGAGGCCAGCAGGACGAGGCAGGCGAGGCAGCGAAGGAGGGTGTTCATGCTGCCGAGTCTAGCCAGCTTGGCGTCGCCGGTTGAAGGCAACGTGCGAAGGCCGGCGCGCCGAACGGCGGATGAACCGGCCGTGCTTCCGCACCGCAGCAGCGCCGTCCTTCCACGTCGGCCCTGCGTTACGCTCGCCGCTCGCCGTGCGCCAGGCACATCGGCGCGCGCATCCCTCATGCATGGAGAGCAGGATGAAGTCGATCGCAGGTTTCGCGTTTCTCGCCGCCACCTCGTTGCAGGTATACGCGGCACAGGCGGCACCGGATGTGCCGCAGCAGACGCCCGACCGCTACGCCATCGCCGGCGAGCGCGTCGTCATCGCCCCCGGCCGCGCGTTGAGCCTGCGCTGCGTGGGCGACGGTCCGCAGACGGTGCTGCTGGAGGCCGGCGGCAACGCCGATTCGGCCACCTGGTTCCGCGTGCAATCGCTGCTGTCGCCGCAGGCGCGCGTGTGCGCCTACGACCGCGCGGGGTACGGCTTCAGCGATGAAGGTCCGCTGCCGCGCGACCTCGACGCCGATGTCGCCGATCTCGCCGCGCTGGTTTCGGCCGCGAAGCTGCAGACGCCGCTGGTGCTGGTCGGGCATTCGCTGGGCAGCAATATCGTGCGCGGCTACGCGCGCCAGCATCCGCAGGCCGTGCGCGCGCTGGTGCTGGTCGATCCGCCGGAGCAGGGCGCCGACGCGCTGCTGCCGCAGGCCTGGAAGGCGCAGGGCGAGGGCGGCCGCACGCAGCGCAACGCGTTCCTCGACGCCTGCCTGAAGGCGGCCGAAGCCGGCGCCCTGGACAAGGCCGAGGGTCCACTGTCGTCCTGCCTGCGCGCGCCGCCGCCGTGGCAGAGCGCCACCGTGGCCGCGGCCACGCGCGCGTACAAGCTCAAGCCCGCGTACTGGCGCACCCTGCGCTCCGAGCTAGATGCCAACACCGCGATCTTCGCCGCGCCGGTGCCGGCGGACGAGTCGCACGGCGTCACCCCGGTCGTGGTCCTGGCCGCGCCTGCTGCGGTCGAAGGCGTGCCGGAAGACGTGGCCAAGGCCCTGGCCGAGGCGCGCGAACAGACCCGCACGCGCCTGGTCGCCAGCTCCCGCAACGGCCGCCGCATCGACGTGGCCGATACCTCGCACGAGATCCAGCTGGACGCGCCGCAGGCGGTAGCCAAGGCGGTGGGCGAGGTGCTCGCGCGGCCGTAACCGGCGACGGCGGGCGTTCGCCGGAGCCAGGCGAGCGCCCATCCCGGCCGCGTTGAAGTGGTGCACCGGCCGGTGCTGCCGCCATGTGTGGCCCGTGTTCGTGGGAAGCGCCGCGGTTTTCCACGTGGCGCCGGCACGCTGGATGAGGGAGGCGCGCAGGCCGCGTCCTATAATCCGCGCCCCCCTTTCCTGCCGCCGTCGCCCGCACGGGCCGGCTCACGGGTGCTGCCGATGTCCTTCCTCCGATCCGAACTGGCGCAGTGGCGCGCCGCTCCGCTGCGTGAACTGCTGGCCGGCGCGGTGGCCACCTTCGCGCTCATCCCCGAGGTGATCGCGTTCTCCTTCGTCGCCGGCGTGGATCCGCAGGTCGGCCTGTTCGCTTCGTTCGTGCTGAGCGTGGTGATCGCCGTGTTCGGCGGACGCCCGGCGATGATCACCGCCGCGGCCGGCTCGGTGGCGCTGGTCGCCGCGCCGCTGGTCTCGCAGCACGGGCTGCCCTACCTGTTCGCCGCCGGTGTGCTGGCCGGCCTGGTGCAGCTGCTGTTCGGCGCGTTGCGGCTGGGCGTGCTGATGCGCTTCGTCAGCAGCTCGGTGCGCACCGGCTTCGTCAATGCGCTGGCGATCCTGATCTTCGCCGCGCAGCTGCCGCACCTGGAAGGCGCCAACGCGGCGACCTGGGCGATGCTGGCGCTGGGCCTGGCGATCATCTACGGCCTGCCGCGACTGCCGGTGCCGGGTGTCAAAGTCATTCCCTCGCCGCTGATCTGCATCGGCGTGCTCAGCGTGCTGTCGGTGGGCATGGGGCTGCCGCTGAAGACCGTGGCCGAACTGGGCCAGCTGCCCGGCGCATTGCCGCAGTGGCTGGGCCTGCCCGACGTGCCGTGGTCGTGGGACACGCTGCGGATCATCGCCATGCCGGCGCTGGCCATCGCCATGGTTGGCCTGCTCGAATCGCTGATGACCGCGCGCGTGGTCGACGAGCTCACCGACACGCCCAGCCCGAAGAACCGCGAGGCGGCCGGGCTCGGCATCGCCAATGTCGCCGCCAGCCTGTTCGGCGGTATTGCCGGTTGCGGCATGATCGGCCAGACCGTGAGCAACGTGAAATACGGCGGCCGCGGGCGGCTGTCCACGCTGTTCGCCGGCGTGTTCCTGCTGGTGCTGATGGTGCTGCTCAAGCCATGGGTGGCGCAGGTGCCGGTGGTGGCGCTGGTGGCGATCATGGTGATGGTCAGCATCGAGACCTTCGACTGGCGCAGCGTCGGCGCGCTGGCCCGGCATCCGCGCCTGTCCGGCGTGGTGATGCTGGCCACCGTGGCGGTGACCCTGGCCACCCACAACCTCGCCGCCGGCGTGACGGTGGGCGTGCTGCTCAGCGGCGTGTTCTTCACCCTCAAGGTCTCGCGCCTGCTGCAGGTCGAATACAGCGACGCGGCCGGCGGACTGCGCACCTACCGCGTCGGCGGGCAGGTGTTCTTCGCCTCGGCCGATGCCTTCATCGATGCGTTCGATCCGCGCGAGCTGCCCGGCCGCGAGGTGGAGATCGCCCTGGAAGGCGCGCGCCTGTGGGACATCACCGCGGTGGCCGCGCTGGACAAGGTGGTGACCCGCTTCCGCCACCACGGCATCCGCGTGCGCGTGCACGGCATGGATCCGCACAGCCGCACGCTGATGCGCCGCGTGCGCCGCGAAGGCGAGTGGACGGATTACGGGGTGGAAGGGGCGTAAGGCGACGGAGCGGAAGGACGGCGGTACGCGCTCCACGCTTCCGGTTCGATCGCCTTCGCTCCCCGATCAGTCCGTGGTTCTGTCCAGGGTGAGCAGCACGACATCGTTGCTGCGCATCGGCACCGTGACATCGACCGATCCGTCCCTGCCTACGTGCAGCGGCCGGTCCTGTTCGGGGCTGTCGCGCGTGGCTTCCTGCAGCTCGGCCAGCTGCGCCGGCGTCAGGTCCTCGGGCATGCCCATGTCGATGTACAGGGAGAGCGGATCGTTGCGGCGGTATCCGGTCCGCTTCACCTGCAGGCGATACGTGCCGGCGGGAACCTGCGCCAGGCGGAACACGACCGGCCGGCTGTCGGTGGCGGACACCTGCCGGGTGTAGAACGGCGTGTTGCTGACCGCCTGTACCGGCTGCTGCCAGTCCCAGGCGAGCGCTGCGATCCGCGTCCCGTCTACCGCGGCCCAGGCCTGCGGATCGTCCACCGGGATCTGGCGGCCGTCGATCGCGTCCAGGTATTTGTAGGCGAACCAGGCCGGCTTGCGGACGCCTTCGCGGTTCATCAGCCCGAAGCCGCCATGGAACGGCGTGGGCGGCGGTCCGGGTTCCTCGAACAGGTCGGTGTAGGTCCAGTAGCTCATGCCCTGCACCAGGCCCGTCGCCTGCTTGAGCTTGGTCAGGATGTAGGGCGCGCTGATGTAGCTGTCGTGGACGAAATCGCGCGGCGAATAGCTGCTGCTCCACTCGGTGAAGTACAGCGGCAGGTCCGGGAACGCCGACGCCCTGATCTGCTCGCGCACCTTGCGCACATCACCCACGATCGCATCCGGCGAGGCGGACAGCTTGGTGTCCTCCTTGCCGTTCTCGTCGAGGAACCCGCTGTCGACGCCATAGGTATGGGTGGTGACGAAATCGATCGGCAGCTTGTTGGCGGCGACGAAGGCCAGCAACTCCGGCACCCACGCGGCGCCGGCGGTCGAGGGGCCGCCCACGCGCAGCTGTGGATCGATGGCCTTGATGGTCCGCGCCGTGTTCGCGTAGAGGTCGAAGTAGGCCTTCTGGTCGGCGTTCTCCCAGAAGCCGGCCAGGTTCGGCTCGTTCCACACCTCGAAATACCACTGGCGGACTTCCTCGGCGCCATAGCGGTCGCGGACGTGGCGGATGTAGGCGTCGATCAGCTGCGTCCACATCGCCGGGTCGGGATGGGAGGTGTTGCCCTTCCAGTAGAACAGCGTCTGCCCGGACGTCTTCAATGCGTCCGGTGTGAATCCGAGCTCGACGAACGGCCGGATCTTCCTGGCCAGCAGGTTGTCGTAGAGCCGGTCCAGCTTCGTCCAGTCGTAGACGATCCTGCCATCCACGCGCCGGACCGTGCCGAGCGCGTCGTGGAAGATGTCGTGGAAGCGCAGGTAGCGGAAGCCGAGCTCCTGCACGGCGGGAACCAGGTGCGCCTGGGTGTCGTCGCGGATCAGCGTGCCCGGGTAATCCGACCCGACCGAAAGCGCGAAGAAGCGGTCGACCGGCGCGCCGGCATTGGCGACATCCACCCGGATCTCCCGCGGTGTGGCGGCGCCCGCGGGCACCGGCGCGGCGAGGGAAGACACCAGGGCGACCATCATTGCGATACAGCAGCGCATCATTGTTCCTCGATTCGGCAGCTCGGCCCGTCGAACGGGTTCGGCGAACGTTGCAGGCACGGCTCATGCCCGACGGGTCGTGCAGGCTGGCTTCACGGCGCACCGGAAGGTTTCGCATCGCGATGCGTGGCGGCTGCCCGCGGCTGCAGTACCGCAGATCGGCGATCACCCTGCAACGTATGCCCGCAGGGGATGCAGCTATTCCGGGAAGCAGGACGCCGCAACGTGCGTTGACTCGCCCAGGACCGCGATCCCTGGGCGCCCGAAGACACGGGCACGACACCCGCCGTGCGACATTCGGCCCTCCTTCCACCTACGAGGTGCGCGATGGCTTCCCACGACCAGATCATGGAGCTGGAACGCAGGTTCTGGCAGTCGATGAAGGACATGGACGTCGACGCGGCGGTGGCCCTGATCGACGAACAGTCGGCCTCGGTCAGCGGCTGGGGCATCCACCATTTCGGGCCCGCCGAATACAGGGCGATGGCCCTGGCCGGCACGGCGCGGATCACCGCGTTCGAGTTCTTCGACGAGCAGGTGATCTTCCCGCTGCCGGACGTGGCCGTTGCGACCTACGGCGCCAGGCAGTCCTTCACCATGGAGGGGAAGAATCACGACATGGTCGTGTACGACACGACCACCTGGGTGCGGAAGGACGGCAGGTGGCTGGCCTGCGCGCATACGGAGAGCGCGCAGCAGGAAGTTCCACCGCGCGATTGAACGGGAGTCGCTGCAAGCGCAGGGCAACTCGCCAACCCGCCCGCTAAGATGACCGCAATGCCGCGGCCTGTTCGCTGAGGCGCCGAGGCCTGGGGAGGCGGATACATGCGAGTGATCGGTGGGGCCCTGCTGGGCCTGTTGCTGGTGGGTGGCGTGGCGGGCGAGGGCCTGGCGGCGCGCAAGGAGG
Organism: Pseudoxanthomonas sp.; assembly: GCA_017745195.1. Classification (GTDB taxonomy): domain Bacteria; phylum Pseudomonadota; class Gammaproteobacteria; order Xanthomonadales; family Xanthomonadaceae; genus Pseudoxanthomonas. The sequence goes on along the minus strand of JAGHZW010000169.1, from coordinate 89,185 downwards.
GTGATGCCTGTGCGGCGCTGGTCGGCTTCCGCGATGCGCGGCTGCGGCTGGAAGTGACCGCGGCCGAGCCGGTGCCGGCCGCAGCGCCCGGCACGGTGCGCGCGCAGCCGTACCTGCCGCCGCTCTCGGTGGGATTGCCGGCCTACTGCAAGGTGTCCGGGCGGATCGACGACCGCACCGGTGCCGGCGGCAAGCGCTTCGGCATCGGCTTCGAGCTGGCGCTGCCGGAGGCCTGGAACGGCCGCTTCCTGTTCCAGGGCGGTGGCGGGCTCAACGGTTCGATCGCGCCGCCGCTGGGCACCACCGGTGCCGGCGACGTGCCGGCGCTGGCGCGCGGCTTCGCGGTGGTGTCCACCGACAGCGGACACACCGGCGAAGGCTTCGATGCCTCGTTCATGCAGGACCAGCGCGCCGCGCTGGACTTCGCCCATGCCTCGGTCGGCACCACCACCCAGGCCGCGCTGCTGCTGGTGCAGCGCCATTACGGCAAGGCGCCGGAGCACAGCTACATCGCCGGCTGTTCGACCGGCGGCCGCGAAACGATGCTGGCCACGCAGCGCTGGCCCGAGCTGTTCGACGGCGCGCTGGTCGCGGCGCCGGCCATGCGCACCGGCTTCTCCAACCTGGCCCTGGCTAACGCGCGCGCGCGCTTCGCCGAGGCCGCGCCGCGCGATGCGCAGGGCAAGCCGCAGCTGGCGCGCACCTTCTCCAGCGCCGACCGGGCGCTGATCCTGCGCGAGCTGCTGGCCCAGTGCGACGACCTCGACGGGCTGGCCGACGGCGTGATCGAGAACGTGCTGGCGTGTCGCTTCCAGCCGGCGCGGCTGCAGTGCGCGCCCGGCAAACACGAGTCGTGCCTCGGCGCGGCGCAGGTCACCGCGCTGACCGAGGCATTCAAGGCGCCACGCGATGCCGCCGGTGCGCCGCTGTACGTGGACTACCCCTACGACACCGGCATCGTCTCCGAGGGTCAGGGCATCCCCGGCTTCCTGCCGGCGGCCGGGCCGGACATCCTCGCCGCGGTCATGCCGCAGGCCGCCGGCTTCGACGTGGATGCGCAGGCGCGCAAGGTCCGCGCCGATGCGGTGCAGATGCTCACCGACACCAGCACGTGGACCAACCTGGGCACGTTCCTGGGCCGCGGCGGCAAGGTGATCTATTTCCACGGCGTCAGCGATCCGTGGTTCTCGGCCCATGACACGCTGGATTACTTCAGGCGCGCCGAAGCGGCCAACGGCGCGCAGGCGTGGGCGGAGGCGAGCCGGTTCTACTTCGTCCCCGGCATGGGCCATTGCGGCGGCGGCACCACGCGCGACAGCTTCGACTTGCTCGGCCCGCTGGTCGCCTGGGTGGAGCAGGGCCAGGCGCCGGGCCAGGTGCTCGCACATGGCGCGGCGTTGCCGGGCCAGCGACCGCTGTGCCCGTATCCGACCCATGCGCACTACACCGGCGGCGACGTCGCCGCGCCGGAAAGCTACACCTGCCAGGCGCCGGCCAGCAGGCCGTAAGGCGCGCCGCGTGCAGCGCGTGCGGGACACGCGCTGCACTGCCATTCCGCGATGGCTCCTATAGCGGAAACGGAATTGCCCGGCGCCGCCGCCGGGCCCACAGTCGGCAGCGGTTATCCGACCTGGTGGGATGCGACATGGGCCGCACGCTTGTCCGCTGCTTTCTCCTGGCCATCGCGCTGTGCGCGTCGCCGCCCGCGCCGGCGCAGAAGTCCGCGCAGCTGGCACGCACGCCGCAGATGGGCTGGAACAGCTGGAACACCTTCGGCTGCAAGGTCGACGAGCGGATGATCCGGCAGATGGCCGACGCGATGGTCGCCTCCGGCATGAAGGACGCCGGCTACGAGTACGTCAACATCGACGACTGCTGGCACGGCACGCGCGATGCCGACGGCAACATCCGGCCCGATCCGAAGACCTTCCCGTCGGGGATGAAGGCGCTGGCCGACTACGTCCACGCGCGCGGACTGAAGCTGGGCATCTACACCGATGCCGGCAACACCACCTGCGCCGGCCGACCCGGCAGCCGCGGCCACGAGTACCAGGACGCGCTGGCCTATGCGCGCTGGGGCATCGACTACGTCAAGTACGACTGGTGCGACACCAAGGGGCTTGCCCCGGCGGCGGCGTACACGACCATGCGCGATGCGATCGGCCAGGCCGGCCGGCCGATGCTGTTCAGCATCTGCGAGTGGGGCGACAACAAGCCCTGGGAGTGGGCGCCGGAGCTGGGCCATTCCTGGCGCACCACCGGCGACATCCATCCGTGCTGGAACTGCGAGCACAGCCACGGCTCATGGTCGTCGCTGGGCGTGCTGCAGATCCTCGACAAACAGGCCGGACTCAGGAAGTACGCGGGGCCGGGACACTGGAACGACATGGACATGCTGGAAGTGGGCAACGGCATGTCCGAAGAGGAGGACCGCGCCCACTTCTCGCTGTGGGCCATGCTCGCCTCGCCGCTGATCGCCGGCAACGACCTGCGCACGATGGACGAGGCCACCCGCCGCATCCTCACCCATCGCGGCATGATCGCGATCAACCAGGACCGGCTGGGCGTCCAGGCGATGAAGTGGATCGACGAAGGCGATGTCGAGCTCTACCTCAAGCCGCTCGATGACGGCGGCTATGCCGTGCTGTTCCTCAATCGCGGCGATGCCGACCGCGACTACCGCTTCGACTGGAGCGCGCACCCGATGAAGGACGACGCCAGCGGCCGCCAGGCCGATTTCGGCAGGCAGCGCTTCGCCTGGCGCGATGTCTGGCAGGGCGGCGAAGGCAGCACCGCGCAACCGTTCGCCGCGCGCCTGCCGGCGCACGGCGTCGTGGTGCTGCGACTGTCGCCGCAGTAGCAGGCCGAAGCGAGACGCCGGAGCGCCCCGCGTCAGCGCTCCACCGGACGCAGCCGGTCGATCTTGAACGGCGCGCCCTGGCCGGCCACGTCCGCCGCCGGTTGTCCGCCGCCGACCCACACGCGGTAGTCGCCCGGCATCACCTGGCGCTGGCCGTCGGCGTCGACCGCGCTCAGTGCGCGCGGATCGAGGTCGAACTCGATCCGCCGGCGTTCGCCGGGCGCGAGCGGCACGCGCTGGAAGCCGCGCAGGGCGATCCGCGGCACGCCGTCGATGTCGGGGAAGTCCAGGTACAGCTGCACCACCTCGTCGCCGGCACGGTCGCCGACGTTGCGCACCTCGGTGCTCACCCGCAGGCCTTCGCTGCTGCCGCCCGCGGCCGGCCGCAGCTGCAGCGGCGCGTACTCGAAGCGGGTGTAGCTCAGGCCGTGGCCGAACGCATACACCGGCGTGCCCTCGAAGTAGCGGTAGGTGCGGCCGCGCATGGCGTAGTCGCCGAACGGCGGCAGCTCGTCGACCGAGCGGTAGAAGGTCAGCGGCAGGCGTCCGGACGGATTGGCGTGGCCGGCCAGCACATTGCCCACCGCCAGGCCGCCGGCCTGGCCGGGATACCAGGCCTCGACGATGGCGTTGGCGTGCTCGCGCGCCCAGGCCAGGTTGACCGGGCTGCCGTTCATCACCACCACCACCAGCGGCTTGCCGGTGGCGCGTGCGGTTTCCAGCAGCGCCTGCTGGTCGGCCAGCAGGTCCAGCGAGGTCTTGTCGCCGCCCTTGAAGCCGGGCACTTCGACCGGCGCCTCTTCCGCTTCCAGATCCGAGGTCAGGCCGACCACGGCGACCAGCACGTCGCTGTCGGCGGCGGCCGCGCGCAGGTCCGCGTCCGGCGTTTCGGACACGCGCTTCCAGAGCAGGCCGATGCCGGTGAGGATGCGCGCCTGGGTGGTCACCTGGATCGGATAGCGGCGGCCGCCTTCCAGGCGCACGGTCTTCAGCGTCGGCGGGCTGTTCCACGAGGCCTTGCTCAGGTCCACGAACGGCTTGCCGTCCAGGCGCAGCTCGCCGTTGAATCCGCTCAGGCCGAGGCGATAGGTGCCCGTTTCCGGCGGTACCAGATAACCGCTCCATTCCACCCGGTGCACGTCGCGCACCTGGGCCAGGTCCAGGCTGCGCGAATTGACGTCGGCCTCCACCCGGGTCACCACCGGCTGCGCCTCGAACCCGGTGCGCGCGATCCAGGCGTCCAGTTCGCCCGGGGCGAACCGTGCGGGCGGCACCGCGGCGGCGTTGAAGTAGCGCGCCAGCAGGCCCGGCGCGCCGTCGGGCGTGCGCAGCGCGCTGGACGGGATCGGGTCGCCGTCGGTGTAGGTCTCGCCGAACGGCACGTAGGCGACCTTCGCCGCCGGCAGCGCGCGGCGCAGGCCTTCCAGCACCGACACCGGCGGCGCCGACTGCGGCGAGGAATAGTTGCCGCGCAGCACCCGGGTGGCATCGCCGAGCGGGCCGACCACCGCGATCCGTGGCGCGCCGGCCAAGGGCAGCACGCCGTCGTTCTTCAGCAGCACCAGGCTCTTCTCCGCCGCTTCCAGTGCCACCGCCGCATGCGCCGGCGCGCCGACGTCGGCCGGCGAGGCGCTGGCGGTGGACAGCGGCCGCAGCCCGGCCAGGTCGCCGGTGCGGAAGCGCGCACTGAACAGCCGCACCAGGGCGCGGTCGATGTCGGCCATCGACACCAGTCCGCGCGCCAGCGCTTCGCGATACGGCTCGGTCAGCCCGCCGGTATCGGTGAGGGTGGCGCCGGTGCACTCGTTGTCGACGCCGGCGCGCAGCGCGGCGGCCACGGCGCTGGCCGCATCCGGCGCGTAGTGGTGCTGGGCGCGGATGTCGGTGACCGCGTCGCAGTCGGAGACCACGTAGCCGTCGAAACCCCACGCGCCGCGCAGCGTGTCGCGCAGCAGCAGGTCGCTGGCGCAGGCCGGCTGTCCGTCGATGCGGTTGTAGGCGCACATCACCGAGCCGGCGTGGCCCTCGACCACCGCGGCGCGGAACGCCGGCAGGTAGGTGTCCTCCAGGTCGCGGCGGGAGACGTAGACGTTGGCCTGGTGGCGGGTCGATTCCGGGCCGCTGTGCACGGCGTAGTGCTTGGGCGTGGCGACCACGTCCAGCCACTGCGGATGGTCGCCCTGCATGCCCTTGACGTAGGCCACGCCGATCCGCGCGGTCAGGAACGGATCCTCGCCGTAGGTTTCCTGGCCGCGGCCCCAGCGCGGGTCGCGGAAGATGTTGAGGTTGGGCGACCAGGTGTTGAGCCCGGTGCCGATGCGGCCGGTGCGCCCGGTCTGGCGCGCCAGCGCGTGCAGCCCGCGCACTTCGGAGCCGATGGCGGTGGCCACGCGTTGCACCAGGTCCTCGTCGAAGCTGGCGGCCAACCCGATCGGCTCGGGAAAGTTGGTGGTGGGCAGGGTGCCCAGCGCGCCGTGCAGCGATTCGGTCCACCAGTTGTAGGCCGGCACGTCCAGGCGCGGGATGGCCGGCGCGGTGTTGAGCAGCTGCGGCAGTTTTTCCTCGACCGTCATCCGCGCCACCAGCGCGGCCGCCAGCGCGTCGGCGTCGCGCTTCGGCGCAGCGGGCGTGGCCAACGCCGCGGAGGCGGCCAGCATCATCGAAGCGACCAGCAGGACGCGGGCAGTGGACGTGCGCCCGCGATGCGGCCGATGGCCCATGTCGCGCGTGGGCGCGGCCGGGCTCCGCGCATCGTTCGTGCTCATCGCGCCGCCTGCGCCGGGTTCTGGTTGCGGTCGTTGACCGACTGCTCGATCAGCGTGGCCACGCCGCGCGGGTCTTCCTGCTGGGCGACGTGGCCGCCGGGGAAGGTGCGCATGGTCCAGCCGCGGGCCTGCGCGTTCTGCCAGCTCTTGTCGATCCTGGCGCGCTCTTCGATCTTCTGGTCCTTGGGCACGAAGGCGACGTAGGTCACCGGCAGCGCCAGCGCAGCGGGGTTGCGGTACGACACCGGCTGCTCGAAGCACTTGATCGACTGCTTGACGCTGTACGGCGGCTTGTCGCCCGGCTTGACCCACGGCACCTGCATGAAGCCGTCCTTGAAGCGGTCGGCCGGCAACGGCCCGCGGTTGCCGAACAGGTCCCAGATCGACTGGCCGTCCTGCGGCACCGCCGCGTCGAGGAACACCACGTGGCGGATGCGTTCGGGGATGCGGTCCATCACTCCGGTGATCACCATGCCGCCGTAGCTGTGACCGGTCAGCACCACGTCGTGCAGGTCCTCGAACAGGATCAGGTTGACCACGTCGTTGATGTGGGTCTGCAGGTCGATGTCGGAACTGTTGAGGTGTTCGCGCTCGCCCAGGCCGGTGAGCGTGGCGCGGTAGACGGTGTTGCCGTCGTCGGTGAGGAACTGGCCGGTGCGCTTCCATTCCCAGGCGCCGGCGGTGGCGCCATGGACGAGGACGAAGGTCTGCTTCTGCGCCGCGGGCGCGGCGTGGGCGCCGAACGCGGCCAGCCACAGCAGGCTGGCGAGCAGGGCGATCGAACGGATCGGGCTGAAGGTCATGGGCAGTGGTCCTGGAGGCCTGGAAGCCGGGCCACGACAGGGTGCCATTCCCCGGCGCCGCGACCGATGGAGAATGCGGCGCCGGGGATAACCGTTTCGATATGACAGGCGGCGCCCCGCGCCGCCTTCCTCAATCGCCTAGCTCGCCCGCAACGCCCACCTGGCGCCGAGCGCGCACGGCACGCCGACCAGGAACATGTGT
>JAGHZW010000169.1:71290-82458 GCA_017745195.1 Pseudoxanthomonas sp. | reverse complement strand
ATGCGCAGCTATGAAGAAGGCCCTGTCACGATCGTCACCTCGGTCAAGATCGTGGATCGGCAATACGACAACTACATGGATTACCTGGCCAAGACCTGCAAACCGGTCATGGAAGCGCAGAAGCAGGCCGGCCTGATAGTGCGGTACGGCGTGTACGACAGGTATCCGCGCAGCAAGGAGGAAGCGGACCTGTACCTGGTGGTGACCGATCCGAACATGGCCAGCTTCGACGGACTGCGCGACAAGTCCGAAGCGGTAGCGAGCAAGGTCACCGGACTGAGCCGGGAGAAAGCGACGCTGGCGTCGGTGGACCGCAACAAGGTGCGCTCGGTCCTCGGCGACGAGATGATCCGCGAAGTGATCCTGAAGTAGCCGTCGATGGACCACGGGGAGGCCGGCATGTTTCCCATGCCTGCCAGGGAAGGATGTCCGGCCTCTCGATCGGGCAGCGGGGTGAGGCGCGGTCGCCTTGGTGCGCCGCGACGCCCCTACGGCTCCGAGTTCTGCCGCAGCAGGTTCGAATAGGACTTGGTGATCAGCTCGACCGCGCGCGCGGCGCCTTCCTGGCCGGCCAGAAGCTCGCGCGCTTCGGACAGGTCGTGCAGCAGTTCGCGCACGGCCGGGTCGCGCACCAGGCTCTGTACCCAGCCGACCACCGCGAGCCGTTCGCCGGTCTCGACCGGGCGCACGCGGTGCAGCTGCCCGGTGGGATAGCAGATCGCCGAGCCGGCCGGCAGCTTGAACGCGGCCTCGCCGCTGCCGTGTTCGAACGCCAGTTCGCCGCCCTCGTAGCTGTCCGGATCGCTCAGGAACAGGGTGAAGGACACGTCGCTGCGCACGTGGTTGGGCGCGCCCATCAGCGGCGCGTCCACGTGCAGCCCGTAATGCATGCCGGGCTGGTAGCGGCTGACCAGCATCGTCGCCAGCCGTCGCGGCTGGGCGATGCTCATGAACGCATCGCAGCGCCCCAGCGCCTGCATCACCAGGTCGGTGATCTCCTTGACCACCGGATGGTTGCCGGGAATCTGCTGGTTGCTCTTGGCCTTGCGCAGCACTTCGCCGGCCGAGGCCTTGCCGTCGGTGAACGGCGCGGTCGAGATCTTCTGCCGGATCAGCGCGAGTTCGTCGTGCGTGACCAGATCGGTGAGGGTGAGAATCATGGCCCGGATACCTGTTGCGTGCCGCCCGGCGCGGCTGTTCCCCGGGTCTAGTGTAGGCGCTCCATTGCGGCCGGTGGCAGCCCGGCGTCCTTGCCGGCCCGTGCCGCCGCTTCAGCGGATGTAGGGCTCGATGCGCGGATCACGCGGATCATGGGGGGCGGCGACAACCACCGGCGCCGGTGGCGTGGCGGCGATGCGCGCGGCCAGTTCGTTGGCACGGCGCTGCTCGGCGATCAGTTCGCGCAGCAGCGGCTTGATTCCGAACAGCGCGAACGGCACCAGGATCCACAGCACGGTGAGGATCAGGCCGAAGATCGCGCCGATGAGCATGAAGATGTCCATGCCAGTGGCGGCGGCGGTGGTCGAGGCGGTGGCAAGCATGGCCGGTCTCCCGGATGGAGGAGAACGCAGCCTGCGGCGACCGCTGTCGCGGCGGCGTGGATGCGGCGCGATGACCCCGTGCGGACAGGGGAGGGTCCACCCCGCTTGATTCGTGCCGCCGGCCGCCCCAATGTCGGACAGGTACGCCCGCTGTTCCCGCCGCCAGAAGGAGCTTGGCATGTCCCGTTACGAACTCGCGCAGCTCAACATCGCACGGATGCGTGCGCCGCTGGATTCGCCGCTCATGGCCGACTTCGTCGGCAACATCGAGCGGATCAACTCCCTGGCCGAGGCCATGCCCGGCTACGTCTGGCGGCTGAAGGACGAAAGCGGGGATGCGACCGCGCTGCGCCCGTTCGGCGACGACGTGCTGGTGAACATGTCGGTGTGGAAGGACGTCGAATCGCTGCGGGCGTTCACCTACAGGAGCGACCACGCCTCGATCATGCGCCGCCGGCACGAGTGGACCGAGCGCATGGACGAGGCCTACGCGGTGTTCTGGTGGGTGTCGGCCGGCCACCGGCCCGGCGTGCTGGAAGCCTGGGAGCGGCTCGAACACCTGCGCATGCACGGCGCCAGCCCACGGGCCTTCACCCTGCGCACGCCGTTTCCCGCGCCCGACGCGCAGATGGAGCCGGTGTCGCTTCCGGACCCGGCGCCGGCGGCCGGTTGACGCGGCGGCGCGCGTCGCGGTCCACTCGACCGGGATCAGGGCCGCATCCTTCTCCGGGACACGCACGATGAGGCGTCGCGCTGCACTGGTGTTGCTGATGCTGGTGGCTTCCGGGCAGGCCGTGGCCGAACCGCTGCGGGCGCGGCTGGAACAGGCCAACGCGGCGCTCGCCCGCGCCTGGGTGGGCGAGGACGCGGCCGCGCTGCGCGCGCGCTACCGCGACGACGCGATGCTGATGCCGGAGCACGCCGGCGCGCGGCTCGGCGGCGGGGCGATCGCGGACTACCAGCGGCAATGGTTGGACGCAACGGAAACGACGGCGTTCGAGCGCCGGATCCATGAGCTCGTCGACCTCGGAGTGCACGCGCTGGAGACCGGCGCGTTCCGCCATGAATTCGCCCGCGCCGGCGTCGCGCCGTACGCCTACGCCGGCAAGTACTTCGTGGTGTGGGACACGCGCGGCGCCACGCCGCGCGTGCTTGCGGAAATCTGGGGCGCCGATGCCGCGTTCGATGCGGCGGTCTTGCCGGAGATCGCCGAAGCGTTGCCGCCGGCGCCGGCCGATGCCGGCAACGATCCGCGCGTCGCTGCGCAGCTCGATGCGCGCAACGCGCTGATCCGCACCCTGGTGATGCAGCGCAAGGGCGCCGAACACGCAGCGCTGTTCCTGCCCGATGCGAGCTACCTGCCGTACTACACGCCGATGCGGGTCGGACTGGCGGCGATCCGCGACTACTTCGTCGAGCACGAACGGCGGGGCCCGGTCAGCATCGACGCGCTCGACCTGCGCAGTGGTCGCATCCATCCGCTCGATGGCGGCCGGCTGCAGCTGGAGGAGGGCTTCTACCGGGTGGCCTGGCGCGCCGGCGGCGACAGCGGCACGGTCGCAGGCAAGAGCCTGAACCTGTGGAAGCGCGGCGACGATGGCCGCTGGATGCTGTACCGGCAGGCGGTCAACCACGACTGACCGCGGCCCGCGGCTCCCTCAGCCGTAGCAGGCCAGGAACATGTCCACCGCCGACGTCGCCACCTTCTCCTGCATGGCGTCGTCCAGCCGCGGCTGCGCCATCGCCAGCTGCGGCCAGAAGGCGAAGCCCTTGACCAGCGATTCGAGCTGCATCGCGGCGAACGCCGGGTCGGTGGTCTTGAGCCGGCCGTCGGCGGCGGCGGCACGCACCCAGGCGGTCATCGCGTGTTCGCGCTGGCCGAGTCGCTGCATCAGCTCGCGCGCCAGTTCCGGCGAATGCATGCCGGCGATGATCGCGACCCGGGCCAGGTCGGTGAAGTCGGGGTCGCGCAGCAGGCCCAGCTTGTGCCGGACCAGGTCGAGCAGCTGGTCGCGCAGCGGCCGGTCGCCGCGATAGGGCGTGGCGTGCTCGTCGCTGCCGCGCGCCAGCATGTCCTCGACGATATGGCCGAACAGCGCTTCCTTGCCCGGGAAGTGGTTGTAGACCGTGCGCTTGGAGACCGCGGCGCGGGTGGCGATACGGTCCATGCTGGTGGCCTCGTAGCCGGCCGCGCGGAACTCGGCCACGGCCGCGTCCACGATCGCGGCGCGCTTGCGGTCGGTCAGGCGGGCAGGGGTGTCGGGCCGGGTCATGACGACAAGTTTACACCGGCCGGTTTACTTTTTGCCCGAACCGGAACTACACTCTCCGGTGTACTTCCTGACATCCCCCATGCCTGCCACCGCAATTCCGGCCCGCCCCCGCCTCCGTCGTTGGCCCCTGCGCCCGCTGGCGATCGCGATCCTTGTCCTTGGAGCCCTCATCGTGAGCGCCTGCGCCCTGTCATTCGTCCGCACCAGCCGCCCGCTGGCCGAGTACCCGGCCTCGCCGCAGGCCATCGATGGCCGTTTCCACAATCCGGTGCCGCGCCCTGCCCAAGGCTTCGCCGGGTTCGTGCGGATCCTGTGGGACTTCACCTTCAACAAGCCGAAGACCACCGTGCCGGCCGTGCCGCCGCGGGTGCTGCCGCTGACCCGCGCCGACCTCGACGCCGCGCCGGACCGCAGCCTGTACCGGCTCGGTCACTCGACCCTGCTGGTCAAGCTGCGCGGCCAGTGGTGGATCACCGACCCGGTGTTCGCCGAGCGCGCCTCGCCGTTCCGGTGGATGGGACCGAAACGCTTCCATGCGCCGCCGATCGCGCTGGACGAACTGCCGCCGCTGCGCGGCGTGCTGCTCTCGCACGACCACTACGATCACCTCGACCGCGACGCGGTGGTGCGGCTGGCGGCGAAGGCGCAGGTGTTCGTCACCCCGCTCGGGGTCGGCGACCGGCTGGTCGCGTGGGGCGTGCCGGCGGAGAAGGTCCGCCAGTTCGACTGGTGGCAGGAGGCGGCGTTCGACGGCCTGCGCATCGTATCCACGCCGGCGCAGCACTTCTCCGGGCGCGGCCTGTTCGACAGCGACCGCACGCTATGGACTTCGTGGGTGCTGCTCGACCCGCCGGCGCCAGGAGAAAGCGGCGATCCCGGCCTGCGCCTGTTCTTCAGTGGCGACTCCGGCTACTTCGACGGGTTCGCCGAGATCGGCCGCCGCTTCGGCCCGTTCGACGTGACCCTGCTGGAAACCGGCGCCTACGACCCGAAGTGGGCCTACGTGCACATGCAGCCGGCGCAGACCGTGCAGGCGCACCAGGACCTGCGCGGGCGCTGGCTGCTGCCGGTGCACAACGGCACCTTCGACCTGGCCATGCACGCCTGGGACGACCCGTTCGAACAGGTCAGCGCGCTGGCCGGCGAACGCGGCATTCCGCTGGCGACGCCGCGGATGGGCGAGCGCATCGACCTGGCCGCGCCGCAGCCGACCGCGCCATGGTGGCGCGAGTGAGCGCCGGATCACTCCGTTGCATCGTTCGATGCCGGCCTTCCATCCGGGCCCGCTAGACTCCCGCCATGACCATCGAATCCGGATCCGACATCGAAGCCCTGCAGTGCATCGGCGGCATCGTGGCCCGCGTGCGCGAGGCGATGCTGGCGGCCGCGCGGCCGGGCATGACCACCGCCGAGCTCGACGCGATCGGCGAACGCATGCTTGCCGAGGCCGGCGCGCAGCCGGCACCGCGGCTGGTGTACGGCTTCCCCGGCGCGACCTGCATCAGCGTCAACGAAGAGGCCGCGCATGGCATCCCCGGCGCACGCGTGCTGCGTGCCGGCGACGTGCTCAATGTCGACGTGTCGGCCGAGCGCGACGGCTACTTCGCCGATACCGGCGGCACCCGCGTGCTGCCCTCGGCCGCCGCGCGCGATACGCGCCTGTGCCATGCCGCGCGTACCGCGCTGGCCGAGGCGATGAAGGTGGCCCGCGCCGGCCAGCCGCTCAACGGAATTGGCCTTGCGATCGAATTGACCGCGCGCCGCTTCGGCTTCCGCGTGATCGAGAACCTGGCCAGCCATGGCGTCGGCCGTGCCCTGCACGAGGAGCCGGAGAGCATTCCCGGCTACTTCGATCCCCACGACACCCGCCTCCTGCACGAAGGCATGGTGATCACCATCGAGCCCTTCATCTCCACCCGCAGCCGCGTGGTCGAGGAAGCCGCCGACGGTTGGACCCTGCTCGGTGCGCGCGGCAACCGTTCGGCCCAGTTCGAGCACACGATGGTCATCACCCGCGGCGAGCCGCTCGTGGTGACCCTGCACTGAGCGACCGCGCCGGCGATTCCCGGCCGTGCGCTGGATCGCCGCGGCGCATTCGCGACGCGACGCGATGCGGGTGTGAACGACGGCGCGCACCACGCAGCGCAGGCCGGCGGGGCCAGGGCGGGCATAACCTGCCCGTCACCGCCGGCGTACTTCGCGGTAACCCCCGATACGGAAGATCGTGATCATCCGTATCGATGGGCGTGTCCATGAAAGCCGTCGCCGTCCTGCTTGCGTCGCCAGCCCTTGTTCTTGCCCTGGCCGGCTGCGGTCCGCGCGATCCGGTGCCCACCGCCGACTCCCACCAGCCGGAAAACCCGGGGGCCTATGCCACCGGCCCGCAGGAGACGCGCGACAGCGAAGAGGCGCGGGCGGCCGACAGCCCGAATGACGACGGCAAGAACGAAGCCCGCGACGGGAACGACCCGCAGCGCGAACTGCCGTCGCGGCCACCGCCGTGACCGCAACCGGCGCCGTGCCCCATGCCGTGCGCCACCACCACGCATCGCGACATCCATTTCTCCACCCACCTGCAGGAGCATTCCGCATGGCCACGCACGCCGAACTCGAGCAGAAATTCTGGAAGGCCCTCAAATCGGACATGACCCTGATGCTGGGCGTGGACGGCCTGGAGGATGGGCACACGCGGCCGATGACCGCACAGCTGGAGCACGAATCGCGCGGCCCGATCTGGTTCTTCACCGCCACCGACAACGCGCTGGTCCACCAGCTCGCGTCACCGCGGCGCGCGGTGGCCGCCTTCGCCGCCAAGGGCCATTCGCTGTTCGCCAGCATCGGCGGCATGCTGAGCGTGGATACCGACCGCGCGGTGGTCGAGCGGCTGTGGAATCCGTTCGTCGCCGCCTGGTACGAAGGAAAAGACGACCCGAAGCTGGCCCTGCTGCGCCTGGATCCGGACCAGGGCGAGGTCTGGCTCAACGAGAACAACCTGCTCGCCGGCGCCAAGATGCTGCTGGGCATCGATCCGAAGAAGGATTACCAGGACAAGGTCGGCCAGGTCGACCTGCGCTGAGCGTGGCCGCAGTCACGGCGCTGGCGCGACGCCGCTGCGGCGGCAACGCCCAGCCGCGTCGCGCAACGCACGTCGGCAGCGGCATCCGGCGTGCGCGTGCCTCAGGCGTCGCCGAAGCCGCGGCTGGACTGTGCCGCCACGCGCGGCACCAGGCCGATGTCTTCCTGCACCGCGGGCACGCGCGGGTCGCCGTGGGCGGGCGTGGTGCCGCCGCCATCGCGCAGTGCATCCATCGGTGCGCCGGCGCGATACCGCTGCCAGGCTTTCCAGGCGACGAGGCCCAAGGCGGCCGCGGCCGCGGTTTTCACGATCAGGTGCATGGCGATCTCCTGCAGGGGTAGCCAGCTTCCGGCGCGCGCGGTATGGCACGCGTGACCCCGCCGTAACGATCGCGTAAAGCGGATCCGGATCGCGTGTCGGCCGTGTGCTGCACAGCGTGGCCGCGACGGGAGCACGCCGGACTTCACGCGCACGGACCGCAGCGCCGCGCTAAGGTGGCGCACCGCCTGCAGGAGCCTGCCCATGGACAACGCCGAGATCGCCACCACGTTCCTGCGCATGTGCGCGCGCGGCGACGTGCGCGCCGCGTTCGAGCGCTTCGTCGCACCGGGTTTCGTCCACCACAACGCATGGTTTCCCGCCGACCGCCAGTCGCTGCTGGTGGCGATGGAGCAGAGCGCGGCGAAGGAGCCGAACAAGTCGTTCGAGCCGCGCCAGGTGATCGATGGCGGCGATCGTGTCGCCGTGCTCTCGCACCTGCGCCGCGCCGACGGCGAGACCGAGATGGCGGTGGTCCACATCGCCCGCTTCCAGGACGGCATGCTCACCGAGCTGTGGGACCTGGGCCAGGAGATCCCGAAGAACTCGCCGAACGGGCTGGGGATGTTCTAGGGTGCGGCGCCTCCGGCGCGATAGGATCGCTCCCGTGCTGCTCCCGATCAGGACCTGTCGCATGAAGACCGTTGCCGTTGCGGGAATGTTGCTCGCCGCGAGCGCGTCGGCGTCCGCGGACGTGGCGCCCGTCGAGTACCGGGATCTGGGCCTGGCCGGGATCCGGCTGGGCGACACGCCTGTCCAGGTCGTCACCGTCCTCGGCACGCCGATCCGCCAGGTGCAGGACCAGGGCGTCTACAGCCACGAGTTCGACTATGACGGACTCAAGGTGTTGTTCACCATCGGCGCGGAGATCATCACGTCTTCAAGCCCGGACCACTGCACGCTCCGCGGCGTATGCCCGGGCATGACGGTGGCGGAACTGGAGGCCGCCTACGGCCCCGGACGGAAGCGCGACTGGCAATCGCACGTCGCGATCTCCTACCCGGTGCCGGGAGAGGGAATGTGCAGCCTGGTGGCGATGGCCTCTGGCGGGAAGATCGCCTCGCTCCAGGTGGGCTGCCAGCCCTAGCGCGATCGCCGACGCCCCCCACAGGAACGTGGGGGGCGCGCCACGCTCAACGCACGAACGAGATCCGCTGCATGCCGGTGGCCTCGGCGGTGGCGAGGATCTTCGCCAGGCCCTGGTACTCGGCGCCTTCGTCGGTGGCGATGCGCAGTTCCGGCTCGTTGCCGGGGTGGGCCCATGCCTGGGTCCGCAGCCGTGTCTCCAGTTCGGTCGGGGTGACCGGCGTGCCGTTCCAGCTGAGCTGGTTGGCCGCGTCCAGGCGCAGTTCGATCGGCGGTGGTGGATCGGGACGCTTGAGCGCCTCGTCGATGCGTTGCGGCAGGGCCACGCTTATGGGCCTGGCCACGATCGGTGCGGTGACGATGAAGATGATCAGCAGCACCAGCATCACGTCCACCAGTGGGGTGACGTTGATGTCGGCCAGCGGTCCGGATCTTCCTGCGGTACTGAACGCCATGGCTCGCTCCCTGCAGCGGGGCCGGTCGCCCCATGACCGACACTACGCCGCCCGCGTGCCGGCGGCAGCCATCGGTGATCGGCATTAAGGTGCCGTTGGTACGCGCGGCCGGGTCGTGTCAGGAATCGCCGGCATGGAAGCGGCCGGCCCGGACGCGGCCGGTCCGGACGCGGCCGGTCCACGGCCAGCCGGTCAGAGCGAGCCGGCTCAGGAACCGCCGACCCGGAAGAAGCCACCGCGGTAGCTGCCCTGGAAGCGCCCGACCGGCTTGCCGCTGCGTTGCCGCACTTCGGCGTCGAGGCGGGTGAAGTCGTCGCGATCGCGCCGGTAGGCGTAGACCTGGCCGAGGTTGATGATCCGTGCGTCGCCGGCGCCGTAGACCTGCGAGGCGTAGTAGCCGCCCTGCAGCACCGCGGCGACTTTCGCGCCCGGGTCCGGCTTGATGATCCAGTTCACCGGTTCGTAGGAGGTCAGCACCAGGATCACCGGCTTGCCGCGCTTGACCAGCACCTGCACGGTGCCCGGCGTACGCAACTTGCTGCCGGCCCCGTGCACCGCGCCGTCGGCTTCGTATACACCGACGGTCTCGATGATCGCGTCGTCGGCCAGCGCGGCCAGGTCCGCATCGGTGGCGACCGGAGTGCCACCACCACCGCGCCCGGCCTGGGCGAGCACGGCCGCGCGGGCCGCGGCGCGTTGCGCGGCATCGGCATCGCCTGTCGCGCCGCCGCCAGCCTGGGCGAGGAAAGCGGCACGCAGTGCGGCCAGCTGCGCGGCATCGGCGCCCGCCGGCGCGGCCTCGACCACCGGCAACTGCTGCAGGTACGCGCCCGCATCGATGGGTGGCTGCAGTGGCGGCAGGCCATCGAGCAGGGTCAGCTTGAAATCATCGCGCAGCGCGTTGCGCCTGATCGAAGGGATGTAGACCACGGTCGACGACAACCGCCGGCTGACCGGTGCAGGTGCCAGCGTGTGCCGGCCGATCGAGTACAGCAGCGCCTGGTGCTCGACGCCCCCGGCGATCCGGTAGTGACCGAACAGGTAGACCGTGTCCGCGTCGGCGGTGGGCACGGCCAGGCTGGTCATCAGCGGCTGCAGGTCGATCCTGCGCGCCTGCAGCGTGCGCAGGTCGAGCAGGGCCGGGCCGTTCTGCTGGGCCACGTAGACGCTGCCGTCGGCGCCGAGGTTGCCGCGCGCCCAGTGGCCGACCACCTGCGCCGGTTCCACTTCCTGGGCGAGCGTGGCGGTCCAGCCCTGCGCGTCGCGCGCGACATCGATCGCGGCATGGCGGGTGAAGCCGAGCAGTGCGTAGCGGCCGGCCACCGGCATCGGCACGACGGCGCCGAGTCCGTTGACCGCGGCGGGAATGGTGGTTTCGCGGCCGCCGAGCAGGTCCACGAACCGCGGCGCGCGTTCGCCCTGGGGCAGGTACACCGCGCCGGCCTGGCCGACCCAGAACAGGCGGTGGTCGTTGACCTGTTCCAGCCGCGCCAGCGCGACGCCGCGCTCCAGGTCCACCAGCACCGTCGCCTGGTCCTGGTTGAGGCTGAGCAGGCGGCCGTTGTCGGACACGTCCACCACGAAACTGCGGCCTTCGCGCGGGATCGCGCGCAGGCGCTGGCCGCTGCCGAGGTCGAACACCTCGTGCGCCTTGTCGGTGTGCAGCACGGCGATGCCGGCCTGGCGCGGAAAGCTGCACTCGGAAATGCGGTCGGCGGCGACCAGGTACGGCGCAGGCTGCGCCGGCACCGGGCGCAGCGGCGGCGCAGCCAGCAGCAGCCCCGCATGACGCAGGCCGAGCCACTGCGCCAGCGCGTGGTCGGCCGTGGCGAAGCAGGCCGTGTCGGTCAGCCGCGCGCGCACCGTGTCCTCGCTTTCCAGCCATGACGGCGCATAGCCGTGCGCGCATTCGAGCGCGCGCATCTTCAGCCGGCTGTCGAACTCGGCGTCGACGTGCGCGGCGTCGAATCCCTGCGCCGCGGCCTGTTCGTGGAAAGCCTGGCGGGCTTGGGATACCTCGTCGGCCACCGGCACCGCGGCGTTGATCCGTGCCTCCGGCGCGGCGAAGCGATGGCAGCCGGCCGTGCCGGCCAGCACGCACACCAGTACCGCGATCCGCATCCTGCTGTTCGCCATGCCGTCGTCCCTGCCGTCACGATCGGCCAAGCGTAGCCGAACCCTTCACCAGCCTGGCGACCGGATCGATCACCGGGCCGGAACGCGCCGCGATGCCTCAGCCCTGTGCGGCCTCGACGAAACGCCGGGCCAGCGCGGCCGGATCGGTGCGCAGCAGGGTCGGGTTGACCTGCAGCGCGAACGCGCCGGTATCCGGGTGCGGCTGCGGCAGGATCACCTCGTGCGCGCGCAGGCGCTCGGCCACCAGGCCCGGATCGATCCCGGTCACCGACAGGAAGAAGCG
>JAGHZW010000169.1:13768-71282 GCA_017745195.1 Pseudoxanthomonas sp. | reverse complement strand
ACGCAGGCGCTCGGCCACCAGGCCCGGATCGATCCCGGTCACCGACAGGAAGAAGCGGCTGGTGCCGTCGGGCAGCTTGCGCGCGGCGTAGCGGCCGCTGGCCTGCAGCCGGGCGATCAGTGCATCGGCCGCGCGCCAGGAGGCGGCGTAGTCCTCCTCGAAGCGCGCCGCGTAGCCCTCCACCAGCGCCACCTGCGGCCAGGCGGCGGGCAGTGCGGCGCCGAACATGCGCCGCTCGTGGTAGAGGCCATCGATGAACGCCTCGCTGCCGGCCAGGACCGCGCCGCCGGCGCCGTTGAAGTGCTTCCACAGCGAGACGTAGACCGTGTCGAACAGCGCGGTCCAGGCCGGCACCGGCCGGCCCGAATGCAGCGGCAGGCTGAACAGGCGCGCGCCGTCCAGGTGCAGGCGGATGCCGCGCTCGCGCGCGTAGCGGCTGATCGCTTCGACTCCGGCGAAGTCGGCCATGGCGTGGTCGCGGCGCCGCACCGGCGTCTCGATCGAGATCACGCCGACATCGTTGCGGACCCGCCCGCCCTGCGAGCGTTCGACCCACTGCCGCACTTCGTCCAGCTGCGGCAGGGTTTGGCCGACGCCCAGCGGCACCAGGTTGAGTCCGCTGAGCACGGCCGCGCCATCGCCGCTGTCGTTGTAGAGGTGGCTCTCGGCCTGCACCAGCACGCGCCGGTCGTTGCCGGCCAGGCGCCGCACCGCCAGGTGGTTGGCCAGGGTGCCGGTCGGCACGAACATCGCGGCCGGCTTGCCGAGCCGGCGGGCGAAGTCGCGCTCGATCTGGCCGATCACGCCGTTGCGCGAATAGCCGTCGGCCACCAGGCCGCCGCCGGCGACGACGTCCTGCAGCCGCGCCACGTATTCGCGCGGGTCAAGGCCGAGGCCGTCGGACATGAAGTCGATGCGCTGGAACAACGCGTCGCGCGAGGGCGCGGGGTTGGCCGCGACGGCGGCGCCGGGCAGCAGGGCGGTGGCCGTGGCCAGTCCGCCGGTGGCAAGGAACATGCGACGGTCCAAGTGGATCCCCCATGACGCGATGGGCCGATGCTGTCGTCGCGCGGCCGGCGGTGTCAATCGCGGTCGGCGGGCTGCGCGCGTGCCGCTGCCGGTGCACATCGCCGACAATGGCGTCGTCCCCATCGCTGCCGCATCGCCATGATCCGCTCGCTCTACCTCGCCGGTCCCGATGTGTTCCGTCCCGATGCGCATGCGCGTGGCGAGGAACTGAAGGCGCTGTGCGCGCAGTTCGACATCGAGGGCCTGTTCCCGCTCGACCAGGACGTGCCGGCGCACATCACCGATCCGGGCGAGCAGGCCGCTTGGATCTACCGCGCCAACATCGGCCTGATCGAGCGCGCCGACGCGGTGCTGGCCAACCTGGACTTCTTCCGCGGCCCGGAGCCGGACAGCGGCACCTGCTTCGAGGTCGGCTACGCGGTGGCCAAGGGCAAGCCGGTGTTCGGCTACATCCCCGAGCACGGCAGCTTCGCCCAGCGCATCCGCGAGCGGCATCCGCAGGCGATCGGTCCGGATGGCGTGCTCGACGTGCACGGCTGGAGCATCGAGGAGTTCGGCTTGCCGCTGAACCTGATGCTGTCGGTGCCGGCGCCGCTGGTGGTCGGCGATGCGCGCGCGGCGCTGGTGCAGCTGGTGCGCTACCGGGACGACGTCGGCCCGCGCCCGTCGTGGCCCGAAGAGGCCGGGTAAAGCCGGATAAAAGTGATGCCGCCCGTGAGGGCGGCATCGGTGGGTGGGCTGCGACCGGGGTGCCGGTGCGCGGGCCGGTTCAGTGGATCCGGAACATCGCCGACGGCGCCGGCGCATAGCTGGATTCCCGCACCCGGCGCCGATGCGCGATCAGTGCGGCTTCCACCTCGCGCGCCGCTTCCCATGCATGGCGGTCGAACGGCAGCTGCTCCGGCGCGCAGCCGCGCAGGTCCGCTTCCACCGTGCGCAGGCGACGGAAATCCCGGTAGCAGGACAGCTCGTGGCGCAGCACCGGCCAGGCGGTGTCCATGACGATGGCATCGTCCAGCCGGCCGATCCGCGGCAGCCAGTCCGGGATCAGGTCGTGGGTGTCGTTGGCGTAGTCGGCCACCATCCGGGCATAGCCGGCCACTTCGTTGGCAGCCTCCCAGTCGCGGTCGCCGGTCATCGCCACGACCGATTCGAGCCACGCAATCCGTTGGGCGATACATCCGGGGGCATCGTCGTCCGCGCTGTCGGCCAGCTGCCGGGCGGCGGTGGCCAGCCGGTCGACATCCAGCGGCGGACGGCGGCGGCCCAGCCGGGCCAGCAGCTGGTTGAAGCGGTCCAGGTCGGCCGACGCAGGGCGGTAACCGCCGATGTGCTTGCGACGGTGCAGCAGGCTGAAGGGCGGGGTGGCGTCCAGGATCGCAGGCAGCGGCTGGACCAGGGACAGGGTTGTAATCACAGCGTCCATTTGCGTCTCTCCAGGGTAGGTAGGCGCGGCAGTGCCGGCGCCGGGTCAGCATCCCCGGCATGCGCAGGCGGGTCATGAGGCGGGTACGACCGTTCCATGCGTGTTCGCCGAGGTCGTGAGGCAAACATGAGGAAGTGGCGATGAGGCCGGACGAGTCCACGCCCGCCGGCGGCGATGGCACCGCGCGCTACCGCTTCGACGGGATCGTGGTGGATGCCGCTGCCCGTACCCTGGTCCGTGACGGCCAGGCGCAGGCGCTGGAGCCGAAAGCGTTCGCCGTTCTGCTGGCCCTGTTGCAGCGGCCCGGCGAGCTGCTCGGGCGCGACGCGCTGCTCGACCTGGTCTGGGGCCACCGCCACGTCACGCCCGGCGTGCTGACCCGGGTCATCGCCCAGCTGCGTGCCGCGCTGGACGACGATTCGCACCATCCGCGCTACATCCAGACCCGGCACGCGCTGGGCTACTGCTTCATCGGAACGCTGGAGGCCGAGCCGCGGCCGGCCGTCGCCGCGCCCGCGGCGGTGCCTGCCGCACCGGCGCCCGTGGAGGAACCCGCGGCGCCGGCGGAGGATGCGGCCGCACCGGTTGCCGTTGCAGCATTGCCAGCTTCGCCGCCAGCACCGTCCACGCCGTCGCAAGAGGCGGCGCCGCGCCATTCGCGCCGCGCCTGGGCCAGCGGGCTCGTGTTCGCCGTGCTGCTGGCGGCGATCGCCTGGGCCTGGCGGGATCGTCCGCCGTCGGCCACGCCGCTGGAGGCGTCCATCGCGGTGCTGCCGTTCACCACGCTCAGCGACGTGCGCGAGGACCGCTACTTCGCCGAAGGCCTGTCGGTGGAAATGCTCAATGCACTGGCCGGCGTGCCGGGGTTGAAGGTCGCCGCCTGGCGGCCGCCGGAGGCGATCGACCGCGGCGAGGGCGTGCAGGCGCTGGGCCGGCTGCTGGGCGTGGCCACCGTGCTCGATGCCAGCGTGCGCCGCGACGGCGGGCGCCTGCGCATCAGCGCGCGGCTGTCCGATGCGACGACCGGCTTCACGCTGTGGTCGCGCAACTACGAGGGCGACGCGGACGCGGTCTTCGACACCCAGACCGACATCGCCAATGCGGTGACCGACGCGCTGCTCGACGTGTTGCCCGAGGAACGGGAAGCGCTGCAACGGCGCCTGATGCCGACCCGCGACGCGTCGGCGTTCGGCAGCTATCTGCTCGGCGTGGGCGAGATGCTCCATTCGGAGGGGGCGAGCGGACGCGAAGAGGCGGCCAGGCATTTCCGCAGCGCACTGTCCACCGATGCCGGCTTCGCCCGTGCGCAGGCGGCCCTGTGCCGCATGGAGCTCTGGAACTTCCTGGCCAACCACAACGCCGACGCCTTCGACAAGGCACGACTGGCCTGCCTGCGCGCGCAGAACATGGATCGCACCCTGGGTGACGTGAACGTGGCGCTGGGGGACCTGTACCGCGTGCAGGACAACGAAAAACAGGCGCTGTACTACTACGACCTGGCCATCAACGATCCGGTGACCCGCTGGGAGGCGCTGGACGGGCGCGCCTGGCTGCACGTGAACAAGGGCCGGGAAACCGAGGCGATGAACGACTTCCACGAGGCGCTGAAGGCCAGCCCCGGCAACGCCAGGGTGCATGCGGACCTGGGCTACCAGCAGTTCCGGCTCGGACACTACCGCGACGCCATCGATTCCTACCGCACCGCGGTCTCGCTGCGTCCGGACGATGCCGACTACTGGAACACCTATGGTGGCCTGCTGCTGGCGGCTGGCGACAACGAGGCCGCCGAAGCCGCGATGCGGCGCTCGCTGGCGATCGAGCCGCGCGAGGGCGTGCTGTCCAACCTGGGCACCCTGCGCTACCAGAAGGGCGACTACGCCGGCGCGGCTGGGTACTACCGGCGCGCCGCCAGGCTCAATCCCACGGACTTCTCCTATCCGGGCAATCTTGGCGATGCGCTAGACGCCGATCCAGGCACGGCGGCACAGGCACGGCAGGCCTACGCGCAGGCGGCCGACCTGGCCCAGCGCTATCTCGACGCCAATCCGGGCGATGCCAAGGCACAGGCCGCGCTGGGCTGGTACCGGGCGCAACTGGGCGATGCCGACACGGCATTGCGCCTGGCAGGCCAGGCACGGGCGCTGGATATCGAACCCGGCGAAGTCGCCCTCTACAACGCGCTGACGTATGCGGGCCTCGGCCGGCTCGATCAGGCGCGTGCCGCACTGGAGAGCGCGCGGGACACGGGCATACCGGCCTCGCGCATCGACACCCATGCCGTGTTCAGGCGGGCCGGCCTGGTGGAATCCCCGGGGACTGTCGCGCCGGCCCCGGCGGAGTCACCTGCATCCGCGGCGCATCCACCAGGAGCATGAACATGCTGCAGTTCCTTCGTGCCGGTTTCAGTCCCATCACCGAACAGCGCGTCGTCCTGAAGATCGACGACACCGTGTCCATCGAATTCGCCATCTGGCTCGTGTCCACCGGCGTCATCGTGCCGCCGCCACCCCCGCGGCCGAAGCTGCTCGCAGCCGAGATCCTGGACCTCGGCGATCCGAACCGGGCGCTTGCGGCGGTGGTGGAAATAGCCGCCATCGACACCCCGCGCATTCCCCCGGCGGTCGGTCCCTGATGTGCAACGGATGAAGCCGCCGCGGCGGAGGGCGGCATTGCGGGTTATCCCCTGAGGACGCAAGGAGCAAGGAACATGGCAACGCAGGTTCTGAAGAAGACCGTCTCCCTCGAACTGGTCGACGGCATCGTCATCGAGGTCGATCTCAAGCCGATCTACAGCACCGTCGTCGTGCAGCCGCCGCCGCCGAAGAAGGTCGCCCGCGTGCTGGTCAACCTCGGCGACCACAACGGCGCCTGGGACGCGATGACGCTCGGACTGGACATCGAGGTCGCGGTCAAGCACAAGCGCAAGCCCAGGAAGACGCCCGGACCGGTGCCGAAGCAGCTCGTGGCGCCGAAGGAGAAGCCGGCACCGCGCAGCGGCCCGGGCAGGCGCAGCACGGTCAAGGACGCACGCGACCGCTTCGCCAACATCGAGGTCGACTGAGCCAGGGCCGCGGCGCGGCGCGACCGCTTCGCGGGGGATGTCGAACCGGGTCCTGCCCGGCCGTCGTACCCGCGACACCCACTGCCAGCGGAGCACGCCATGGACAGCGCCACCCCCGTCAAGGGACCGGCCTCGTATTTCCGGTCGATCGAGAAGACCTACGGCCAGCCGGTCGTGCACTGGCTCGGCCTGCTCGATGGGCTGGCCGGGCTCGCCCACATGCAGCAGGTCGCGGTGCTCAAGCGCGAACACGGCCTCGGCCACGGCCATGCCAACGCGCTGGTGGCCTACCACCGCGCCAGCGCAGGCGGCACGCCGTGAGGCTGCTCTACAGCCGCAATCCCAATCCGCGGCTGGCGGTGGCCGTGGCCCGCCAGGTCGGCGCCGAGGTGGCGTTCGAGTTCGCCGCCCCGTTCGCGCCGGGCCAGGCCGAGCGCTACCGCCCGCTCAACCCGACCCTGTTCCTGCCGATCCTGGCCTGGCCTGGCGGCAGCCTGTGGGAGACCGACGCGATCGCCTGCCGGCTCTCGCGCGATGCCGGCTCGGACTTCTGGCGCAGCGGCGATGCCGAGCCGCGGATGATCCAGTGGCTGAGCTGGGGCAAGGAGAACTTCGTCCGCGGTTGCGAGATGGTCCAGTACGAGCGCGGTACCCGGCTGCGCTACGCACAGGGCGCGACCGATCCGGCCAAGGTCGAGGAGGGACTGCGCCGCTTCGCCGCCGGCGCCACGCTGCTGGAAGATCAGCTGTCGCGGCGCGACTGGTTGCTTGACGATGGCCTGTCCTACGCCGACTTCCGCATGGCCACCTTCCTGCCCGGCAACGACATCACCCGGCTGCCGCTGGCGGACTATCCGGCGCTGCTGCGCTGGTATCGCCGGCTCGAAGCATTGGAGGCATGGCGCGATCCGTTCCGCGGCCTGGACGCGCCGGAACTGCCGCCGGTCCCGGGCTGAACCGTGCGCGCCTCCGCGTCATGGCGCGAAGGCGCGCAGGTGCGGTTAACGCCCCGTATGCGCCGCATTGCCGGTCGCTTAATCCCGTGGCTGCGACCCTGCACGGAACCCCGGACCAGGAGCCGCCCGTGCCGTACGAACGGATCGGCGATCTCCCCGCATCGGTGCGCGAGCACGTGCCCCGCCACGCGCAGGAGATCTACAAGGAGGCGTTCAACAGCGCATGGCAGGACTACCGCGATCCGGCCGAACGTCGTGACGAGGCCTCGCGCGAGGAAGTCGCCCACCGGGTGGCCTGGGCGGCGGTGAAGAAGACCTACGAGAAGGGCGACGACGGCCAGTGGCACGCCCGGCGCTGACGGAAGCCGACGCTTCCGCGGCCCATCAACCGAGGAGACACCGAATGCGAATCAGCGACGTAATGAGCCGGGACGTATGCGTGATCGCGCCCGACGATACCCTCGGCCGCGCCGCCGGGGTGATGGCCAAGCACGACATCGGCAGCCTTCCGGTCGGCGAGAACGACCGCCTGGTCGGTTTCATCACCGACCGCGACATCGTCATCCGCGCGCTCGCCCAGGGCATGGACGCCAACGCGACGGTGCGCCAGGTCATGTCGCGCGAATTGAAGTACTGCTACGCCGACGACGACATCGACGAAGTGGCCATGAACATGGCCGACCTCGAGTTGCGCCGGTTGCCGGTGGTCGATCGCGACAAGCGCCTGGTCGGTATCGTCTCGCTGGCCAATTTCGCGCACAGCCGCGACATGAAGGCCTCGCAGCAGCTGTTGCAGGGCGTGGCACGCCCGCACTGAGCACCGCCCTGGCGCAGGGCAGGAGCCGGATGCCGCCGCCCCTCGTCGTCGCGGCGGCGTCCGTTTGCCTGCGTTTCCTTGCATGCCCCGGGCCGGTGGCGGCGTTCGGCGGCCGCGCCCGAGTGGCCTTGTCCACGGCCGCGCCGCACGGCGCTTTCATCCGTGCTTCGCGGTGGCCTGCCGACGATGGCCCGGTCCCGACGTGCGGATGCCATGCCATCGCCGACCATGCACCGAGATACGCCTCCGTCGTCCTGCGACGCGCCATCAGCGCCGGCGGTAGTCGCCCAGGCGGTGGAAGCAGCGGTTCCCGCGCTGGCGCGGGCCGGCGCCGGGCTGGCCGTGCTCACGGCCAACATCCACAAGGGCTTCGATCTGTTGCAGCGGCGCTTCGTGCTGCCGCAGCTGCGCGAGGCGATCCGCGGCGTCGGCGCGGACATCGTGTTCCTGCAGGAAGTGCTGGGCGCGCACAGCGGCCACGCACGCCGCCACGCGGCCTGGCCGCATGCGCCGCATTACGAGTTCCTCGCCGACAGCCTGTGGCCGCAGTTCGCCTATGGCCGCAACGCGGTCTATCCGGATGGGCACCACGGCAACGCGCTGCTGTCGATGCTGCCGATCGCCAGCCATGACAACCACGACGTGTCGGTGGCCGGGCACGAGAACCGCGGCCTGCTGCATTGCCGGCTGCACGTCCCCGGCCAGGAGCAGTGCCTGCACGCGGTGTGCGTGCACCTGGGCCTGCGCGAGGCGCATCGCCGGCGCCAGCTCGACCTGCTGTGCGCGCACCTGGACGCGGCCATTCCCGCTGGCGAACCGCTGATCGTCGCCGGCGATTTCAACGACTGGCGCGGCGCGGGCCATGCCCGCCTGCGGCGCTGCGGCCTCACCGAGGTGTTCGAGGCCAGCCGCGGCCGGCTCGCGCGCAGCTTCCCGGTGCACTGGCCACTGCTGCCGCTGGACCGGATCTACGTGCGCGGCCTGGCGATCGTCGAGGCCACCGTGCACAGCGCTGCGCCGTGGTCGCGGCTGTCCGACCACGCGGTGCTGTTCGCGCGCCTGTCCCTGCCCGGGGCCGGCGCATGAGTCCGGCCGATGCCGGATCCGGCGCGCGCTGGACCGCGGGCAACCGCGTGGACCTGATCGAGAACGGCGAGGCCTTCTACCGGCGCGTGTTCGCGGCCATCGATGCGGCCCGGCATGAACTGCAACTGGAGACCTTCATCCTGTTCGAGGACGAGGTCGGCTGGCAGCTGCACGCGCGCCTGCTCGATGCGGCCCGGCGCGGCGTGCGGGTGCAGGTGCTGGTGGACGGCTACGGCTCGCCGGGGTTCTCGAAGGAATTCCTCGAACCGCTGGCCGGCGCCGGGGTCGATTTCCGCGTGTTCGATCCCAAGCCGACCCTGCTCGGCGTGCGCCTGAACGTGTTCCGGCGGATGCATCGCAAGCTGCTGGTGATCGACGGGACGCGCGCCTTCGTCGGCGGCATCAACTATTCGGCCGACCACCTGCGCACGTTCGGGCCTGAGGCCAAGCAGGACTACGCGGTGGAGGTGGAAGGGCCGGTGGTGGCGGACATCCACGGCTTCGTCCGCGGCGCCAGGCGTGGTGCGGCGCTGCCCGCGTGCGGCACCGCCGAGGCGGCCTTCGTCCTGCGCGACAACCGCCGCAACAGCACCGGCATCGAGCGCGCCTACCGCGAGGCGATCCGCGCGGCGCGCTCGGAGATCGTGATCGCCAACGCCTATTTCTTCCCCGGTCGCGGCTTCCTGCGCGAACTGCGCCACGCCGCGCGGCGCGGGGTGGTCGTGCGCCTGATCCTGCAGGGCGAGCCGGACATGCCGGTGGCGATGAAGGCGGCCCGTTCGCTGTACCGGGAGCTGATCGGCGACGGGATCGAAATCCACGAGTACCGTGCACGTCCGTTCCACGGCAAGGTCGCGCTGGTGGACGGGCAGTGGGCGACGGTAGGATCGAGCAACCTGGATCCGTTGAGCCTGTCGCTGAACCTCGAGGCCAACCTGTTCGTGCGCGACCGCGACTTCAACCGCCAGCTGCACGCGCGGATGCAGCGGCTGTGGCGCGAGGACTGCGATCCGGTCGACCGCTGCGTGCCGGTGCCGGCGCAGCCACGCTGGCTGCCGGCGTGGCTGCTCTACCACCTGCAGCGCAGGTTCCCGGACTGGGCCGGCCTGCTGCCGGCGCACCAGCCGCGGGTGGTCGCGTTGCCGGCCGGCAACGCGGTGGAGACGCCGGCGGCGATCGTGCGCGATGCCGGTGATCCTGCGCGGGATGGGGACGGGCATCGGGACGCCCGTGCCGCCGGCGGGAGCGGCGACGCGTGATTGCCGGGTCGCCGGGGCATCGCGCCCGCCTGGTCAGGGTGCTGGTCCTGGCGATCCTGGTCGTGGTGCTGGTGTTCGGCGTGCGTTACGCGCGGGCCACCGATTGGCAGGCGGTGGCTGCGGCGCTGCGTAGCTACCGGCCGGCGCGGCTGGCCGCCTGCCTGGGCATGGTCCTGCTCAGCTACCTGCTGTACTGCGCCTACGAACTGGTGGCGCGTCGCCAGGTCGGCCACCGCTTGCCGCGCGGGCGCACCGCCGCGATCGCCTTCGTCTGCTACGCGGTGGCGCTCAACCTCGGCGCGCTGCTGGGCAGCGGCGGCATGCGCCTGCGGCTTTACAGTCGCGCCGGCCTTTCCGCGGGGCGGGTCGCGCGCATCGCCGGGTTCACCGTGCTGACCAACTGGCTGGGCTACGCCGCGCTGACCGGCGTGGTCCTGCTGGTGGCGCCGCTGCCGCTTCCACCGGGCGCCGGCGAGGGCATCGCCTGGCGCCTGCCCGGCGCGGTGATGCTGCTGATGGTCCTGGCCTACCTGGCGCTGTGCGCGCGCCATGGCGGGCGGCACCTGCACCTGCGCGGCCAGGCGTTCGTCGTGCCGTCGCTGCGCATGGCCCTGCTGCAGCTGCTGCTGTCGTGCCTCAACTGGGCCGTGCTGGGAGCGCTGCTGTTCCTGCTGCTGCCGGCGGGCGTGGCCTATCCGCGCGTGCTGGCGATCGTGCTGGTGTCGGCGGTGGCCGGCGTGCTGCTGCATACGCCGGCCGGACTGGGCGCGTGGGAAACGATGTTCCTGCTGACCCTGGGCGCGCAGCTCGGCGAGCCGGCGGTGCTGGCCGCACTGCTGGCCTTCCGCGGCCTCTACTACCTGCTGCCGCTGGGCGTAGCCGGACTGGTCTATCTGTGGCTGGAATCGCGCCGTGTGCGCCTGCCGGGCAGCGACGCCGCCGGCTAGTCAGCGGCGGATGGCGAGTACACCGTCCAGCGCCAGCTGCGCCTTGAACCCGGCCTGCTCGAGTCGCGTGGCCACCTCGCGCGGCACGTCGCGGCCGCTGGTGAGCCGGTTCGGCGTGCCGGTGTAGTGGAACAGGCGGCCACCACGGCGCAGGATCCGCGCCAGCTGTGCGTAGAACGCGGCCGAATACAGCTCGCCGGCGATGCCGAAGCGGGGCGGATCGTGGAGCACGGCATCGACCGAGGCATCGGCCACGGCCGCGATCACCGCGGTGACATCGGCGTGGACCAGCTGCAGTCGGCTGCCGCTTTCCGGCGCCTCGGGATCCGGCGACCACGGGTTGAGCGCGCGCAGCCACAGCACGCTGTCGTTCTTCTCGAACGAATGGATGCGGGCCACGCCCGCTTCCAGGCAGCAGGCGGCGAAGTAGCCCAGCCCGCCGCAGGTATCGAGCACCACCTTGCCGCGCGGCTCGACCAGGGCGACCTTGCGCCGCGCGTCGTCGAGCGGCGACTCCTTCGAGGTCGGCAGCATCTTGATGCCGTCGATCTCGAAGGTCGGCACGCCCCATTCGCTGGGCACCAGCTTGATCAGCGAACCGGCGTAGCGCGACACCGGCGTCCACGCTCCATCGCTGTCGAGGAAATAGACGGTGCGCTCCTTGAGCTTGCCCGGCCACGGACAGGCCATGCCGCGCCAGTGCCAGCGATCGGCCTCGAGCGTGGCGGTATCGGTGCTCCGGCCCAGGTCCAGCGAGCCGGTCCAGGTGGCGTCGCCGCGGCGATGCGCGGCGAGCAGCGCGTCGCCTGTGTCGCGGGTCAGCAGGGGGCCGGAATAGCGGGACACGGCATGCGCGGAAGACGGCGGGGGCAGGCATCGTAACCGACCGGCGCATCCGTTGCGGCAGACGTGACGGGTTTGGATGGACAGCTATGGCGACGCTTTGCCACGATGGCCATGGGGAAAGAAAGAACAGGGGATGGGGATGCTGCGTTGCATGAAGCCGGTCGGCGTGCTGCTGGCCGTCGCGTTGTCGTGGGCGGCGCCGGCCGGCGCCGCCGCGCCGGGCAAGGTCGACCTGGAGCTGTACCTGAAGCAGGACCGCTACGAGCGGTTGAAGATCTCGCCCGACGGCGCGTACTACGCGGTGACCGTGCCGCTGGAAGACCGCACCGTACTGGCGGTCGTGCGTCGGGCCGACGGCGTTCCCACGGCCAAGATCATGGGTCGCGCCGATTCGGTGGTCGACGATTTCTGGTGGGCCAACAACGAGCGCCTGGTCGTGTCGATGGCCGAGAAATACGGATCGCGCGACACGCCCTTGGCGCTCGGTGAACTGTATGCGGTCAATGCCGATGGCACCAATCGCAAGCTGCTGGCCAGTCCGTACGGGGTCAACAGCGATCCCGGCGCCGTCATCAACACCCAGCGGGTCGACATGGACAGTGCCGTGTACATGCTCGACACGATACCGGGCGACCCGAGCAACGTGCTGGTCTATTCCGTTCCGGTGACCAGCAGCGAGCCGTACACCAGGATCGAGAAGCTCAACATCTACAACCGCAAGCGCACGCCGCTGGCCACCACGCCGGTGCGCCGTGCCCGCTTCCTGGCCGACGCACGCGCCGAGGTGCGCTTCGCCTACGGTGCCGGCGCCGACAACGTCACCAAGCTGTATTACCGCGAGCGCAGCGGCGAGGAGTGGCGGCTGGTCAACGACGAGGACGCCAGCGGCCACCGCGAATATCCACTGGGCTTCACCGCCGATGGCAGCCTGGCCTACCTGCAGGTCGAGCGCGACGAGGGCCCGGACGCGATCGCGACCTGGAACCCCGCCACCGGCGAGTACCGCGAGGTCATGCGCGATGCCGTCGCCGATCCGTACCGGATCCTGTACGACCTCGACGGGCACACGCCGATCGGCGCGTCGTACATGACCGACAAGGTGCGCAACCGGTTCTTCGACGAGGGCCAGAAGACATCGCGCTTCTACCGCAGCCTGGAGCAGGCGTTCGGGGGTGATCCGGTGTGGATGACCTCGTCCACCGCCGATGGCTCCGAAGTGCTGCTGTACGCGTGGAGCGACCGCAACAACGGCGACTACTTCCTGTTCGACACCAGGACGAAGCATGCGGACCGGGTGTTCAGCCGGCGCGAATGGTTCGATCCGGCCGCAGTGCCGGCCTCGCGCTATGTGACCTTCAAGGCGCGCGACGGCATGACCCTGCACGGCTACCTCACCGAGCCGCGCGGCGCGGCCGCGGGCCCGCGACCGATGGTGCTGCTGCCGCACGGCGGGCCATTCGGTGTCTTCGACAGCTGGGACTTCGACGACGACGCGCAGATCCTGGCCGCCGCCGGTTATGCGGTGCTGCGGGTGAACTACCGCGGGTCGGGCAACTACGGGCGCCAGTACCTGCAGGCCGGCAACCAGCAGTGGGGTGGGGCCATGCAGGACGACCTGACCGACGCCACCCGCTGGGCGGTGCGCGAAGGCGTGGCCGACGCTTCGAAGATCTGCATCTACGGCGCCAGCTACGGTGGCTACGCGGCGCTGATGGGCGTGGCCAAGGAGCCGGATCTCTACCGGTGCGCGGTCGGCTACGTCGGCGTCTACGACCTGCCGATGATGCACCTGGATGCGTCCGCCAGCCGCTCCGGGCGGACCTGGGCACTGGAATGGATGGGCGAGCGCAACGCGCTGGGCGCGCGCTCACCGGTCAACCTGGCCGAGCGGATCAAGGTGCCGGTGTTCCTGGCCGGCGGCGGGAAGGACGAGCGCGCGCCGATCGAGCACAGCAAGCGCATGGAAAAGGCTTTAAAAAAGGCCGGCGTGCCGGTGGAGACGCTGTACTTCCCCAACGAAGGCCACGGCTTCTATACCGAAGAGCACCGCCGCGAGTACTACACCCGGCTGCTCGCCTTCCTCGGCAGGCACCTGGGCGGGGCGCCGGCGCAATAACGCCGGCCCGGGCACGACCGCGTCTCCACGCGGCCGTGTGATCGCGGTGCCGGCGCATGTGGCGTCGGCAGCTGCACGCCCCGACGGGCGACGGCGGCCCCACCGACCTGCTGACCGGGCTGCGGGGCGACCGGCGCGCGGTCACGCCGGCAGGAGCCCGACGGCAGTACCCTCGGCGCGCCACGCCCTGGTCGGCAACGGCGCGGCGGCGCCCCGGTGACCGGCGTCGCCGACATTGCTGCCTGGACACGCGGAGCGCCGCTGCCCTGCAGGCCGGACGGTGCCGGCGGCTCAAGAATCGCCGGCGCCGACCGTTCCTATAGGGCAAGGGTGTGGCTGCCGCCTGTGCCCGAGGACCCACGATGCCGTTCCAGGACCACATGCCCGCCGCGCCGGAGGTCTCCCGTGGTGAAGCCCTGCGCGCGTCGCCGGCGTGGGCGTTGCTGGTGATGATGGTCGGGCTGCTGTTCACCGCCGTGCTTGCGCGGAACGAATGGCTCGAGGCGCGCGCCAACGCCGAGGCCATGCAGCGGTCGCTGGCCGATGCCGCCCCGGCTCGCGTCCGCGAACCGCTGGAGTCGGCCGCGCAGGCGCTGCGGGCGATGCAGACCGTGTTCCTGTCCAACGACCGCATGGACCAGCAGGTCTTCGCCCAGTACCAGGACAACCTGCGCACCCGCGAGCAGGTGACCGGCTTCGTCGCCACCGCTTTCGCGCAGCGGCTACCCGGGGCGGGCATGCCGGGGTCGCCGGCGTACCGTTACGAGTACGTCTGGCCGATGGCCGGCAACGAGGCGCTGGTCGGCCTGGACATCGCCACGCAGCCGCAGAACCTGTCGGCGCTGTACGCGGCGCGCGACGCCGACGCGCCGGCGCTGTCGGCGCCGTTCCCGCTGCGCCAGTTCAGCGATGCGCACGACGCGGATGCGCGCGGCATCACCGTGCGTCTGCCGGTGTATTCGCGCGGGCTGCGGCCGATGACGGTGGCTATCCGGCGTGCGCGCGAGATCGGCGCGCTGGCGGTGAGCCTGCGCCTGGAGCCGATGCTGCAGCAGGCGCTGCAAGGGCGGATCCTCGATGACATGCACCTGGAGATCGTCGACCTGGACGCGCTGCCGCGGCAGGCAGCGGTGTTCGTGTCCGACGCGCTGCCCGACGGCGCCCCCGCGCAGGTGCGGCGGATGGATTTCGGTGGGCGGCGCTGGGAGCTGCGGTTGTGGCCGCGCACCAGCATGGTCGACACCGACGAGACGCACGGCGTGATCGCCGCCGGCAGCACGATCAGCGTGCTGCTGGCGCTGCTGATGCTCTCCCAGGCGACCACCCAGCGGCGCGCGCTGGACCTGGGCCGGCGCATGTCCTCGCGCTTCGGCGAGAGCGAGGCGCGCTTCCGCGTGCTCAACGAACTGCTGCCGGCGCTGGTGCTGCTCGCCGACAGCCACGACGGCCGCGTGGTCTATGCCAACCAGGCCGCGCGCGAACACCTCGGCGCGACCCCGGGTGCGCCGCTGCTGTCGCTGTTCGCCGATCCGATGCTCGGCGGGCGGGCGATGGCCGCGGCCGGCGACGACGGCCACTGGGCCAGCCAGGAAGTGATGGTGGCGGCTGCCGGCGGCGATGCGTTCTGGGCCAGCGCGGCGCTGGCGCGGGTCGAGGTCGACGGCGCCTCGCACCTGCTGATGGTCGCCAGCGACACCACCGAGCAGCGCGAACTGACCGAGCGGCTGCGCTACCAGGCCGCCCACGACGGCCTGACCGAGCTGTGCAACCGGCGCGAATTCGAGCGCCGGCTGCAGGAAGCGCTGGCCACGCGTGCCGGCCGCGCGCCGTTCGCCCTGCTGTACATCGACCTGGACCAGTTCAAGCTGATCAACGACGTCTCCGGGCACATGGCCGGCGACCAGCTGCTGGTGCAGCTGGTGCACGCGATGCGCGGGCACCTGCGTCCCGGCGACCTGCTGGCGCGGCTGGGCGGCGACGAGTTCGGCCTGCTCGCCTTCGACGTGGATACCGGGCAGGCGCAGGCGCTGGCCGAAGGCATGCGCCGCTGCATCGAGGGCGTGATGTTCATCTGGCAGGGCCGCAGCTACGCGGTGAGCGCCAGCATCGGCATGGTCATGGTCGACCGCGACGGCTGCACGCTGAAGGACCTGCTGGCCTGGGCCGACAGCGCCTGCTACCAGGCCAAGGAAGCCGGCCGCAACCGGGTCTGCATGTATCGCGAGGACGAGGACACCACGCGCCGGCGCAGCGAGATGGAATGGGCCAACCGCCTGCGCTGGGCGCTGGAGCAGGACCGCCTGCTGCTGGACTACCAGGAGGTGGTGCCGCTGCTGCCGCCGGCCGGGACGTCGCTGCCGGGAACGCACATCGAACTGCTGCTGCGCCTGCGCGAGGAGGACGGCACCGTGTTCCTGCCGGGCGCGTTCATCCCGGCCGCCGAGCGCTACGGGCTGATGCCGGCGGTGGACCGCTGGGTGATCGGCACCGCGCTGGCCAACTTCGCGCGGCTGCATCCATGCGGAAGTGCGTTGCGCACCTGCGCGATCAACCTGTCCGGCGCCAGCATCGAGGACGAGGGCCTGGCCGATTTCATCCTCGGCGCGATCGCCCGCCATGGCGTGCCGGCCACGCAGATCTGCCTGGAGATCACCGAGACGGTAGCGGTGCGCAACCTGCTGCGCGTGGTCGGGGTGATGGAGCGCCTGCGCGCGGCCGGTTGCCGGATCGCGCTGGACGATTTCGGCGCCGGCATGTCCTCGTTCGGTTATCTGAAGAACCTGCCGGTGGACGTGATCAAGATCGACGGCAGCTTCGTCCGCGACCTCGGCAGCGACCCGATGAGCCGCGCCATCGTCAACGCGGTGGCCCAGATCGGCCACCAGCGCGGGTTGAAGGTGGTGGCCGAGTGGGTGGATGGCGAGCACACCCTGGCCGTGCTGCGCGAGCTGGGTGTGGACTACGGCCAGGGTTTCATCCTGCACCGGCCGCAACGCGTGCTGTTCCAGCGCCCGGACGGCGGAGCCGCCGGGCGCCGGATCGCCTGAGTCAGCGCTTGCCTTGCTTGTCGAGCAGCGCCTGCGCCGCGTTCACCAGGAACACGTACTGGGTGCCGAGGTTGACCACGTATTCGTTCTCGCCCCACAGGAACGGCCAGTCCTCCTTGTTCTCCGGGAAGTCCGGCTTGAGGATCAGCACGCCGGGAACCACGCCGCCGGCGATGAAGGTGAAGTCGGCGCGGTTGTTGCCGTAGGCGACCTGCTTGGACTGCGCGCCCACCGCCGAGACGAACGACAGGTTCGAATCCGGGTGGGTGCCGTACAGGTAGTTCAGGCCCTGCAGGGTCGGCTCGATGTCGAACAGGTCGGGGTAGGCGGTGTGCAGCCAGTAGTTGCTCACCGCATAGCCGACCACGGCGCCGTTGCCGGCCCAGCCGCCGCGGGTGATCGGCACGCCGTACGGGTTCTCGCGCAGTGCTTCGGCGCTTTCGGCCTTGAGCGCGACGGCGCGCTCGCGCAGCCGCGCGGCGAACGCCGCGTCCATGTACGGCAGCGCGCGCACCGCCCACGCGGCATTGAACATGAAGCGCTCGTCGATGACCGGCCACAGCGCGGCGATCCGCTCGGCGTACTTGCGGTCGCCGGTGGCCAGCAGCAGCTGCACCGCCGCGCGCAGTTCCTCGTCCTGCGGGTTGCCGCCGGTGGTGTTGCCGACCTGGAACAGGTTCGGTTCGCGCGAATGCTCGAAGTCCCAGACCTTCTTCGCGGTGGCCAGCGACTCGGCGGCCAGCGCGTCGTTGTAGCCGCGCAGCGCGCGGCTGGCGGCGGCCAGGCCGGCGGCCGAGCCGTAGTTGAGCGCGGTGGTGGCGCTGGTGAAGGCCAGGCGGTCGTCGTGCGGCGAGTCCGGATCGTTCGGGTCGTCGACCTTGCCGTCGGTCTTGGTCACCGCATCGCCCAGGTGGGTGTACTGGCCCAGGTCCGGCTCGACGATGCCGGGGATGGCGTGGCCGAACACGCGGTGCTGGGCGATCAGCATCAGCGTGCCGTGCTCGATCTGCTGCAGCAGGTCGGGCACGCCGTCGGGACGATGGATCTCGACGTGCTGCTTGTTCTGGTCGATGCTGGTCTCGTCGCGCATCGGCCTGGCCAGTTCCCAGGTGTCGACCAGCGACATCACCGCTGCGTAATGGGTCTGGGTGCGCAGGTCGAAGTCGCCGGCGTCGAACCAGCCGCCGATATTCAGGCCGGGGATGTGCTCGCCGGGCTTGAACGGCGAATCCAGTTCCGGGCCCTGGCCGTACAGGTCGAAATGTTCCTTGCCGGCCGGCACCTGGCGCGCGTCGTCCATGTGCGAGCGGCCGTGCCAGACGCGGTAGGCCTCGTTGACGAACATGTGGTCCATCGCCACCGGCAGGTACACGTCCATGGTCGGATGCCAGGCGTTGGCGTAGGCGTCGGCGGCGATGCGGAAGGTCGCGGTGCGCTGGCCGTCGGCCTCGATCTGGTACAGGCCCGGCTCGCGCACGCCGGAGAAGTCGAAGGTGTAGTAGTCGTAACGCAGGTACTCGCCCCAGCGCTGCGGCTGGGCGGCCAGCACTTCGGCGCTGCTGCCGTCGGCAGCCACGCGCAGCAGGCGTGCACGGGTCGGCGCCTCGGCACGACGGTCGCGTTCGAGGATCGCGACCTTGCGCTGCGCCGGGTGGTAGCCGACCTGCGAGTGGCCAATTACCGTGGGCCGGGTCCAGCCCGGCACGGTGCTGCCTTCCACGGTCCATTCCAGCACCGTGCCGGTCTTGCCGGCCGGCAGCAGCGAGCGCACCACGTACCAGCCGTTCTGCGCGTTGTTGCGACCGTCGTACAGGCTCAGCTCGGCCTTGGGCGAATGGATCGCCACGCGACGGGTCGCATCTTCCGGGGCCAGGGTGAGCACGTGGCTGCCGCTGGCCAGCGGCAGGCGCACGGTGGCGCCGGTGGCGTCGCGCTGGCTCGGGCCGGACGGGTACAGCGGCAGCGCGCCGTTGCCGGCATCGGTCATCCACGACTTGCCGAAGTAGGCCGAGGGCAGGAACTCGAGGTTGAAGCCGGCCTTGCCGGCCAGCTTGGCCGGCAGCGGCTTGTCGAGCAGGACCTGGATGGCGACGCCATCGCCGCGCGGCGAGACCTTGACCGCGTACTCGAAGTTTTCGCTGTCGAAGCGCATGCGGGTGGTGACCGTGCCGCTGGCCGCATCCACCTTGCGCTCGACCGGGGTGGCGACGATGTCCCACTGCTCGGGCGTCGGCGACAGGCGCACGTCGCCGTTGGTGGCGGTGCGCACGCCGTGGTGGATCAGTTCGACGCCGGCGATCTTGGAGTCGCTGAAGTTGCCGTCATAGGTGTTGCTGAAGGCCAGCACGTCCAGGCCGGGCGTGGTGAAGTAGCCGGCGTCGTTGAGCTTCAGCGGGGCTCCCACCGCGGCATGCGTCGTGAGCAGCAGCAGGGTGGCGAGGGCGGTGCGGCGCCGGTGGATGGGAGGGGTCTGGTTCATCGGTGGATCCTCGTGGTGATGTCAGTTCATCCGCGGCGAATCCGCCCGGACAGGCGGCGCGCCATGGCTTGATGGTGGACGCACGGGTGGTCCAGGCCCGTGGCGGTCTGGACGGTGCAGGAGAGGTTGCGGGCCGAAGCGAGCCCGGGGCGGAGAAAGAACAGCGCCTGGTCATGTTCGCGATGGATCAGAACCTGACCTCGAGAGGCTCGCCGGTATAGGTGACCGTCCTGGCGCCGACCGGCATCCCGGGTGCGCCGGCATTCCGGCCCGGCACCGCGAGCACGACATCCAGGGTCCGGCGTTCGAGCATGCCGGGGAACGCGCCCTCGCGCGCGCCGATGCTCAGCGTCCTGGTCGCGTCGTTCCAGGCCAGGTCGTAGGTCGCGCGCTGCCCCTTTTCATAGGCATAGGTTTCGTTGTCGTCCTCGTAGACCGTGAACTTCGCGTCCGCGCCCGGATAGATGCGGACCTGGTAAGGCGCGCCCGGTTTCTCGGTGGCGTACTGGAGCTGCGGCCCCAACGGGACGATCGAGCCGGCGCGGACGAACAGCGGGAAACGGTCGAGTGGCGCCTCGGTGGAAACGGCCCGTCCGCCCGCGTGGAACTGGTTGGTCCAGAAGTCGTACCAGCCGGTCCCGGCCGGCAGGTAGGTTTCCATGGTGGTGTCCAGGCCCGTGTTCCGGCGTGCCAGGTCCTTCGCGGCGGTCGGGGTGCGCCATGCCAGGCGGAGGGAGCGGTCGACGCCGCCCTGGAAGTACTCGATCTTCACCGCGACCTTCTGGCCGGCGGCGAGGTCGATCTTCGCGCCACGGTAGAGCTTGGGCCGCGGGCCCCAGTCCTCGACGACCTTCCTGCCATCGAGGAACAGGCGGAAGCCATCGTCGCCTTCCACGCCGATCTCGTACTCGCCGCTTTCCGGCGCGGTCAGCGTGCCTTCCCAGCGACCGGAGAAATTGTCGAATCCGTGCAGCCCGGGCGGCGGTCCGGCCAGCGGCGGGCCGGGCCAGGTGTAGTCCACCTGCGCATCGACCGCCGTGCCGGCGGGCTTCTCGAAGTTCGTGCCTTCGAAATACCGGACCGCGATGCCCGGCTTGCCGTCCGGCGTGTGCAGGGCGGAGGCGGGCACGGTTTCCGGCGGCGGTGCCTGGACGTGGTACATCGGGCGGGTGACCGGATGGACGAGGAAGGACGGCCCGAACATGAACTCGTCGCCAAGGTCGCGGACCTTCGGATCGTCGGGGAAGTCCATCGCCATCCCGCGCATCAGGGTGTAGCCGTCGCTGCTCACCTGCCAGCCCAGGCTGTAGATGTAGGGCAGCAGGTGGTAGCGCAGGTTCACCGCATCGACGAGGGCCCGGTACATCGCCGGATCCTTGTCGGCGAAGATGTAGGGCTCGCGCTCGATGCTGGTGCCGTGGACACGCATCAGCGGATTGAATGCGCCGTACTGGAACCAGCGCGCGAACAGCTCCCGGTAGGCGGGGTTGTCCTCGCCGCCGGGGAAGTCGGTGACGAAGAAGCCGCCGATGTCCTGGGTCCAGTACGGCGTGCCGGCCATGGTCACGTTCACTCCGCCGGCGACCTGCTCCTGCAGCGTCTTCCAGCTGGCGAAGATGTCGCCCGACCACGAGGCGGCGGCGTAGCGCTGGGCACCGGCCCAGGCCGAGCGGGTGAGGGTGAAGACGCGCCTGTCGTTGCTGGCGCGCTGTCCCTCGTAGGTGCCCTTGGTGGTCATGAGGGTGTAGGGATTCAGGTAACGGGAAAAATCACCCATCGCATTGGTCTCGAGCCCCTTGATGTCGTCCTCGACTTCCTGCGGATTCCAGCAGGCGGTGCCCACCTCGACTTCGGTGCCGTCCATCCACAGCGCATCCACGCCCTTGTCGAACAGGCCTGTCCGGGCGTAGTCCCAGTAGATCCGGCGGCCTTCCGCGCTGTAGGCGTCGTAGATCCGCGCCTGCTTCGAGATCCAGTGCAGCGGCGCGAAGCGCAGGCCCTTCGCGTCGAGGGCCCGGGCCAGCGCGGTATCGTTGCCCACGCCCGGCCAGATGGAGACCATCAGTTTCAGGTGCAGGTCGTGCAGCGTCCTGGCCATGCCCTCCGGATCGGGATAGCGCTCCGGATCCCAGATCATCCCGCTCCAGGTGCCGTCCTTGTCCGAACCCCAGTACTGCCAGTCCTGCACGATGTAATCGAGCGGGAAGCGCTTCTCGCGGAAGGCGCGGGCAACCTCGACGAGGCGTTGCTGGGTGGGGTAGCGCTCCTTGCTCATGAACAGGCCGAACGCCTGCTTTGGATACATCGGCGCCTGGCCGGTGAGGTCGCGGTAGTCGCCGATCACCTCGTCCAGGTCGGCCCCGGCCATGAAGTAGTAATCGACGCCGCCCGGCGCGCTTTCGGCCCACAGCGTGGCACCGTCGGCGTTGTCCTTGAACGTCATCTTCGAATAGGTGTCCCACATCACCCCGTAGCGCTCGGTGGACACCATGACCGGGATGATGATGCCGACGTTGGTCTGGACCAGGAGCAGGTCCTTGCCGCGGCGATTGGTCTGCCCCGGTTCGACGAAGCCGAAGCCGTAGATGCCCTCGCCGGGCTTGAGGGTGAAGGTGTTGCTGACCTCGTAGGTGGGCGCGCCGGAAATCTCGACTTTCCTGACGTCCTCCGGATCTTCCGCCCTCTCCCGGGTGAACAGCCTGCCCGCGGCGTCGTGGAAGGCCAGCGCGCCGGTGCGCTTGTCGACCGTGATCTTCAGCTTCCCCGAATCGAGGGCCAGCGCATCACCGGACTCGTCGATGCCGAAGGACACCTCTGCCGGCGGGGCGACCACCACGATGCTCGGATGTTTCCAGTAATTCTCGCCGAGGTTGGTGTTCACCCGGACGGTGCCCGGGCCGTAGAAGAGGATGTTCTTGGTGTGGCCGGCGACGCGGACCTGCACGCCGTTTTCCAGCCGGGTGAAAGCGAAGCCTTGCGTCGTGGCCGCGCGCCCGACCGGTTGCAGGTGGCCGTTGGAATCCAGTCCGGTCGGGGCCGCATGCAGGGAGGTGCTGGCGGCGGCCGCGGCGAGGAGGAGAAGTCTTGGGAACATGGAGCCTGCTTCGGGGGCCGGGATACCCGGTTCGTGCCTGGACGTGCGCATCCGACGCATGGACTCACATGGCGGAGCGGTGGCGCGTCCCCGGCCTGGACAAGGTCGGGTGATCGCCGGTTTGGTGCGGCCGGTTGTTCGATCCGGCGGGGGCAACGACAGGCAGGCAGGCCACGCACCCGGCGGTGCGCACACCATGGCGGATGCGCCTGTTCCGCCTGTTCAATCGATTCATCGGCAAGTCCCCGGAATTGATGTTAACGCTAACATCGTCCGCCGACAGGTCCAGTTGCAGTGCAGCATGTATGCGCGGCACGCGGCTTTTTTTTTGCAGGCAGCGCTGTTTCGCGGCAGCTTGCCGGCAGCACCGTGGGGGCCGCGCTCCCGCGGTCCGGTTGCCAGCCGCTTCCGGGCCGGTGCGCTCAGTCGCGGTCCGGTGCGCCGAGCGGGAAGTAGGGCCGGAATGGACGCGCCTCCTCCACCGCACGGGCGAAGGCGGGCCAGGCGAGCAGGCGCGCGCGGTAGGCGTGCACGCGGGCGCAGGCTTCGGGAATCCGGTGGGTCCAGTCCGCATAGAACAGGAACGGCGCCGCGGCGCAGTCGGCCAGGCTGAAGGCGTCGCCGGCCGCCCAGGTGCGACCGTCGGCCAGGTGTTTTTCCAACCAGGCGTAGGAGGTGTCGAGCATGCGCCGCGCCTCGGCCACGCCGTAGGGATCGCGGTCGGCTTCGGCGCGGATCGCGTCGAATACCACCTTCTGCTGCGGCGTGGACACGTAGTTGTCGAAGAAGCGGTCGAGCATGCGCACCTCGACCGCGGCCAGCGGGTCGTCCGGCAGCAGTCGCACCGGGCCGGGATGGCGCACGTGCAGGTACTCGATGATCGCCGTGGCTTCGATCACGGTGCGTCCGTCATCGGCCGGCGTGCCATCGATCCGCGTGCTGTCGACAAGCACGGGGAAGCGCTTCATCGGCCACAGCGCTTCCAGCGCGCGCTGGTGCGCCGCGTCCTCGAGGTTGCGGTACTCGAACGGAATCGCGTTGGCGTACAGCGCGACCAGCGCCTTCTGGCTGTAGGAGGAAAACGGATGGGCGTAGAGGGCGAGGGTCATGGCGGGCCTGGGGCGAGGGCGGGAACGTGGGAACGACGGCCGAGCGCGGGCAGGATCGACACGCCGGCACCGGTCCCGCCCGCATCCGCGCCGGTGCTGCCGGATTCGGCCGCCTCCGGGCGGGTCGAAACGTGTTCCAGATCCGGATAGACCGCGAACAGCTTCAGCACCACGCCGTTGGTCCAGCCGAAGCCGTCCTGCAGCGGGTATTCGCCGCCACCGCCGCCCTGCAGCGCGCCGTCGGCGTCGTACTTTTCCACCAGCTTGTGCTCGCGCGCGAACAGCGCCTGCACGTTGCCGGTGAAGGTGGCTGCCACCTCGTGCGCCAGCGCCTCCTCGCCGTAGCGGCGCAGCCCGGCGACGGCGACCCACTGCAGCGGCGCCCACGCATTGGGCGCGTCCCACTGCTGGCCACTGTCGACCGTGGTCGTGACCAGTCCACCCGGGCGCAACAGCTGAGCGCGCACGGCCGTGGCGGTGCGGTGCGCGCGCCCGGGCGTGGCGATGCCCGCATACAGCGGGAACAGGGCCGCGGCGGTCAGTGCCGGGCGTACGACGCCGCGGCGCCAGTCGTAATCGGCGTACCAGCCCTGCGGTTGCCACAGGTAGCGCTGGATCGCCCCGGCGCGGGCGTCGGCCATCGCCCGGTACTCGCGCGCGCAGGCACGGTCGCCGCTGCGGGTGCAGGCCGCGGCGATGGTCGCTTCCAGGTGGTGCAGCAGGCTGTTGAGGTCGACCGGCACGATGTCGGTGGTGCGGATGGTGTCCAGCCGCATCGGATCGTCCAGCCAGCGGCTGGAAAAATCCCAGCCGCTCTCGGCTCCCGCGCGCAGGTCGCGGTACACGCCGGCGGCGGGACGGGCGGCCGCCGCGGCGGTCAGGCGGTCCTGCACGAACGACTCCGGCCGTGGTGCGTCGCGGTCGTCCCAGTAGCGGTTGAGCAGGCTGCCATCGGTCATCCGCACCACCCGGCGCATGGCTTGGCCGGGAGCCAAGCCTGCGCCGCCCTCCATCCAGAACGCGTGCTCGCGGCGCAGCTGCGGCAGGTACGCCACCGCCACCTGCGGATCGTCGCGCGCCTCCAGCTCGACCATGTGCGAGAACAACGGCGGCTGCGAGCGGCTCAGGTAATAGCTGCGGTTGCCGTTGGGCACGTGGCCCCAGGCGTCGATGAGGTGGGCGAAGTCGCCGAGCATCTGTCGCGACA
Organism: Pseudoxanthomonas sp.; assembly: GCA_017745195.1. Lineage (GTDB taxonomy): Bacteria > Pseudomonadota > Gammaproteobacteria > Xanthomonadales > Xanthomonadaceae > Pseudoxanthomonas. The sequence continues at coordinate 46,803 of JAGHZW010000169.1, read as the reverse complement.
GCGTGTTCTGCCCGCTTTCGACCAGGCCGAGCATGGTGAAGTACGAATCCCAGTAGTAGAGCTCGCGGAAACGGCCGCCGGGCACCACGTAGGGACACGGCAGCGGCAGCAGGCTGTCGTGCGCGTCCGGCCGCGGGCTGTGCCGCACCAGCCGTGGCCACAGGGCATCGATGTGCGCGCGCAGGCCGGCGTGGTGTTCGACGGGCATCGGCTCCGGTTCGGCGGGCAGGGCGAAGTTGTCGAGCACGAAGCGGCGCAGGTCGAAGCCGGCGCTGTTGCGGGCGGCGAGGTAGGCGCCTTCGATGCTGGCAGGATCGCGTCGCGGCACCGCATCGGCGAAGTGCTTCTGGTCGGCGAACAGCCGCGCTTCCTGCACCGCGGCGAACAGCTGTGGCCAGGCCTGGTCCGGTGGCAAGGGCTGCGGCGATGGCCGCGACAATCGCGCCTGCATCGTCGCCGGCACCGGCGTGGTGGTCGCGCCCGGTGCAGGCACGGCCAATGGCAGCAGGCCCAGCAGGAGCAGGCCCGGCAGGAGCAGGCGCGCGGCCAGCGGGGCGGCGGCGGATGGACGCATGGCGCCTCCGTGGTGCGGTACGACGGTCACCTTGGCCGCCCGCGGCGATGCGCGCAAGACGCCGGGTTCAGGCGAAGGGCGGCGAGCGCCGCAGCGCCAGCACGTGTGCCACCAGCTGCGGGAAGAAGGCATCGAAGCTGGCGGCGATCTCGGGCTCGTGCCGGCGCAGGTCGTCCAGGCACGCGACCAGGCGATCGCCGTTGCGCGACAGCCGTGTCGCAATCCGGCTGACCGCAAGATCCACGCTGGCGCGGTCGCGGTACGAGCCCAGCCAGTCGTGCGCGGCGATACGCGGTGCGATCGCCTGCAGCCGCGGCGGCAGGTCGTCCAGTCGCGACAGCAGGTAGCGGTAGAAGCGCGCGCTGAAGTCCTCCAGCGGAACCCCGGCATAACGATCCCAGTCGCGGGCCAGGCAATGGTCGTAGTACACGTCCAGCGCGATCCCGGCATAGCGGCGCAATCCCGGCGTGAAGCGTTCGCGCGCGGCGACCACCAGCGGATGGGTGTCGGTATAGCGGTCGACCTGGCGATGGACCAGGATCTCGCGCCGCTCCACCGCGCTGTAGTCCTGCAGCGCGCTGCGGCCGAACACGAAGTCGCCGAGCAGCGCGCCGAGCATGGCTTCCGGATCGGGCCGGGCCAGGTACAGGTGGGCCAGGTAGTTCATCGAGGGCTCTTCATGCGTAGCGGCCAGTGTGTCACGCCGGCGTGCAGTGCGATTGACGGCGCGGTCACCTGAGATTCCGATACTAGCGACGTGCCGGAAGGTCCATCCATCGTGATCCTGAAAGAAGAGGCGGCCGGGTTCGCCGGACGCCGGGTGGCGTCGGTACGCGGCAACAGCCGCGAGCCGATCCAGCGCATGGCCGGGCAGCGGGTCCGGGCGCTGCGCAGCTGGGGCAAGCATTTCCTGGTCGAGTTCGACGCCTTCAGCCTGCGCGTGCACTTCATGCTGTTCGGCAGCTACCGGATCAACGCGCGCAAGGACACGCCGCCGCGCCTGGGCCTGGATTTCGACGATGGCGACGAACTGAACTTCTACGCCTGCTCGGTGAAGTTCATCGATGCCCCGCTGGACGAGGTCTACGACTGGAGCGTCGATGTCATGAACGACGCCTGGGATCCAGCGCAGGCGCGACGCAAGCTGCGCGCGAAGCCCGACGCGCTGGCCGCCGACGCGTTGCTGGACCAGCAGGTGTTCTCCGGGGTCGGCAACATCATCAAGAACGAGGTGCTGCACCGTATCCGCGTGCATCCGGAAAGCCGCATCGGCGCGCTGTCGCCACGCAAGCTCGGCGAGCTGGTGAAGCAGGCGCGTGAATACAGTTTCGATTTCCTGCGCTGGAAGAAGGCCTACGTGCTGCGCAAGCACTACCAGGTCCATACCCGCACGATCTGCCCGCGGGACGGGCAGCGGCTGACCTACCGCAAGCACCTGGGACTGGCCGGGCGGCGTGCGTTCTTCTGCGAGCGCTGCCAGCGTCTGTACGAGTGAGCCCGGTCAACGCGCGGCGTGGTATTCCAGCACCACCAGCCCGCCGTCGAACGTTTTGGCCTGCGCCAGCGACCAGTCGCGTCGGCCGGTGCCGGGCGGGGCGACGCGGCGGCCGCGACCGAGCAGTACCGGCACGATCCGCAGCCGCAGTACGTCGACCTGGCCGGCGCGCAGCAGCGCATCGGTCAAGGTCAGGCTGCCCCATATGACCAGGTTGCCGTCGATGCGCGTGCGCAGGTCGCGCACCGCCGCCACGCCATCGCCGCGCAGCAGCATCGCTGCCTGGTGCCGACCCCACGGCGCCCACTCCAGGGTCGAGGAGACCACGAACTTGGGCAGGTCGCGGATTGGCGCGGCGACCGGTTCGACGCGCGGATCGGCCTGCGGCCAGTAGTCGGCGAACATCCGGTAGGTGCGCGCGCCGAGCACGATCGCGCCCACGCTGCCGAGCATGCGCAGCTGTTCGGCGTCGGCGGCGTTGATCGCACGCGCGTCGGTGAAGAAGCCGATGCCGCCATCGGCGTCCTCGGCGCAGCCGTCGATGCTGACGGTCTGTTCGACAATGACCTGGCCGATGGGAATGGGCATGGGTCCTCCGTCGCCCGGGCGGTCGCCCGTCCACAAAGGCGACGCCCGGACCGTGGCCGGTTCGACAGCCGGGGCCGGTCGTTCCATGAACAGGCATCCCGGTGTTGCATCGGGCGGGCTATGCGGGCTTGCTGCATCGCAGCATAATGAGCCCATGTCCTCGGCCCCCCTTCCCACCGCACCCGTGGCGGCATCGGCGTTCCCGGCCCTCAGCCGTGGCCGCCACGCCCTGGTCCTCACCGCCCTGACCCTGGGCGGCTTCGCCATCGGCACCAGCGAATTCGCCGGCATGGGCCTGATGCCGAACATGGCCGCCGAGCTGCGGGTGAGCGCGCCGGATGTCGGCCACCTGATCAGCGCCTATGCGCTGGGCGTGGTGGTGGGCGCGCCGCTGCTGGCGATCCTGGGCGGGGCGCTGAAGCGCAAGACGCTGCTGCTGGCGCTGATGGCGTTCTACGCTCTCAGCAACCTGGCCAGCGCGCTCGGCCCGGATTACGGCAGCCTGCTCCTGTTCCGCTTCATCGCCGGCCTGCCGCACGGCGCCTATTTCGGCGTGGCCGCGCTGACCGCGGTGTCGATCAGCCCGCCGGAAGCCCGCGGCCGCGCGGTCAGCCTGGTGATGCTGGGCCTGACCCTGGCGATCCTGCTCGGCACGCCGCTGGCCACCTGGACCGGCCAGCTGGTGAGCTGGCGCTGGGTGTTCGCCGCGGTGTCGGTGATCTCGCTGGTCACCGTCGCGCTGATCGCCTGGTCGCTGCCGGACGGCGTGGAGGGCCCGCGCGAGCGGCCGCTGGACGAGCTGCGCGCGTTCAACCGGCTGCCGGTGTGGCAGGCGCTGCTGATCGGCGCCGTTGGTTTTGCCGGCATGTTCGCGGTCTTCAGTTACCTGGCGCCGACCATGGTCGAGGTCACCGGCGTGGCCCCGGCGTGGATCCCGCTGGGCGTGGCCGGCTTCGGCCTGGGCGGGGTGATCGGCAACATGCTTGGCGGCTGGCTGTTCGACCGGTTGCAGTTCCGCGCGGTGCCGGTGGTGCTGGCCTGGGCCGTGGCCATGCTGCTGCTGTTCCCGCTGGCCGCGCAGCAGCCGTGGAGCCTGCTGCTGGCCACGGTCTGCATCGGCATGATGGGCGCGCTCGGCCCGATCCTGCAGTCGCACCTGATGGACGTGGCCGACGGCGCGCAGACCCTGGCGGCCGCCTCGCACCACGCCGCGTTCAACACCGCCAACGCGCTGGGCCCGTGGCTGGGCGGCATGGCGATCACCGCCGGTTTCGGCTGGACCTCGACCGGTTTCGTCGGCGCGGCTACCGCCGTGGCCGGCATCGGCCTCTACGCCTGGGCCGCACGCACCCGCGCCCGCGGCGCGCGGATCTGCCCGGCCGCACCGTAAGCCGGTCGCGCGGCGGCGGTATCCGTCGCGTCGCCAGGGCGGCCGGCCGCGCGTTGATGGCCGGTCCGGCGATCGCTCCATACGCCCCGGAAGGGCCGGTTTCCGGCCGTACCACTTAGACTGTGCCGCTGCGCCGGCGCCCGTGCGCCCGCGCCTCCATCCGCTTCCGAGAGAGTCCGCGTGGTCATCCATCCCAAAGTCCGAGGCTTCATCTGCACCACCGCCCACCCCGTGGGCTGCGACAGGAACGTGCAGGACCAGATCCGCCACGTGCAGTCGCAGGGCGTGCGCAACGACGGCCCGAAGCGGGTGCTGGTGATCGGTTCGTCCACCGGCTACGGCCTGGCCGCGCGCATCACCGCCGCGTTCGGTTACGGCGCGGCGACCCTGGGCGTGTTCTTCGAGAAGCCCGGCACCGACAAGAAGTCCGGCAACCCGGGCTGGTACAACTCGGCCGCGTTCGACCGCTACGCCAAGGCCGCCGGCCTGTGGAGCCGCTCGATCAACGGCGACGCGTTCTCCAACGAAGTGCGCGACAAGGCGATCGAGATGGCCCGCGAGATGGGCGGCCCGATCGACCTGGTGGTCTATTCGCTCGCCTCGCCGGTGCGCCGCCTGCCCGATACCGGCGAGCTGAAGCGCTCGGCGCTCAAGCCGATCGGCCAGCCGTACGAAGCGACCGCAGTGGACACCAACCGCGACCAGATCATCCACGCCACGGTCGAGCCGGCCACCGAGCAGGAGATCGCCGACACCGTCACGGTGATGGGCGGGCAGGACTGGGAGCTGTGGATCGACGCGCTGTCCAAGGCCGGCGTGCTCGCCCCCGACGCCAAGACCGTGGCCTTCAGCTACATCGGTACCGAGATCACCTGGCCGATCTACTGGCACGGCGCGCTGGGCAAGGCCAAGGAAGACCTCGACCGCGCCGCGCACGCGATCGACGCCGCGCTCAAGCCCGGTGGCGGCCAGGGCAACGTGGCCGTGCTCAAGTCGGTGGTGACCCAGGCCAGCGCCGCGATCCCGGTGATGCCGCTGTACATCGCCATCGTCTACCGGATCATGAAGGAGAAGGGCCTGCACGAAGGCACCATCGAGCAGCTCGAGCGAACCTTCCGCGAGCACCTGTACGCGGCCAACCCGCCGCCGACCGACGATTCCAACCGCCTGCGCCTGGACGACCGCGAGCTGCGCGACGACGTGCAGCAGGCCTGCCGCGACCTGTGGCCGACGGTGACCACCGGGAACCTGTTCGACGTCACCGACTACGCCAGCTACAAGCACGACTTCCTGAAGCTGTTCGGCTTCGAGCGCGACGACGTCGACTACGACGCCGAGGTCGACCCGGTCGCCGCCTTCGACGTGGTCGACCTGACCGGCGAATGATCCTGCCCGGACGCGGCGCCGTGCCGGCTCAGCGCGGCGCGGCCGCCGCTTCCACGCAGTCGCGCAGTTCCTGCAGCCGGAACGGCTTGGCCAGCAGGATCATGCCCGGGTCTGCGGACAGGTCGCTGTAGCCGGACACCAGGATCACCCGCGCCTGCGGATGGCGCGCGACGACCTCGCGCGCCAGCACCGACCCGGACATGCCGGGCATCAGATGGTCGGTGACCAGCAGCGCCGGTGCCAGGCCGCCATCCACCGCGCGCAACGCTTCGTCGGCGTGGCCGGCTTCGACCACCGCGTAACCCATGTCGGCCAGCACGTCGGCGATGCACATGCGCAAGCCGGGGTCGTCCTCGACGACGAGGGCGTTGCCGCGCGTGGGGGAGATCGATGCCATCGTGTACTCCTCCCGTCCTCGCCATCGCCATGGCGCCAGGTCCGGGCCACGCACAGTGTCGACCATGATGCGGCGAAAAGGCAGTGGCCGTGGCCGGGCGCCGCGCGCTGGATGAACGTGTCATGTGCCAGTGGATGCCGCACGGGAACTCGCCCGGGGTGGCGGCGGTCACCACGGGTCGGTGAGAAACAGGACGCTGCTGCGCCCGTGCCCGAAGCAAGGACATCCAGGTGGCATGGCGATGCGCTGCCGCGCGCGCTCGCGCTGGCCGGCAGCGTGGCCGTGCTGCTGCTGGCAGGACGCGTGCTGGTCGGCCTGCCGCATCCGCCGTCGCCGCAGGACGATGGGCCGCGCGTGCAGCTGGTGTTCTCCGCGCGTGAACCGCGGGTTGTTGCGCCGCCGGCACCCTCGCCGCCGGCGGCGGCCCTGGCCGGCGCGCGTTCGGGCGTGCCATCGGTTCCGGGTGCGGCGCCGATGCATGCGGCCGCGCCGGTTCCGGCAGCGGCGCCGGCGAAAGCCGCCGGACCGGCGCACGGTGCCCTGGTCCTTTACGGCGCCGACGGCCGCCTGCAGATACCGGCCACCGCGTCCGACCGCTGGGCGCCGCCGTCCGCCGCGCCGCCGGGTTCCACGACCGCGGTCGACGACAGCGCGGCCAGGCGCCTGCTGCAGCGCTCCAATCCGGTTCCGTCGCGCGAGACGCGCTTCGCCAAGGACTGGATCAGTGACGGCGACCTTGCCGACGTCACCGCGCAGGAGATCGCGCGCGCGCAACGCAAGATCGCCAGGTTCCTGCTCGGTCGCGACATCGAACACGCGCAGGCGCGCGCCTCGCCCGAGGTGCGCTTCAATCCCGCACGGCATGAGCGCGTCGCCGACCTGGGCAGCGAAGCCACTGGCGATGCGTACAAGGCCGCGCCGATCGACTACCAGCCGGCACCGGGCCTGGATGGCGAAGCGAGCCGGCGGATCCGCGAGCAGGTCGCCGCGCTGGAAACCAGCTACGGGCATTGCGACCGCGCGCGGCTGCAACGGCTGATGCAGCCGCTGCTGGAGCACCTGGACGAACTGCAGAAGGCCGAGGCCGCGTATGCGCGCGGCGCCGATCCGATCCGCGCCGAGCACATGCTGCCGAACGTGGCCAACGGCGCCTACGACATGGCCCGGCGCGCGCTGTGGTACGCCGACCGGCAGATGGCCGGCTGCGGCGCCTGAGGAGCGCGGGCCGCGCTCAGTCCTGCTTGAGGAAGTACGGCTCGACCGTGCCCTTGACCTTGATCGTCATCGGATTGCCGCGGCGGTCGCGCGAGCGCCCGACCTGGACCCGGATCCAGCCCTCGCTCACCGAGTACTCCTCGACGTTGTCGCGTTCCTGGCCGTTGAAGCGCACGCCCACGCCGCGGTCGAGCAGGGCGGCATCGTGGTACGGGCTGCGGGGATCCATGGCCAGGCGGTCGGGAGGCGTATCGCTCATCGGAATGCGGTGCGGTTGCTGCCGGCATCGCCGGCGGGGTGGCAAGGATACCGCCACCGCCCGGCCGCGGCGTGGCCTGTCCGCCACGAGTGGCGCGTTGATGCCGGCAAGGAGGGGTACTGCGGCGGCGCGGGAAAGCGTGGCGGGCGGTGGCTTTCACTCCTGTTTCGCGGCTGCCGCAACAGCATTGGCCAACGGGCGGGAAGGACCCGTCCGCCGCGGGTGGTGCCGAGCCGGCGCCGCGCCGCGGCAAACGGGGAACTGCAGGAGCAACGGCCCAGCGGACGGGCCATCACGAGGTGCCACCATGAAGAACGTCGCCGATTTCGCCGCTTCGATCGCGGGCTTCGGTCCGCTCGCGTTCCTGTCGATCCAGCACTCGCCGCCGGGGACGGTGCCCGAGGCGTTCACCAACGAGGAACGCGCACGCGCGTTCCGCAACGTCCAGCCGGTGGAGACCGCCAACACCTACCACTGGGCGTTCCAGCGCGACGCGGCGCACCTGCTCGAAAGCTGAGCGCGGTTGCCCGGTATCGCCACGCGGCGGCGCCGCTGTTGCCGCCGCGTGCGTACACGGATATCCAGCGCGCCGTCGCGGGGCACGTCATACCTGGCTGGCGCCGGCGGGTCGCGGCGCCGATCGCCGGCGCGTGCCGGCGTATCATGCGCGTCCCGCTCGCGCCCGCCGCGACATCACCGCAGGAATCCCATGGCGCTCAAGGCCACCGTCGTCCGTGCCGAGCTGCAGATCAGCGACATGGACCGGCACTACTACGCGACCCATCCGCTGACCCTGGCCCAGCATCCGTCCGAGACCGACGAGCGGCTGATGGTGCGGCTGCTCGCGTTCGCCCTGTTCGCGGACGAGCGCCTGGAGTTCGGTCGTGGCCTGAGCACCGACGAGGACCCGGACCTGTGGCAGCGCGATTACACCGGCGAGGTCGAGCGCTGGATCGAACTGGGCCAGCCGGACGAGTCGCGGATCCGCAAGGCCTGCGGCCGTTCCCGGGAAGTCGTGGTGCTCAACTACGGCGGCCGCGCCGCCGACCTGTGGTGGGAGAAGAACGCACAGGCGCTGGCCCGCCACGACAACCTGCTCGTGCTCGACCTGCCCGCCGCGCAGGTCGAGGCGCTGGCGGCGCGCTATGCGCGCGGCATGCGCTTCACGGTGATGATCCAGGACGGCGAGGTGAGCCTGCTCGAAGCCGACGGCGCCGAGACGGTCGTGCAGCCGGTCGCGCGCATGGGCGCGCAGGCGGCCTGAGCAGCGGCGCATGGGCGGGCAGTCGTACGACGCCATCGTCATCGGTGCCGGCGCCGCCGGGCTGATGTGCGCGCTGACCGCCGGCGGCCGTGGCCTGCGCGTGCTGGTGGTGGAACACGCCAACAAGGTCGGCAAGAAGATCCTGATGTCCGGTGGCGGCCGCTGCAATTTCACCAACACCGGCGCCACGCCTGCGAACTACCTGTCGGCCAATCCGCACTTCTGCAAGTCGGCGCTGGCCCGCTACACGCCTTCGCACTTCATCGAGCTGGTCGACAAGCACCGCATCGCCTGGCACGAGAAGACCCTCGGCCAGCTGTTCTGCGACGTCTCTTCCAAGCTCATCGTGAAGATGCTGCTGGACGAGTGCGCCGCCGCGGGCGTGGAGATCCGCACGCACTGCACGATCGAGCGGGTCGAGCATGCCGACGGCGGTGGCTTCCGCGTGCGCACGGCGCAGGGTTCGTTCGCCGCCCCGACGCTGGTGGTGGCGAGCGGTGGCCTGTCGATTCCCAGCCTCAGTGCCAGCGGCTTCGGTTACGAGCTGGCGCGGCAGTTCGGCCATGCGGTGCTGCCCACGCGCGCCGGACTGGTGCCGCTGACCCTCAGCGGCCGGCACCAGGAGCGCTTGCAGGACCTGTCCGGCGTGGCCCTCGAGGTCGAGGCGCGCTGCGGCAAGCGCGACTTCCGCGAAGCGCTGCTGTTTACCCATCGCGGGGTCAGTGGTCCGGCGATCCTGCAGATCTCGTCCTACTGGCAGCCCGGCGACACCGTGCGCCTGGACCTGCTGCCCGGCCGCGACGCGGACGACTGGTTGCGCGCGCAGCAGAAGCAGCGTCCCGATGCCGAGCTGAAGACGGTGCTGGCCGAGGTGCTGCCGCGGCGCTTCGCCCAGCGCCTGTGCGAGTGGTGGCTGCCGAACAGGCCGATGCGCCAGTACGACCCGCCGCAGCTGCGCGAAGTCGCCGGCGTGCTCGCCGACTGGCCGCTGGTGGCCAGCGGTACCGAGGGTTATCGCACCGCCGAAGTGACGCTCGGTGGCGTCGACACCGATGCGGTGTCATCCAGCACGATGCAGTCGCGGCACGTGCCTGGGCTGTATTTCATCGGCGAAGTGCTCGACGTCACCGGCTGGCTGGGCGGTTACAACTTCCAGTGGGCGTGGGCGTCGGGACACGCGGCAGGCCAGGCCGTATAGCCGGCTGCGATCGCGTGACGCCAGTCACATTCATGCCGTGCAGCGTGGACGCGAACGGACTGAACACTTCATTCGGGCGCCTTCCCTTTCACCCGCTGCCGACGCCGGAACGGCGATTCTCGATGGACAGGGCCATCGCCGGTGCAAAACGCGCCGGCGTCGGACAGGCGGCAGGCTGATGGATGAAGTGGAACCCACACCGCGCCACGCGGTGATGATCGACATCGATCGCGAACGCGAGCACTGGCGCCAGCGTTACCACGGACTGCCGCGTGCACGCGCGATGCGCAGCTTCGCCCGCTATTGGCCGGTACTGGGCGCCGCCTACGACGTCTACCTCAACCACCCGCGCGTGGCGCGCGAGGAAGCGCTGCAGCTGTACCTGCAGCGCGACGACGTCCTCGCCAGCGTGCTGACCGAGGACGAGGCCGGCACGGTGTTCGACCGGGCCTGGTCGCGGATCCGCGAAGGCGGCACGCCCGCCGGTCCGGCCTGACCGCGCAGCGCGGCCTGGAGCCGGGCACGCGCGACGGATCCCGCGGTCGCGGCGGCCGGTTTCGTCGGCCCCACCATGGTTTCATCGCGCGCCTGCTTCCAGGCGCGCAGCAGGCGGCTATGCTCCGCGGCACCTGCCAACCCCCGGTGTCCCGTGTCCGCCAGCCTGTTCCTGATCCTGCGCATCCTGTTCGCCTGGGCCGTGGCGATTCTCCTTGCCGGCTTCGTCTGGGGCGGGATATTCGGTGGCGTCGGCGGCTTTTTCTGGCTGCTGGCCTGGGGCTCGATGGTGCTGGCGATGCTGGGCGCGGTGACCCACCTGCGCCGGGTGCGCCTGGCCGCCGGCCGCCTGGACGCGGCGGTGCTGAGCAACCACCAGCAGCGCCGGATCGAGCTGCCGATGGACGCCGGTGCGGCATTCGCCCTGATCGAGGCCGCGGTGCGCGAGCTGCCACGGGTGGAAGACATCGAGGCCTCGCGCGGCAGCCTGCAGGTGCGGGCCAAGGTGCGCCGCACCGACCCGTTCGGCGGGACCCAGCCTTCGTCGTGGAACCTGTTGGCGCGCTTCGCCATCACCCGCGACCGGGTCCTGGCCACGGTGGTCCCCGGCGAAGGCACCAGCAGCGCCACGCTGCTGTGCGAGCCGGACGCGCCGCACTGGGTCGACCTGTTCGCGCTCGACGAGGGCACCAGTTACGAGAACGCCGAGGCGCTGCAGCGCTCGGTCACCCGCCGCGTGGCCGAACAGCGCCGTGACGAGCAGGCCCAGGCCGAGCGCAGCGCCACCGACAACGCGCTGACCGTGGCCAGGCTGAACCTGCTGCAGGCCCAGGTCGAGCCGCACTTCCTCTACAACACCCTGGCCAACGCCCAGGTGCTGGCGCGCACCGATCCGCCGCGCGCCGACGAGATGCTCGGCCACCTGATCCAGTACCTGCGCCGCTCGCTGCCGCGCGAACACGACGCCCTGTCGACCCTCGGCGAGGAACTCGAGCGCACCCGCGCCTATCTCGAAATCCTCAAGATCCGCATGGGCGCCAGGCTCGAGCTGAAGGTCGAGGTGCCCGAATCGCTGAAAGCGCTGCAGCTGCCGTCGATGATGCTGCAGACCCTGGTCGAGAACGCGATCAAGCATGGCCTGGAGCCCAAGCCCGGCGGCGGCACGGTGTGGATCCTGGCGCGCCGCTTCGAGGACCATGCCACCGTTACCGTGGCCGACGACGGCCAGGGCTTCGGCGGCGCCACCGCCGGCACCGGGATCGGCCTGAAGAACCTGCGCGAACGCCTGCGCCTGACCTACGATGAGCGCGCGTCCTTCTCGATCGTCTCCAACTTCCCCAGCGGCGTCGCCGCCACCCTGACCCTGCCGCTGCCGGCCGGCATCGCCAACGAGGAGCGCCGTGATGTTTGAGTGTGTCGTCGCCGAGGACGAGGAGCTGCTGCGCACCTCGCTGCTGTTGCAGCTGGGCGAGGTCTGGCCTGCACTGCGCATCGTCGCCGAGTGCGAGGACGGTGCCTGCGCGCTGGAGGCCATCGCCGAGCACAAGCCGGACGTGGCCTTCCTCGACATCCGCATGCCCGGCCTGACCGGGATCGAGGTCGCCGCCGCGCTGGCCGAGGTCAGCCCGCGCACCCAGGTGGTATTCGTCACCGCCTACGACCAGTACGCGATCGATGCGTTCGAGAAGGGCGCGGTCGACTACCTGCTCAAGCCGATCTCGCGCGAGCGGCTGCAGGCCACCGTGCAGCGCCTGCAGGCGCGCGTCGCCGCCGGCCGCCCGGACCAGGCCACGCTCGACGCGCTGCTGCGGCAGCTGGCCCAGCGTCCGGAGCCGGCCGCAAGCACGCCACCGCTGGCCTGGATCACCGCCAACAGCGGTCGCGAGACCAGGCTGATCATGCTCGACGAAGTCGCCTACTTCCGCGCCGACAGCAAGTACACGGTGGTGGTGACCGCCGAAGGCGAAGCGCTGCTGCGCACGCCGCTGAAGGAACTGCTGGAAGCGCTGGATCCGCACCAGTTCCGCCAGATCCATCGCTCCACCATCGTCAACCTGAAGGCGGTGGCGTCGGTGGTCCGCGACGACACGGGAAAGGGCACGCTGAGGCTGAAGGGACGCAGCGAGACGTTGCCGGTCAGCGTGCCGTTCATGGCGCTGTTCCGGGGTATGTGAGCCGCCAGCGGCGGGCTTCGGCCGCTGCGGCACACACGTGGCAAGCGGCGATGCGGGTGCCTTCAACGTGACAGGCGGGCGTCCTCGCGGGAGGCCCGGGCGCCTTCGTGCGAGCGGCGACGCCAGTAGAGCCACGCGGTCTGCGGCAGCAGGAGCACGGCGATGACGACCGCCACCGGCGCGGCGGTATCGGCGCCCGGCAGCGTCGAGCGCGACTGCTCGACCCATACCGCGACCAGCCCCCACAGCGCCGCCGCGACGTAAGCCGTGTTGCCGCGCATGCGCCGGTTGAGTTCGAGCAGGACGATGGCTGCGAGCAGGAACAGGACCAGGCTGGCGCCGAGCTGGGCGTCGGGCCGGATCCAGCCGAAGGCCAGGCCGGCCTGGGCCAGGTTGAGGAAGCCGGCCAGCGACAGCCAGCCCGCGTGCAGCGACAGTGGCAACCAGGCCCACAACCGCCCGCCTTCGATGGCCGGGGCGCGAGCCACCTGCACGGCGGCCCAGGCCAGGGCCGCCAGTGCGCCGAAGATCACCAGCAGGCAAAGACCGAACAGGCCCTGCGAAAACAGCGGCATCCACAACGCGGTGAGGGCGAAGCCCGTCGCCGTGGCCGGCGCGATGCGACCGAGCAGCGGATCGGTGCGGCGACGACCGCCGAGCTGCCAGGCCGCGTAGACGACGTCGAGCAGGAAGATCAGGCCCCAGATCGAAAACGCGTAGCCGGCGGCGACCAGCAGCGTCGGGTAGCGGTCGGACACGGTGCCGTTGTCGGGACCGAATGCCCCGGCCTGCGACAGCCAGGCCACGACCGGCATCGCCAGCGCGAACAGCAGGACCAGCAGGCGCATGGTGGAACTCCAGCGGCTCGGGAAAGCCGGCACGTTAGCAGCGGCTCCCGCACAGGCGACGTGAATCACCCGCTCACCATGCCATCACGGGTCAGGCGCCGACGCGCATCCGCTCGGCGTCCATGTCGGCGACCGGGCGCACTTCCATCGCGCCATATCGGGCCCACGGGAATTTCTTGGCCAGCTCGACCGCTTCCTCCATCGAGTCGGCCTCGACCAGGTTGTAGCCGGCCAGTACTTCCTTGGTTTCGGCGAACGGGCCGTCGAACACGCTGGTGCGGCCCTCGCGCACGCGCACCGTGCGCGCCTGCGCCGGCGATTCGAGCTTGTTGCTGCCCAGCAGGGTGCCCTCGGCGTGCATCGTGTCGGCACCGCGGATGCAGCCGCGCATGTGCGCGTCGTACTCGTCGGCGGGCAGCGTTTCGAGCAGGGCAGGATCGGTGTACACCAGCAGCAGGTACTTCATGCGCACGTGTCCTCGCGATGGGAACCGGCATGGTAGCGCGCCGGCGCCATCGCCTGATCTGGTTGTTCAGGCAGGCCCGGCTTCCACGCCGCCGCGCTGCAGCGGATCGGGCAGCGCCTGGTCGGCGTCGGTGAAGGCCAGCGACACCGAATTCAGGCAGTGCCGTTCGTGCGTCGGCGGTGGGCCGTCGGGGAAGACATGGCCCAGGTGGCTGCCGCAGCGCGCGCAGACGATCTCGGTGCGGATCATGCCGTGGCTGGTGTCGCGGATGCGGCCGACGTGGGCCTCGTCGTACGGGGCGAAGAAGCTCGGCCAGCCGGTACCGGAATCGAACTTGGTGCTGGAGCGGAACAACGGCAACCCGCACAGGCGGCAGCAGTAGGTGCCCTCGCGCTTGTTGTCGAGGAACACGCCGCAGAACGGCGCCTCGGTGCCGTGCTGGAGCAGGACCCGGCGTTCGTCCGGCGACAGGCCGGCGACCAGCGTGTCGCGCTGGGCCGGGGTGGGCGGGCTGAGGTCGAAGCGGCTCATGGCGTCTCCGTCGGTGGAAAGGGGCCGGCCGATCATGCACGACCGGCGCAGCGGACAGATGGTGGCGCAGTCGCCGCCGCGCAAGCCGGGCCGGCAGGCGCCCCACGAAATCCTGACGAACCGTGCGCAACGTGCTAACGCGCCGGTTCCTACTTTCACTGCAACCTCACCACATACAGGAGAACCCATGCGCAGGCTCCCCCGTGAAACCTGGGTGCTGGTCGCCGACGGTGCCTCGGCGCGGCTGTTCCGCAACCTTGGCGGCGAGAATGGCGCGGTGCGCCTGCACCAGGAAGAAGCGCTGGCGCTGGATCCGGCCGAGGGCGTGATGCCGTCGGTGATGCCGGCCGACATGCCGGCGCGCGAGGCCGAGGAGGCCTCCTTCGCCCGCCAGCTGGCCCTGCACCTCAACCAGGCCGCGCTGGACGGCCGTTACGCGCACCTGGTGCTGGCTGCCGATCCGCAGACCCTGGGCCAGATCCGCCCGCTGCTGCATGGCGAGGCGCGCAGCCGCGTGCTCGCCGAGCTGCCGAAGAACTACACCAACGTGCCACGCGAGCACATCGAACGGGCGCTGGCGCCCGAGTTCTGAGTCAGCGCGCGTCGTCGCGGGCCACCGCCTGCGACGGCGCGACCAGCTCGCGGCGCACCCAGTCGTCGATCATCTGCTTCTCGAAGCGCAGGTTGTCGGTGTCGCCCGGCCTGGCGCTCTGCAGGTAGCTGGTGTCCGACAGCCGGCGCTCGCCTTCGGCCAGGACCTGGCCATCGGCGCCGGTGATGCGCACGTTGAGCGTCATCCGCGGCGGGTATACGTCGCGCATCACGCGCACGTGGGCGTAGTTGATGCCCATCCATGGCTCGTAGCGGCCGGCGCGCTGGATGTCGGTGATGGTGACCGCCATCTGCTGGCCGGCCGGCAGGCGCGCGGCGGCGCTCTGCTGCAGGTGTCGGGCCAGGGTGGTCACCCAGTCGCCCTGCTGCGCTTCCCAGCGATTGTGGCTGAAGCGCAGGTCGGAGAACTGGCCGGGGTCGGTCCAGTCGACGCTGACGTTGCCTTCGCTGGGCACGCTGCGTGGCCGCGACGGGTCGGTGACGGTGTTCGCGGCCTGGACCGGCGAAGCCAGCAGGGCGGCGAGCAGGGGAATGAGGAAGAGCGGACGCATGGTGGCGTTCCTCGCGGGGCCTGGCCAGATTCTGCGCCGGCGGGCCACATCGGGTGAAGGCCTTGGCGGGCGGCGTTGCCACCGCTTCAGGCCGGCCGTTGTGCCGGTGCAACGCTGGATAACCGCAGCGTGGGCAATGGCACAGGTGGCGCTGGATTAGAATCTGCAGCCGCTTCCCTCGTCCTCCCCCATGTCCGTATCCGCACAGGCCCCGGCACGCGCCGCTTCCGGCCTGGCCGTCGTCGTCGCCCTGGCCATCGTCTACGTGGTCTGGGGATCGACCTACCTGGGAATCCGCTTCGCACTGGAAGGCGGCTGGCCACCGCTGCTGGCCGTGTCCGGCGCGCGCTTCGTGCTCGCCGGCAGCGCGATGTACGCCTTCCTGCGCTGGCGCGGGGTGGCCGCGCCGACCCGTGCGCAATGGAAGAACCTGGCCGCGATGGGTGCGCTGCTCCTGCTGCTGGGCAACGGCTGCGTGGTCCTGGCCGAACAGCACGTGTCCTCCGGCCTGGCCGCGGTGGCGGTGGCCTCGGTGCCGCTGTGGATGGGGTTCTTCGGCGTGTTCTACGGCGCGCGTCCGAGCCGGGCCGAGTGGCTGGGCATTGCGGTGGGTTTCGTCGGCGTGGTCTGGCTCAATGCCGGCAGCAGCCTCAACGCCAGCCCGACCGGGCTGGTGATGCTGCTGGTCGCGCCGCTGGGCTGGGCGTTCGGCTCGGTGTGGTCGCGCGGGCGCGACCTGCCGTCGCCGTTCATGGCCGCTGCCGGGCAGATGCTGTGCGGCGGCGCGATGCTGGTGACCGTGGGCCTGCTGCGCGGCGAAGGTTTCGCCGGCCTGCCGACCGTGCCCGGCAGCCTGGCCTTGCTGTACCTGGCGGTGTTCGGTTCGATCGTCGCCTTCAGCACCTACGTCTGGCTGCTGCACCACGTGCGCCCGGCGCTGGTCAGCAGCTATGCCTACGTCAATCCGGCGATCGCGGTCGCACTGGGCGCGTGGCTGGCCGGCGAACGCTTCACCGCGCACGACCTTGGCGCGATGGCGGTGATCCTGGCCGGCGTGGTGATGATCACCGTGGCCCGGGTGCTGCGGCGATGACGGCGCACGCGGGCATCGACCGCCGCGGCCTGGCGGTCACCGCCGGCACCTTCGTCATCTGGGGCGTGGTCCCGCTGTACTGGCACCTGCTCAAGGCGGTGCCGGCGATGCAGATCATGGCCCACCGGGTGATCTGGAGCGCGCTGCTGGTGGTCGGCTGGCTGCTGCTGCGCGACGGCTGGGGCTGGCTGCGGCGGATGGCCGCGCAGCCGCGCACGCTGCCGGCGCTGGCGGCCAGCGCGGTGCTGATCGCGTTCAACTGGGGCCTGTACATCTGGGCGGTCAACGCGGGCCACGTGGTCGAGACCAGCCTGGGCTACTTCATCAATCCGCTGGTCAACGTGGTGCTGGGCGTGCTGGTGCTGCACGAGCGCCTGCGCCGGCTGCAGTGGATCGCGGTCGGCTGCGCCGCCGCCGGCGTGGCCTGGCTGACCCTCAGCGCCGGTTCGCCGCCGTGGATCGCGCTGGGCCTGGCCGCGTCCTTCGGCCTGTACGGACTGGTGCGCAAGCTGGTCGCGGTCGATCCGGTGGCCGGGCTCGGCCTGGAAAGCCTGTACCTGTTCCTGCCATCGCTGGCCTGGGTGCTGTGGGCCGAGGCAGGGCATGGCGGCGGTTTCGCCAGCCAGTGGGGCCTGGGCACCGACCTGCTGCTAGTGTTCGGCGGCGTGGTCACCGCCGTGCCGCTGGTCGGTTTCGCCTACGGCGTGCGCCGGATCCCGCTGAGCGTGGTCGGCCTGTTGCAGTACATCGCGCCGACGCTGCAGCTGCTGCTGGGCGTGTGGTTCTTCCACGAGCCGTTCCGCGCCGCCGACGCACTCGGCTTCGGCGCGATCTGGCTGGGCCTGGCGATCTACGCCGGCGAAGGGCTGTGGCGCAGCCGGCGCAAGGCCGCCGCGCTCGGTTGAGCCGGCAACGCGCGTATCGGCCGCGAAAATCACCGCTGCCGCGTCGCCGCTCAGCCGTGGCCCGGCAGCAGCGGTTGCGGGCAGGCACCGCCATTGCTGGCCGGCGTGCGCGCGAACCAGTCTTCGACCGTGGGCGCCAGCCGGTCCAGTCGCATCGGCAGGCTCAGGTGGTCTTCGCCGGCCAGTTCCAGGTAGCGCGCGCGCGGCGCGGCAGCGGCCAGCGCGCGGCCGTGGGCGACCGGTACGTGGGCATCGTCGCTGCCGTGGAGCAGCAGCACGCAGGCCGGCGCCTGCGCCAGCGCGGCGCCGACGTCGATCCGGTCCAGGTCCAGGCCGAGGCGGCGATCGGCGCTTGCGATCGCACCATCCAGGGTGGTGGCGTCGAAGCGCCAGCGCATCCAGTCCCGCGACAGGCGTTCGCCGAGGGTGTCCGGCGTGCGCGCGAGCATGTGCGGGACCATGTCGCGGATCGCGCGGCCGGCGTTGTCGAACGATTCCATCGCCACGACCCCGCCCAGCTGCAGGTCGTCGACCTGCGCGCCGCTGGCACCGGTGCCGAGGTCGCGCGCGGTGAAGATCGCGGTGGCGGCGCCGTAGGACACGCCCATCACGTGCAGCGGGCCGACCACCTCGCCCTGCGCGCGCAGCTGGCGCAGCACGGCGACCACGTCTTCGGCCTCGCGCGTGCCGTAGCCGGACGGGCCGGTGCCGGAACGGCCGTGGTTGCGCAGGTCGACGCTGATGGTGCGGTAGCCGCGCTGCGCCAGTTCCACCGACCACGGTAGCAGCGAGCCGCCATCCATCATCCAGCCGTGCAGCAGGACCACCGTGCCGCGCGGTGCGAGCGCGTGCGCCGGCGCGTGCAGCGACAGCGTGTAGTCCATGCGCTGGCTCTCAGCGCCGTGCTGGCCCAACCAGGCGTAGTGCATGTGGTAGTCGCCCGGATCGAGCGCGCGCCAGAACACGGACACGCCGGCCGGGGTCGTCACATGGCCGCTGCGGTTGGGCACGGTGGCCAGCAAGGCTTCGATCCGTGCGCGCGGCAGCAACGGCGAGACACCGCCGGGCGCCGCCAGGCGCGCGCCGAGTGCGCTGGCCGGATCGGCCAGGCCGGGTGAACGGGTAAAGCCGGCCAGCAGCAGGCAGGCGCCGGCCAGCAGGAGCAGGCGCACGACGAGGCCTCGTGGCCAGCCAGGGGCGTGGATGGAAACGGCGGACATGGCGGTCGCTAGGAACGACGGCGCCACACCGTAGCGCGCGACCGGCTGGTCCTTCTACCGCATTACCGTGACAGGGTAATGACAGTGCCGGCTCCGTTCAGCGAAGCCGGCACCGCGTGAAGCCGCCCGTGCGTGGCTCAGAGCGCGCGCAGGGCGGTGGTGATCGGCAGTCGCGCCGCGCGCAGCGCCGGGAACAGCCCGCCGACCAGGCCAATCCCCAGCGCCCACTTCAGGCCCGACCACAGCAGCTCGGGCGTGACCTTGAACTGGAACACCACCGCGCTGAAGTTGCTGCCCATGGTCGAGGCGCTGTAGCCGTTGAAGATCAGCCAGGCCAGCAGGCCGCCGAGCACGCCGCCGACCAGGGCCAGCAGCATCGTCTCCAGCATCACCGCCACCACCACCGGCAGGCCGCGAAAACCGATCGCACGCATCGTCGCGATCTCGCGCGCGCGTCCGGCCACCGCCGCGTACATGGTGTTGAGCGCGCCGAACACCGCGCCCACCGCCATGATCGCGCCGATCACCGTGCCGAGGATGGTCAGCAGCTGGTTGAGCTGGCCGCTCTGCTTGCCGAAGTAGGCCTTGGTGGTTTCCACATCGAGCTTGAGCCGCGGATCGGCCGCCATCGCCGCCTTGAACTGCTCGAAGCCGGCCTTGCCCTCCGTGCGCACGTTGACCGACTGCCAGGCGCCGCGGTTGTAGGTGGTGGCAAGGGTCTGCGCATCGGTCCAGATCTCCGAATCGTGCACGTCGCCGGAGGCGAATACGCCGACCACGGTCCACTGCTGGTTGCCGAGGTTGAGCGTGCTGCCCACGTCCAGGTCGCGGAACTGGCTGCGCGCACCCTGGCCTACGACAATCTCGCGCAGGCCGGTGCCGAACTTGCGGCCCTCGATGATCTTCACCTTCTCGTGCAGCGCCCAGGCCTGCTCGCCGACGCCGCGGAACTGGGCGTTGACGTCGGTGCCGTCGGCCTTGGAAACCAGGTTGACCACCTGCGACAGTTCCGGCGAGATGATCGGCTTGCCCTCGCCATCGCGGGCGATGCCGGGCAGGCTGGAGATCAGCGGCACCTGGTCGCGCATGATCACCGAGTTGGTTTCGGCCTGCGAACCGCCGCGCAGCACGATCGCGGTGGTCTCGTCGCCGGTGCTGCCCATGGTGGTCTGGAAGCCGCGGCCCATCGACAGCATCGCCACCAGCACCGCGACCACGCCGGCGATGCCCACGACAATGACCGAGGACGCGCCCCAGCGCTGCGGCAGGCTGGCGATGCCGATGCCGGTGGCGGCCAGCGCCAGCCGGCCGCTGCGGGTCAGGAACAGCCACAGCGCCAGCGCCACCGCCACGCCGAGCACGCCCTGCCAGGGCAGCATGATCCATACGACCAGGCCCGCGACCAGCAGCACGATCGTGAGCAGGTTCCACAGCCATTGCTTCTTCATGATCGGCTCTCCTCAGCGTCCGGCCAGCGCATCGACGATCTTCAGCCGCTTGGCGCGCAGCGCCGGCAGCACGCCCACCACCAGGCCGATCAGCACGATCAGCACCAGCCCCACGATCCAGGTCTGCAGCGGAATGGTCGCCGGCAGCATGCCCTGCGCCTTGCTCGCCAGGCCGGGCAGCAGCACCCGTGCCAGGCCCATGCCGAGCAGGCCGCCCAGTCCGACCAGCAGCACCGATTCGACCAGCACCAGCACCAGCACCAGCCCGTCCTTGAAGCCCAGCGTCTTCAGGATCGCCAGTTCCGGGATCCGCTCGCGCACCGCCTGGGCCATGGTGTTGCCGGTCAGCAGCAGCAGGGTGAAGAACACCGCGCCCATGATCGAGGTGACGATCAGGCCGATGTCGGCGAACTGCTTGGCGAAGGACTGCTGGAACGCCGACTCGGTCTGGCTCTTGGTCTCGCGGTCGGAGTTCATCGACAGCGCATCGATCGCCTGGGCCACGCGCGAGGCGTGGGCCGGGTTGTCGAGGGTGACCGTGTACCAGCTGACCTGGCCCTTGATGTAGTCGTTGGATTCGTCGAAGTACTTCCAGTTCATCACCAGCTGGCGCTCCTCGCCGCTGGCGGCCGCCCGGTCCTTGGAGCGGAAGATGCCGACCAGGGTCACCGGCCAGTCGTTGCTGCCCTGGCGCGGGAAGATCGTCGCCTGCATCGGGATGGTGTCGCCGATCTTCCAGCCGAACTCCTTGGCCAGCGTTTCACCGACCACCGCGCCGGCCTGGGTGGACTGGAACGCCTTCAGCTGCTCGGGCGGCAGCTGCAGGTTGGTGTAGACGTCGAAGTAGTTCGGCGCCACCGAGAAGCTCGGGAAGAAGTTCTTCGGATCCTGGTAGATGCCGCCGAACCACATCGCGTAGGTCACGTCCTTGACCCCGGGCACGGTGCGGATCTGCTGCTCCAGGCGCACCGGCAGGCTCTGGGTGATCGACAGGCGCGAGGTGGTGACCAGGCGGTTGGCGCCGTCGACGCTGCCGCCGGAATTGAACGCCACGCGGACCGAATCGAGCATGCCGAACAGCAGGAAGGCGGTGACCACCGACAGTAGGGTCAGCAGGGTCCGCGTCTTGCTGCGGAACAGCTGCGCCCATACGAGCGAGAGGTATTTCATCGCGGAGTCCTCCGGTCAGTGCGCGGCAGGCGCGTCGGCCAGCTCGCCCTTGTCCAGGTGGATGGTGTGGGTCGCGTACTCGGCCGCCTTCGGGTCGTGGGTGACCATGATGATGGTCTTGCCGTGCTCGCGGTTGAGCATGCGCAGCAGGTCGAGGATCTCCTCGGCCGAATGGCGGTCGAGGTCGCCGGTGGGCTCGTCGCAGATCAGGAAGGTCGGGTCGGAGACGATCGCGCGGGCGATCGCCACGCGCTGCTGCTGGCCGCCGGACAGTTCGTTGGGACGGTGGCTGCGGCGATCAGCCAGGCCGACCAGGGTCAGCGCGATCTGCGCGCGGCGCGCGCGGTCGGCGGCGCCCAGCCTGGTCAGCAGCAGCGGCAGCTCGACGTTCTTCTGCGCGGTCAGCATCGGCATCAGGTTGTAGAACTGGAACACGAAGCCGACGTGGTGGCTGCGCCAGGTCGACAGCTGTCCGGCCGAGAGCCTGTCGATGCGCTCGCCCTCGATCTCGATCTCGCCGCCGCTGGGCGTGTCCAGCCCGCCGATCAGGTTCAGCAGGGTGGTCTTGCCCGAACCGGACGGCCCCATCAGCGCGACGAAGTCGCCCTTCGGAATATCCAGATCGATGCCGTGCAGCACCTGCACCTTTTCAGGCCCGCGCTGGTAGGTCTTGGTGATGTTGCGGAGGGTGACCAGGGTGGACATGCGCAATTCCTCGGGTGGTCGGCGCGGGGCCGCGTGGCGTGTTGCGGAGTGGTGGTCCGGACGGATCAGGGTTGGGCGCCGGCGACGCGGACGCGGTCGCCGTTGGCCAGGGTTTCGGGGGCTTCGAGCACCACGGTCTCGCCGGCGCTCAGCCCGGACAGTACCTGGCGGTCGCCGCCCATGGCGATGCCGGTCTTGACCGCGCGCTGCTCGACGGCGTCCTCGTTGCCGACCACGAAGGCGACATCGGCGCCATCGCGCTGCACGATCGCGGCGGCGGGCACGCGCACGCCCTGCGGCTTCTGTTCGGTGCCCGGCTTCGGCGCGGCCTCCAGGAAGCTGACCCGCACGCCCATGTCCGGGACGATGCGTGCGTCCTTTTCCTTCAGCGCCACGCGCACCTTGACCGTGGCCTTGCCACGGTCGGCGGCGGGGATGATCGCGATCACCTCGCCGGGGATGCGCCAGTCCGGATAGGCATTGAGCACGATCTCCAGCGGCATCTTCGGCTGCACCCGGCCGATGTAGGACTCGCCCACTTCCACTTCCACTTCCAGCGAATCCATGTCGACGATGGTGCCGATGCCGGTGCGGGTGAAGCCGCCGGTGGCCAGCGGCGAGACGATCTCGCCGGGCTGCGCTGCCTTGGCGGTAACAATCCCCGAGAACGGCGCACGCACGACGGTGTTGTCCACGCCCTGGTCGGCGATGCGCAGCTGGTCGCCCGCCACCTGCGCGTTGCGCTGTGCGGTGGCCAGCTGCGCGCGCAGTGCGTCGCGCTGGGCGATGGCCTGGTCGTACTGGGCGCGTGAGACCAGCTGCTGGCCGACCAGCTGCGACAGGCGCCTGGCATTGGCTTCGGCGTCGACCAGCTGTGCCTGCACGCTGTCGGCCTGGCTCTTCGATGCGGAGACCTGCGAGGCGGCCAGCGTCCGCTGCGCGGCGGCGTCGATCGGATCGAGGCGGGCCAGCACCTGGCCTTCCTCCACCCGCATGCCTTCCTCGATCAGCACTTCCTTGACCCGCCCGGTGACCTTGGCCGAGACCGTGGCCATGCGCCGGGCGACGACGTAGCCGCTGGCATCGAGCACCGACGCGCTGGCGCCGCCACCCGACGAGATCGCCACTACCGGCGCAGTGCGTACTTCCGGCGCCTGCTTGCGACCGAGCAGCAACCAGGCGGCGACGGCCAGCAGCACGGCCGCGGCCACGCCCAGGCCGATCCACAGCCCGCGACGCGACGGTGGCGGGGTGGAAGGGGTCTTGCTGCGTTCCAGGCGCAATTCCTTGAGCAGTTCAGCGGAAGCGTTCATTGCGTTCTCTGCGGGTTCCCGTTCCAGTGTCCGCGGCAAGGGTACACGGCAGCCAGTTGCCGGAAGTCACTTTCCCCGGGAGGGGGTCGATGCGGCGACGGATGTCCGTACCTGGACGAACGGCGCCGCGGGCTTTCGACAGGCTCTCCCGGCAGCGCATCCTGCCGGGGCCGGCGACCGGGACGTAGTGACACCTGTCATGCGCTTTCGGTGCAGGCGGCGACTGCAACTGCCGGTGCCGGGTGCAGACACTGGTGGCGAGTTCCCACCCGGACGGCATCGCCATGGACACCGCACCCCGCGCGCCGCTGGCGCGCCTGCAACAGGCCTGCAAGCACTACGGCAAGACCCTCGCGCTCGATCGCCTGGACCTGGAACTGCATGCCGGCCAGGTGCTGGCCCTGCTCGGTCCCAACGGCGCCGGCAAGACCACCGCCATCGGCCTGCTGCTCGGGTTGCAGTCGGCCGATGCCGGCCGCGTCGAGCTGTTCGGCCAGCCGCCGCGTTCGCTGGACGCACGCCGCCGCACCGGGGTGATGCTGCAGACCGCGGGCATTCCCGATGCGCTGAAGGTACGCGAACTGGTCGCGCTGGCGCGCAGCTATTACCCGCAACCGCGCCCCCTCGACGAATGCCTGGCCCTGGCCGGGCTGGAAGCGGTGAAGGAGCGCCGCTACGGCCGGCTCTCCGGCGGCCAGCAGCGGCGCGTGCAGTTCGCGATGGCCGTGTGCGGGCGACCGCAGCTGCTGTTCCTCGACGAGCCGACCACCGGCCTGGACATCGATGCGCGGCAGGCGCTGTGGCGCGCGATCCGCGACCTTGCCGCGCAGGGCTGCGCGGTGCTGCTGACCACCCACTACCTGGAGGAGGCAGAAGCGCTGGCCGACCGGGTGATGGTGATCGACCACGGGCGGTTGCTGGCGCAGGGCAGCGTGGAGGAAATGCGCGCACGCGTGGCCCAGCGCCGGATCGGCTGCGCCTCGTCGCTGTCGCCGGCATGGGTGGGCGCGTGGCCCGGCGTGCAGGAGGCGCGCGTGGACGCCGACGGCCGCCTGCAGATCATTGCGGCCCACGCCGAGCCGGTGGTGCGCCGGTTGCTGGCCGAGGACCCCGCCCTGTCCGGACTTGAAGTGCGTCGCGCCGGTCTGGCCGATGCCTTCCTCGCCCTGACCGGCGAATCCGCGCGATCCACCGATCCTGTCGAGGAGGCTGCCTGATGGACGCAACCACCACCGCCGCCGATGGCGCCATCGCGTCGCGCTGGAACGCCTACCTGCAGGAGGCCCGCTACGAATTCCTGCGCCTGTTGCGCTCGCCCTCGTTCGCGCTGCCGGTGCTGTTGTTCCCGCCGCTGTTCTACCTGCTGTTCGGCGAGGTGTTCGGCGGCAACCGCTCGCCGGAGGCCGCACGCTTCCTGCTCGCCGGCTACAGCGTGTTCGGAGTCATGGGCGTGGCCCTGTTCGGCTTCGGCGTGACCGTGGCCCTGGACCGCGAACAGGGCCTGCTGCTGCTCAAGCGCGCCCAGCCGATGCCGCCGGGCGCCTACCTGCTGGCCAAGGTGGCGATGGCGCTGCTGTTCGCCGCGATCGTGGTCGCGCTGCTGGCGCTGCTCGGCGCGACCGTGGCCGTCGTGCGCCTGGCGCCGGTGCAGTGGCTGGGCCTGTCCGCGACCTGCCTGCTCGGCGTGCTGCCGTTCGCTGCGCTGGGCCTGTGGCTGGGCACCCTGGTCGGTGGCCGCGGCGCGCCGGCGCTGATCAACCTGGTGTACCTGCCGATGGCGTTCCTGTCGGGGCTGTTCATCCCGCTGTCGATGCTGCCGGCCACGCTGAAGTCGATCGCGCCGCTGTGGCCGGCGTACCATCTGGCCCGGATCGCGCAGCTGCAGGTGGGCTTCGCCGATGGGGTCGTGCCGTGGCTGCACGTGGGCGTGCTGCTGGCGGTGGCGGCCGTGTTCTTCCTGCTGGCGCGGCGCCGGCTGGACCGCGCCTGATCGAACCGCCCGGAGTCCGCGATGTCCCGATCCCTGCCTGCCTGGCCGCAGCCGGCGCCCGATTCGCTGGTCGCCCGCGCGCTGGCGCGTGGTCGGCCGGCGTGGAGCGAGGCGATCCACGTGCTGTGGACGGTGTGGGTGTTCATCGTCCCGGTGTTCACCCCGCAGGGTTACGACGCGCGCTGGTGGGCGCTGACCCTGCTGTCCTATCCCTTGTTCCTCGCCCTGTACGCGGCCGCGCTGCTGCAGCCGCGGCGACAAGTGCCGCTGTACGCGCTGGGCATGTGCGGGCTGAGCCTGGCGCTGCTGCGGTGGTACCCGTCTGGCATGAGCTATTTCGTGTTCGGTTGCGTGTTCCTCGGTTCGGGACGCTGGCGTCGCGAATGGGCATACGCCCTCACGCTGTTGGCGCTCAATGCGCTGTTCATCGGCCTGGCGCGTGCGATCGGCTACCCGTGGTCGGCGATGCTCTGGATGCCGCTGACCACGGTGGTCACCGGACTGCTGGTCCATGCCCAGCGCCTGGCCGAACAGAAGGATGCGGCCCTGCGGCTGTCGCAGGACGAGGTGCGGCGCCTGGCCGCCACCGCCGAGCGCGAACGCATCGGCCGCGACCTGCACGACCTGCTCGGCCACACCCTGTCGCTGGTCGCGCTCAAGGCCGACCTGGCCGGCAAGCTGATCGAGCGCGATCCGCACGCCGCGCAGCGCGAGATCGGCGAGCTGGGCCAGGTCGCGCGCGAGGCGCTGGGCCAGGTGCGCCGGGCGGTGACCGGGATCCGCGCGGTCGGCCTGGCCGCGGAACTGGCGGCGGCGAAGGTGCTGCTGGAAGGCGAGGGCACCTCGCTGCAGGTCGAACGCGGCGAACTGGCGCTGGCGCCGGAGCAGGAAACGGTGCTGGCCCTGTGCCTGCGCGAAGCGGTGACCAACATCCACCGCCACGCGCATGCGCGCAACGTGCGGGTCTCGCTGTGCGAGGTCGCGCAGCAGTGGCGGCTGCAGGTGGAAGACGACGGCCGCGGTGGCGCGATCCGCCCGGGCAACGGCCTGGACGGCATGCGCGAGCGGCTGCAGGCACTGGGCGGCAGCCTGCACGTCGGTCCGCTCCGGGATCGCGGC
The DNA here is from genome assembly GCA_017745195.1 of Pseudoxanthomonas sp. Taxonomy (GTDB): domain Bacteria; phylum Pseudomonadota; class Gammaproteobacteria; order Xanthomonadales; family Xanthomonadaceae; genus Pseudoxanthomonas. The sequence goes on along the minus strand of JAGHZW010000169.1, from coordinate 20,397 downwards.
ACCTGCCTGGTGGCCGAACTGCCGCGCTGGCATGGCGGCGTCGTCGCGGTGTCCGTGGTCCCCGGCACGACCGGCACCGCCTCCTCGTAGGTGGCGTTCGCCGGCGACGCGGCCTGATCGATGCGCGACCGTGCTGCCGCAAGCGGACGAACCGCCGTTGCCGCCCAAGCCGGGTGCCGCGCCAGCGCCGCGTGCATCAACCTGCAAGGCATGGCGCCGCATGCGCCGCCGTCGCGACATTTGCTAACGTCGCGCCATGCACGCAACGCCCCACCATCGATGATCCGCGTCCTGCTGGCCGAAGACCAGGCGATGGTCCGCGGTGCGCTGGCCGCGCTGCTGGGCATGGAAAGCGACATCGAGGTCGTCGGTGCGGTCGCCGACGGCGAGGGTGCCTGGCGCGAGGTGCAGCGGCTGCAGCCGGACGTGCTGGTCACCGACATCGAGATGCCCGGCCTGACCGGGCTGGAGCTGGCCCAGCGCATCGCCCGCCACGAACTGCCGGTCAAGGTGGTGATCGTGACCACCTTCGCCCGCAGCGGTTTCCTGCGCCGCGCGCTGGAGGCCGGCGTGGTCGGCTACCTGCTCAAGGACGCGCCGGCCGAACGGCTGGCTGAAGCGCTGCGCAAGGTCCGCCACGGCGGCCGCGCGATCGACCCGGAACTGGCGGTGGAGGCCTGGGGCGAGTCTGACCCGCTCAACGACCGCGAACGCCAGGTGCTGCGCCTGGCCGGCGAGGGCCGTTCCTCCAGCGAGATCGCGGCCCGGCTCAACCTCTCGCAGGGCACCGTGCGCAACTACCTGTCCGAGGCGATCGGCAAGCTCGGTGCCGGCAACCGGGTCGAAGCGGCGCGGCTGGCCCGGCAGAAGGGCTGGCTGTAACCGGGCGCGCGCTGAACGGTACGGCGCTTGCATGGGCGTGCCGTTTGGCGCCGCATCCCGCACAATTTCGCCATGCCCCGCCGCCTGCGTCTCGCCAACCGTATCGGACTGCCCATCGCCGCGTTGATCTTCGCCGCTGTCGGCGTGGGCGTGCTGCTCGGGGCGCAGCGCTTCATCGCTGACGCCAACCAGGTCGCGCACACCAACGAGGTGATCGCCAGCGTCGACGCGGTCGAGGCGCGGCTGCGCGATGCCGAGGCCGCCCAGCGCGGCTACCTGCTGACCGACGATGTCGACTACCTGGCCATCTACCGGCTCAGCCGCGAGCAGACCCGACCGCTGCTGGACCGGTTGGCGCACCTGGTCGGCGACAACCCGCAGCAGCTGCAACGGGTCGGCGCGCTGAGTGCGCTGCGCGACCGGCGCATCGCCCAGATCGAGACCAACCTCGGCCTCTATCGCCAGGGCGGGTTGCCCGCCGCCCAGGCCGGAATCGACCGCGAGGTGCTGGAGGTGTCGTCCGCCATCCGCGGCCAGGCCCAGCAGCTGGTCGAGCGCGAGCGCGAACTGCTGGTCGCGCGCGGCGTGTCCAGCCGGCGCAGCGCCGACATCCTGCGCGCACTGGCGCTGCTCGGCATCCCGCTGGGCATCGCGGTGGTCGGCGCGGTGTACTGGATGCTGGTGCGCGAGATCCGTCGCCGCGGCAAGGCCGAGCGCGCCAGCACCCAGGCCAACCTGCGCCTGCGCGAATCGGTCGAACAGCTCGAGCGGCACACCGCCGACCTGGCCGAGCTCAACCGCTACGGCAGCCTGCTGCAGAACTGCATGAAGCCGGAGGAAGCGGTCGCGCTGACCAGCCAGCTGCTGTCGCGCCTGCTGCCCGGGACCGGCGGCACCCTGTACCGGATCCGTGCTTCGCAGGACTACGCCGAGGAGCTGGCGCACTGGGGCGAGCATGCCGCGGCCAGCACCGCGCTGCTGCCGCTCGAGCAGTGCTGGGCGCTGCGTCGCGGCCAGCCGCACCTGCTGCGCGCGCATGGCGAGACGCTGCGCTGCGCGCACATCCATCCGCCGGCGATCGACGTCGAGCTCAATACCGCCTGCCTGCCGCTGGCCGCGCAGGGCCACCAGCTGGGCTTCCTGTACCTGTCGTCGGCGTCGCCGGCGATGCTCGGGCGGATGGAGCTGGTGCAGGCGGTGACCGAGAAGCTCTCGATGGCCCTGCACAACCTGGCGCTGCAGGAGCGCCTGCGCATCCAGTCGATCCGCGATCCGCTCACTGGCCTGTTCAACCGTCGCTACCTGGAGGAATCGCTGGGCCGGGAGCTGGCCCGCTGCGAGCGAAGGGGGCTGCCGCTGGCGCTGCTGATGCTCGACCTGGACCACTTCAAGGCGTTCAACGACCTGCACGGCCATCCGGGCGGCGATGCGCTGCTGGCCGGCTTCGGTCGGCTGCTGTCATCGCTCGTGCGCGGCGAGGACATCGCCTGCCGCTACGGTGGCGAGGAGTTCACCCTGATCCTGCCCGAGGCCACTTCGGAACAGGCCGGGCGCCGCGCCGCCGAGATCGGCGCGGCTGTGCGCGCGCTGCGGGTCGAATACCTGGGCCGCGAGCTTCCGGCGATCACCGTGTCGATCGGCGTGGCCGCGTTCGAAGGCGACGGCGACAGCGCCGGGATGCTGCTGCAGCGCGCCGACCGCGCGCTGTACCGGGCCAAGCGCAGCGGACGCGACCGCTACGAGACCGAGATCGCCGCGCTGCCCGTCGCCTGAGTGGCGACCTCGCTCAACGCATCAGGCACAAGCCGATCGACAGCAGCAACAGGCCGAGCACGGCCGCGGCCAGCCACCGGCCGTCGCGGATGTCGCGCCGGATCCGCCGCGCCTGCGCGTCCATGGCGACCCGCAGCCCGGGCATCGCCGCGTCGTGGCGCGCGCGATGCCCGCGCAGGCGCGCCTCGAACGCGGCCAGCCGCGCCGGGTCGGCGTCGTCCGGCAGCGCGGCCATCTCCTCGGCGATCCGCGTCGATTCGGCGGCCAGCTCCTGCATGTCCAGCAGCGCGCGCACCTCATGGTCCTCCATGCGCGCATGCCAGCGGTCGAGGAACGGTGCGTCATCGCGTGCGCGCAAGGCCCGCGCCGCGGCGTGGACCAGGTCCGCATCCTTGACCAGCAGGTTCAGTGGCAGCGCCAGGACGGCCACCCCGCGCTGGCCGCGCAGGCGGCGCGCGTGCACCCAGCGGGTGAGCGGCGGCGCGTTCGCTAGGTAGCGTCCGGCATCGCGCACGCCGAGCATCAGCGTGTGCTGGGTGGAGTAGCGGGTGCGGATGCTCTGCAGTTGGATACCGACCACCTCGCGCCACGGGATCGGCCCGTACATGGCGTGGTCGATGCCGTGCCGGTCCATGCGCAGCAGCGGGCCGGGCCGCAGTACCTGCACGACGAGCTGCCAGCCGGCCAGCACGAACAGCGCCAGCAGCGCGAAGCCGATGATGGCCATGCCCAGCTGGCCCTTGTGCAGCGCGGCCTGTCCGCTCCAGCCGAACACCACGCACAGCACCACCGGCAGCGCGAACCAGACGATTCCCGCGCGGGCCTCGAAAACCTGGCCGTCCTGCGAGGCCCGCAGTTCACGGGCCTGCTGCGCGCGCTGCAGGCGTCCGAGTTCATGCCGTGCGAGCAGGCACGCGCCCGCCACCAGCGCAAAACCGAGCCAGCGCGTTTCGGTCCCCGCCGGCATCGGCGTGCGCTGCTGCAGCCACTGCAGCCACGGCAGCGTGTTGACGAGCACGCCCAGGCCGGCGCCGATGGCCGCCAGCAGCAACAGGGATCTACCCAGCTTCAGCATCCTGCTTCCCCCGCGAGGAGACAGGATGATCTTCCAGCGCGCGGGCGGACTCCAGCCCGCGCCGGTCGCGACGATCAGCCGCCGTAGCGCGCCTTCAGCAGCGCCCACGCCGAGCGCAGGCCCAGCGCCTCGCCGCCGGCCGGGCGGCCGGGACGGCTGCTGTCGTTCCAGGCGTAGGTATCCAGGTGCGCCCACGGCGTGCCGTTGGGCACGAAGCGCTCCAGGTACAGCGCGGCGGTGACCGCGCCGGCCATGCGCGAGCCGGCGTTGGCCAGGTCGGCGACATTGCTGGTCAGGTAGCGCAGGTACGGGCGCCACAGCGGCATGCGCCAGACCGGGTCGCGGGTCTGCTCGCCGCTGGCGATCCATTCGGCCGCCAGCGCATCGTCATTGGCGAACAGCGCCGGCAGGTCCGGGCCGAGCGCAATGCGCGCCGCGCCGGTGAGCGTGGCGAAGTCGATGACCAGCGCCGGCTTCTGCTCGCCGGCGTAGGTCAGCGCGTCGCACAGGATCACCCGGCCCTCGGCGTCGGTGTTGTCGATTTCCACGCTCACGCCGGCGCGGGTGGCGATCACCTCGCCCGGGCGGAACGCGTCGGGGCCGATCGCGTTCTCCACCGCCGGCACCAGCAGGCTCAGCCGCACCGGCAGCCTGCGCGACATCACCAGCCCGGCCAGGGCCAGCGCGTGCGCGGCGCCGCCCATGTCCTTCTTCATGTTGCGCATGCCGTCGGCCGGCTTGATGTCCAGGCCGCCGGTGTCGAAGCACACGCCCTTGCCGACCAGCACCACGTGCGGATGCGAAGCCTCGCCCCAGCGCAGCTCGATCAATCGCGGCGCGCGGTGCGAGGCGCGGCCGACCGCGTGGATCGCCGGGAAGTTGTGCGCCAGCAGCGATTCGCCGGCCACCACTTCCAGCTGCGCGCCATGCTCGGCGGCCAGTTCGCGGGCGATGTCCTCAAGGTGCTGCGGGCCCATGTCCTGGGTCGGGGTGTTGACCCAGTCGCGCACGCGCATGGTCGCCAGCAGCACGTCCAGCGCCTCCTCGTCCAGCTGCGGCAGACGCAGCCGCGCCGGCGTGCGCGGCGGATTCTTGTAGCGGTCGAAGCGGTAGCTGCCCAGGCCCCAGCCCAGCTGCAGCGCGGCCCGCTGTGCCGGGGGCAGTTCCGTGGCCGGCGCCCAGGCGCCGGCCGGCAGCGCGGTCGGCGCATGCGCGTAGCTGCACGGGTCGAGCGGATCACCCAGGCCGAGCACCGCGCCGAGCAGCCCGCCTTCGCCGGGCAGCAATGCCACCGAGCCGGGTACGGGCTGGAATTCCTGCGCGTCGAGCCAGGCCGCCACCGCCGCCGGCTGCGCGGCGCGCCAGTGGCCGTAGCCGTCGCGGTCGAGCAGGTGCAGCGGCAGGGCGGAGCTGCCGGATTCGGCGTAGTGGGCCTTGTGGTTCATGCGGCGTGGTCTCGCATCGGGTTCGGCGCGGAGTCGCGGTGGTCGTCGTTCGCGTCCAGCCAGTCGGCCAGCGCGGTGAGGGTGGTGAACTGCAGGTCGGGCACGATCTCCTCGTGCTCCCAGCGGCGGTCCTCGCGGTTGATCCAGCAGCTGCGCAGGCCGGCGCGCGCGGCCCCGGCCACGTCCATCTCGACATGGTCGCCGACGTGCAGGACCTCGCCGTGGCCGCAGCCCAGCCGCGCGCAGGCAGCGTGGAAGATGCTCGCCTCCGGCTTGGCCGCGCCGTGCTCGCGCGCGCCCAGCTGGAAGGCGAAAAGGTGGGCGATGCCGACCCGCTGCAGGTCGGCGTTGCCGTTGCTCAGCGCCGCCACCGGTACGCGCGCGGCGATCCGGGCCAGCGCATCGAGCGCATCGGGGTAGTACTCGACCTGGTTGCGCGCGGCGTAGAACGCCTCGTAGGCCGGCTCGAGCAGGTCCAGCGAGGCGCCGCTGGCTTCCAGCGCCTCGCGCAGGGTCAGCCGGCGCAGCGCCGACAGGTCGTGGTGCAGCTGCGGGTTGTCGCGGAAGGAGCGCTCGCGCAGCTCCTTCATCGCCGTCACCGGATACATCGCGGCGGTGGCCGGACTGTGCACGAGCATCCAGTCGTGCAGGACCTGGTCGATCCGCGCGCCGATCGGCGCGAACGGCCACAGGGTGTCGTCGAGGTCGAGGGTGATGGCGCGGACGGCGAAGCTCACCCGGGCATTGTAGGCCGCCGCCCGCTGGCTGCCCATGGCGGGGCGCCCCGGCGGCATTCCCGGCGCGGTCGGTGCATCGATCCGGCCCGTGGCGCGGTGGAACACGGGTCCAGTCCAGTCGTATCGCGTCGCCCGCAAGACGGGCGCCTACAAGAATCCGCCTGCAATCCCGCGGGCCGTCGCACTCACTCCAGCAGCCGCGCCCAGCCCTGCAGGCCCTCGATCTGGGCCAGCACCAGCTTCACGCAGACCAGCAGCGGCACCGCCAGCAGCAGGCCGACCAGGCCCCACAGCCAGCCGAACAGCATCAGCGCCAGGATCAGCACCAGCGGCGACAGCGCCATCCGCCGGCCCAGGACAATCGGGGTGATGATCTGGCCTTCGACCATGTGCAGCAGCAGGTACAGCGCCGCCGGCAGCAGCGAGCGCAAGGTGTCGTCGAAGGCGATGAAGCCGACCAGCAGCATCATGCACATGCCGATCAGCGGGCCGACGTAAGGCGCGTAGTTGAGCAGCATCACCATCGTGCCCCACAGCAGCGCCTCCTGCAGCGGGAACCGCAGCAGGTAGAGGATCCCGGCGAAGGCCAGGCCGACCACCGCGTTGATCACGCTGATGGTCAGTACGTAGCGCGAGACCTGGTGCTCGATCGCATGCAGCATGTCGACGGTGAACTTCTTCTGCTGGCGGTGGTGCTGCTGACGAAACCCGAGTACG
>JAGHZW010000169.1:12347-13709 GCA_017745195.1 Pseudoxanthomonas sp. | reverse complement strand
CCCGGCAGCAGCGCGATCGCATTGCGCTGCAGGTTGCCGCCGTAGACCATGAAGAAGAACGTCAGCAGCACCACCGCCAGCACCGAGGCGGCCAGGCGCGGGGTGCGGACCAGCGCCGCATACGGATCGTCGACCCGCGTGCGCACCACCTGCACCTTGCGATTGGTCTCGCCGGCGGCCGCGCGCGCCATGTCCTCGGCGATGCGGTTGGCTTCGTGCACCGGACGGGTCAGGTCCTGCAGCTGGCGGCCCAGCCGGCGCGCCTCGCGCGGGGCCTGCTCGGCCCATTCGCTCGCCGGTGCGGCCAGTTGCACGGCCAGCGCGCCGGCGCCGGCCAGGCCGGCCACCAGCACCAGCAGCGCGGCGAGGAAGCGCGGCACGTACAGCCGGCGCAGGCCGCGGATCAGTGGATTGCCGACCAGGGCGAAGAACGCGGCCAGAAGCACCGGCAGGATCACTTCCTGCGCCGCCCACAGGGTGTAACCGACCGCGAGCGTGGCCAGGACCAGCGCCGCGGCGGACGCGCGCGGCCGCGGCGGCAAGGGCGCGGCCGTATCGGCGGTCGCCGGCAGCGGCGCGGGAAGTTCGGAGTCGGGCGGCGGGATGGCGGACATGGGGGTAGTGGCATCGCACCGGCGTCGCCGGCGGCGCAAAGAGGGAAGTGGACTCAGCGCTCGGAAACGTCGGTGGCCGCTTCGGCCGGTGCCGGAGCGCGGGCCTGCAGCGGTTCGGCCGGTGCCGGAGGCGCGGGTGTTCCGGTCACGCCGGCCGGCGTGTCCTGGCCGGTGGCCGCGGCCACGTTCTCGCTGGTGGCGACCGCTTCCTGCGCGGCCACGTCGGCTGAGGCATTGGCGTCCACCGATGCGGCCGCCGCGCGCAGCGAGGCGAGCATCGACGACACCGTGCCGAGCATCTGCAGCCAGCGCGTGCCGCCGACCCGCGACAGCGGCTCGGCACGGCCGATCAGGAAACCCGACAGAAGGCCGGCGACGACGATCCGTCCCGGCGTCCAGCCGCGTCGCCAGGCCTGGCCGAATTCCGCGCGATGGGCCTGCGCGTTGTCCATGCACGTTTCCACGCGCCGCTCGGCGCGCGCGACCCGTTGCCGCAGCAGCTCGAACCTCATCGCCGCGGCTCCTGCGACGGCGTGGCCGCCGTGGTCAGCGAGGCGGCCACGGAATCGGCGCGTGGCGCGTCGCGATCGCCTGGCGGCCTGTCGCCGTCATCGCCGCCCTTCTCGTCGTCGTGCTCGTCAAAGAGACCCATCCGGCTGAGCTGCCGGCGCGTGGCGTGCAGGCCCATGTAGTCGAAGAAGCGCGCGGTGCGCCACGCCGCCAGTCCGGTGACCGCGAAGCGCTCTTC
>JAGHZW010000169.1:0-12281 GCA_017745195.1 Pseudoxanthomonas sp. | reverse complement strand
CGCGCAGTGTCGCGCAACGCGCGCAGCGAATCGGCCGTGGCGCCCAGGGTGGCGCGACCGGCATCGCCGACCGCGCGCAGGCTTTCGTCCAGTGGGGGCGGTGCGGCGTCGGCGCCGTCGCCGGGAGAACCGGTGCCGTCCGGCATCTCGTCCCGGCGCTCCCCTTCGGCCATGGGTGCGACGCGTCCGCTCAGCGGTCGCGGCGGGTCAGCGCGGCGACCAGCCAGCCGGCGGCGAAGGCCACGCCGAACGAGGCCAGCGGCCGCTCGCGGATCAGCTCGGCGGCGCTGTCGATCAGGTCGCGGCCCTTGTCCATCAGCGCGTCCATCTGCTCGCGCGCGGCGTCGCCCCCCAGTTCGGCGGCGGCCAGCCCGGACAGCGCGCTGTCGGCCAGTTCGGCCTTGACGTTGGCCCGGCCCAGGCGCAGCTCGTCGCCGGCGGCGCTGGTCGCGCCGCGGATCGCCTCGCCGGCGGCGCCGGCGGCGGCCTTCAGGTGCGAACCGGCTTCGGCCAGGTTGTCCTTCATGTTCTCGGTGGAGGTCGGGCTCATCGTGGGTCTCCTTGTGCCTGGTATGGGCTGGCCGGCATGGGCCGGCAGCCGATGGAGCGATTGGACGGAGCGACGCCGGAACGGCGCAACGCGGCCATGGAACCACGGGCCCGGTGTAGGCCCTGTTACGGGGGCGACTGCGGATGTCGCCTCAGCGCATCGGCAGCTGCCCCTGCACGTTACCGCGAGTGACCAGCAGGACCAACTGCGACGGCGGCTGCGACAGTCGCGCGCGCAGTTCGGCCAGGTCGTCCACCTGGCCGGCACTGGTGGCGGTGATCACGTCGCCGCGGCGCAGTCCGTTCTGCGCGGCGCGGCTGCCCGCCTGCACGTCCTCGACCAGCACGCCGCGGCCACGCGCCTGGCGCTGCGCTTCCGGCAGCTCGCCCAGCCGCGCGCCGGCCAGGCGCGGATCGACCGCGGCGAACTGGCTGGCGGCAACCTCAGCGCGCAAGGTCGCCTCCAGCGACAGGGGGCGGCCGTCGCGCAGCACCTGCAGCGGAACCTTCGTCCCGACCTGCTGCAGGCCTTCGAAGTTGTGCAGCGCCAGCGGATCGCCGATGCGCTGGCCGGCGGCGGTGGTGATCACGTCGCCGGGCCGGATGCCCGCGGCGGCCGCGCCCGATCCCGCGTACACCTGCGTCACCAGCGCGCCGCGCTGGTCTTCGGCCAGGCCCAGGCTGCGCGCCAGGCGCGCGTCGAGCATCTGCGTCTCCACGCCCAGCGTGCCGCGGCGGACCTCGCCGGTGGTGACCAGCTGGTGGACCACGTCGCGGGCCAGGTTGGAGGGAATGGCCAGGCCCAGGCCGATGTTGCCGGCCATGCTGCCGCGCGGGTTGAGGCTGGCGGTGTTGATGCCGACCAGCTCGCCGCGCAGGTTGACCAGCGCGCCGCCGGAGTTGCCCGGGTTGATCGAGGCGTCGGTCTGGATGAAGTCCTGGTAGCCCAGGCCGCGGATGCCGCTGCGGCCGACCGCGGAAACAATTCCGGAGGTCACCGTCTGGCTCAGCCCGAACGGGTTGCCGATCGCGACCACGTAGTCGCCGACCAGCAGCCGGCCGCTGTCGCCCAGCGGCAATCCGGTGAGGTTCTCGGCCGGGATCCGGATCAGGGCCACGTCGGTGTCGCGGTCCGAGCCGAGGAACTCGGCCTTGAGCGTGCGTCCGTCGGCCAGGGTCACCGAGACGTCGTCGGCGCCCTCGACCACGTGGTGGTTGGTCAGCACGTAGCCGCGCTGCGCGTCGATGATCACGCCCGAGCCCAGTGACTCGTTGATCCGCTCCTGCGGCACCTGCGGGAACAGGCGGCGGAACACCGGATCGTCGAAGAACGGATTGTTGACCGCCACCCGCTGCTGGGTGTGCACGCTGACCACCGCCGGCATCACCCGCTGCAGCATCGGCGCCAGCGAGGGCATGGTCTGGCCGTCGACCGACGGCGGCAGGCTGGCCGGGGTGGCCAGCGGCGCCGCCGCCACCGGCGCGGTCGCCGGTGCCGCCTCGGCACGGTTGTCCAGCAGGTCGTTCATCGCGGTCGCGGCGAAACCGCCGAACGCGGCGGCGGCGGTCAGGGCGATCAGCAGGGCGGTGCGGCGCATCGGTGGCTCCGGCATCTTGGTCGCGGGGATTCCCATTCAGTTTCGATGGGCGTCGCTCAATCGATGCTGAAGGTTGCTGGTTGCGCGCCTTCCGGCGCAAGCGCTGCCGGCGCCGGCAAGGGCGGCCTTCCCTGGCCACCGCCGCCTGCGGTTCAGAAGTTCCCCTGCAGCGCCAGCAGGAGTTCGTCGTCGTAGCCGGCGCCGAAGCCGCGGCTGTAGTCCATCGACCAGTTCCAGTGCCGGCCGAGGATTCCGCCCAGCCCCAGCCGCACCTCGGCGAAGCCGTCCTGCTGTTCCGACGGCAGTTCGAACCGGACATCCGGCACGCCACGGAACGCCGCAATCGGGGCATCGCTGTCCTCCGCCAGCAACCGGTGGTAGCGCGCATCCAGGTCCAGCCGGATGGTGCTGCCGCGGACCGCCCAGTCGCGTGCGTAGCGGGCGCCGACAGATCCGCTCAGCCGGGCGCGGGTGCCGGCGGCGCCGACCAGCTCGAAACCGGTCGTGCCCCATTCGGCGAAACCGTCGCTGCGCAGGCGGGTGTAGTCGACGGCGGCGAACGGGGAGAGCCTGCCGCCGGCCAGGGCCCGGTCGCCGCCGACCTCGCCATGTACGAACGCCTGCTCGAACCCGCGCTGCGAAAGCGCCAGGTGCGTGCCTGCCGCGCCCAGTTCGATCGGTCGCTGCAAGCGCAACGTCGGATGCTGTGCGCCGACCGCGCCGGTCAGATGCCAGCCCTCGCCGCGGTAGTGGGCATGGAGGCCGGCCGCCGGCGACTCGGCCTGGCCTTCGCCGCCGAGGCGGTCGAAATGCAGCGAACCGCGGCTGTCGCCGATGCTGCCGCCGACCAGCAGGCGCGGCGACAGCCACAACGCGAAGCCGCTGCTGGCGCCGGCGAACGACTGGCCGTTGGCGGTATACAGGGTCGGCTCCGACCAGGCGGATGGCTGCGGCGAATACGCGAGCGTGGACAGTCGCGCATCGTCGCGTGCCGCGGCCGCGGCGACCTGCCCGTGCAGCACACCACCCATCGCTGCATGCGCATGACCGGCGAGGCTGCCCAGCGCGCGTTCGGCCTGCGCCCTGTCCTGCATCCACAGCAACGACGAGGCCGAGGCCAGGAACTGCCGCTGGGCCAGGTCCAGCGACGGTGGCGGGATCCCGGCATAGCCATCGGCCCGGGTCAGCGCCGAATCGATGTTGCCGGCCGAGGCCACGGACAGACCGCTGGCCTGGCTGGCCTGCATCGTCGCCGCGAGTTCGACGCGGAGCAGGTCGAACCACACGTCGTTGCTTCCGTAGCGCAGGCTGCCTTCGATGAACAGGCCCGGCGAGGTCCAGCGGTCGAACTGGCCGGAAACGCCGCCGGTGGCGTGGATGATCCGGTGCGCGCGCGCCGCCGGCAGCGGGTATGGGCCCCATGCGTCGTTGGTGGTCTCCAGCTGCAGCGTACCGGCCAGGTCGGCACGTCCGTCGACCGTCAATGGCACTGGCGAGTCCCACCCGGCCGGACTCAATGCGAATGCCAGCACGCCGGTCGCACCCTGGGAGAAATTCCCGCCGATCCGGACCTGGTTGCCGTATGCCGCCGCGGCCACGCGCAGGGTGCCGGCGTTTTCCACGTCGCCCTGGATCTTTTCAAAGAGGATGACCATGCCCCGGTTGGTCACATCTCCCTGCACGGTGCCGACGACCATCAGCTCGCCGGCGGCTTCGACGGTCACGTCCGATTGCAGCCGGGTCAGGGAAGAGCCTTCGCTCGGCGCGCTGCCGACCAGGAGTCCGCCGCCTTCGATCCGGGTGCCACCATCGAACCGGTACTCGCCGACCATGCCGAGCCGGCCGGTGCCGCTGACGACCAGGGCGTGGCTGCTCGCGGTTTCCGGCAGCTTCACCCACTGGTCCTTGCCCAGTGCGACGGTGCAGTCGGAAGCGACCGGTGCCGGGCAGGGATTGAATGCACCTGGAGGCGGCGTTGTCGTCGGTGGCGGCGGCGCGGCCGCCGCGGCGGTGGGCTTCGCGCCACCTCCACTGGAACAACCCGACACCAGCAGGGCGGCGACGCACAGGGCGAGTGTTGTGCGGTTCGGGAACATGGCGGTACTCCTCGAACGGGATCGCGGAAGGGGAGGTCGGACCCGGCCGGCACGTGCCGGTGAAGCCGTCCGCCGTCGCCCCGCCGGGCGCCGGTGCGCGGTGCGATACTCAAGCCGCGGGGCGGGGTGGAAGCCCCGGGGCAGGTCGGCGGAGCGGTTGGTTCGGAGTGCATGGCGAGGTCCGTGGCGGATCCGGCGCCGGTCGCATGGCGGCGGATCACGGGGGACGGTGTGCCTCCGGGTGCATGGCGCGCCATCGGATCGGGTGAAAAAAGATGAAAGCCGGTGAATCGAGTCCTCCGCTCGCGCGCCACTACCACTTCGGTGGCTTCGTCCTCGATACCCTTGCGCGCGAACTGCGCCGCGTCGATGGCAGCTCGGTGCCGCTGACCGCCAAGGCGTTCGATGTCCTGTGCGTGCTGGTGCAGGACCATGACCGGGTGGTCGGGCGCGACGAACTGTTCGCGCGGGTCTGGCCGGGACGGGTGGTCGAGGAAAACACCCTCACCCAGGCCGTGTCGGCGCTGCGCCATGCGCTGGGCGCGGACGAGCGCTACGTCGCCACCGTGCCCGGGCGCGGCTACCGCTTCGTCGCCGAAGTCGGCGAAGGCGAGCCGCCGGCCGCGACAGCGGAGATCGGCGCACCCTCGCCGCGGTCGGCATGGGGCCGGCACGGCAGCGCCATCTGGATCGGCACCGCGGCGGCACTGGCCCTGTTCGCCGTCCTTGGCTTGAGCCTGCATGGATTGCCGGAATCCGGGCCGCAACCTGCGCACGCGCCTGCCGCGGTCCGGGCCGCCGCGCCGGTGCAGGCGACGCTGGCCGTGTTGCCATTCCGTTCGCTCTCCGCCGGGGTGCAGGACGAATGGCTGGGGCTGGGCCTGGCCGACACCCTGTCCAGCCGGATCGGCGAGTCGGCCGCGCTGCACGTGTATCCGTCGTCCTCGAGCAGCCGCCTGGCCGGCATGGCGGGCGACCCGCTCGGCGCGGCCCGCCGGCTCGGCGTGGACTACGTTGTCGATGGCAGCACGCAGCGCGACGGTGACGACATCAAGGTCGACGTGCGCCTGCTCGCCGCGGTCGATGGTCGCCTGCTGTGGTCGGACAGTTTTTCCGCACCCGGCGACCGCGTCTTCGTCCCGCCGTCGCGGATCGCCGAAGGCCTGTTCGCCGCGCTGGCGGTGAAGGGTGTCGACCGTGGCCACCACAGTCCGTGCGACGGCGAGGATGCCGAGGCCTACCGCGCCTACCTGCGCGGCCAGTACCAGCTGGGCCGGCCATCGGCCGAACGCACGCGCCGGGCAGTGGTCGAGTTCCAGCACACGATCGAGCGCGACCCGACCTGCGCGCCCGCCTATGCCGGGCTGGCCTATGCGTACCGGTCGCTGGCCGTGGTCGCCGATGCCGATCCGAACCTGGTCTTTCCGCTGGCCAAGGCGGCGGTGGCGCGCGCGCTGGAGCTGGACCCGACGCTGGCCGAAGCCTACGTGTCGCGCGGCTGGATCCAGCTCTGGTACGACTGGGACTGGCCGGCATCGGAAGCCTCCTTCCGCCGCGCCATCGAACTCGACCCGGGCCTGCCCGGGGCGCACTTCGGCTACGCCAACCTGCTCGCGCACACCGGCCGCCGCGCCGAGGCGGTCGCGCCGATGCGCCAGGCGCTGTCGCTGGATCCGCTGTCGCCGGTGTTCAACGCGATCGGCGGATGGGCCATGGCCAGTGCCGGCCAGGGTGACTACGTGGACCGCGCGCTGGAACTGGACCCGGACTATTTCCTCGCCCTGCTCCTGCGCGGTTCGCGCCGGCAGCGCGAGGGCGACCTCGACGGCGCGCTGGCGGACCTGCAGCGCGCGCGCCAGCTGTGCGGCGGCTGCAGCCACGCGATGAACGCGCTGGGCAATCTCCAGGCCCGCAGCGGCCATGCCGAGGCGGCGCGGGCGATCCTGCGCGAGATGGAAGCGCGCGACCGCGAGGGCTACTGGCCGGCGTCGAGCCTGGCGATGATGCACAACGCGCTGGGCGAGCCCGGCGTCGCCCTGGACCTGCTGGAGCGTGCCTGGCGCGAGCGCGACACGCGGATGTCGTTCCTGCTGATCGACCTGCCCGTGCGCTGGGACAACCTGCACGGCGAGCCGCGCTTCCAGGCGCTCGAACAGCGCATGGATTTCCCTGCGGCCGATACCCCGGCTAGAACGAATACGCCAGCGTCAGCGAGCAGTTCCGCGGCGGACCGTAATAGCCGGTGACGATGCCGACCGGATAGGCGAAGCCGGTGGTGCGGTAGGACGTGTCGCCGAGGTTCTCCACGCGCGCGGTCAATTCCCAGCGCCGCTCCGGCGAGGTCCACGCCAGCGAGGCGTTCCAGATCGAATACCCCGGCTGCAGCAGCAGCGGGTTGAGGTCGGTGGTCGGCCGGGTCATGGCCTGGTAGCGGCTGTCGATCCGCGCCAGCAGCCAGCCGGCGCGCGCCAGCGGGAAGTCGGCGACCAGCGAGGTACCGGCGGTCCAGCGCGGCGCGTTGGGGAAATAGCGGCTGCTGGCCACGTCCATGCCGTCGTCGATGTACTGGTCGTAGCGTGCTTCCAGGTAGCCGAGGTGGCTGGTCCACTGCAGCAGCGGGCCCAGCCGCGCCTGCCATTCCAGTTCGGCGCCCTGGGTGGTGCCGTCGCCGGCGTTGCGGAAGTCGGGAAAGCCGCTGGTGGGCTCGCCGTCGTTGGTCAGCACGCTCAGCTGGATGTCGTGGTAGTCGTTGTGGAAGACCGCCGCGCTCCAGCCCAGCCTGCCGTCGAGCCAGTCGCCCTTGGCCCCGGCCTCCCAGGCCAGCACCGTTTCGGCATCGAGCGGGTGCGCCGAGAGCGGGAAGGTGAGCACGTTGGCGCGGACGTTGTAGCTGCCGCCCTTGTAGCCGCGCGAGACCTGCACGTACAGCATGGTCGCCTCGCTGGCGCGCCAGGACAGGGCCGCCCGCGGGGTCGGCTCGCTGTAGCGGGCGCTGTCGCTGAAGTCGGCGGTGGTGACCACGGGCGTGGTGAAGCTGGCATCGGCGTAACTGGCATTGAACGCGTCGACGCTCTTGCGCTCGGTGCTGTAGCGCAGGCCCAGTTCCAGCTGCCAGGCCGTGCCGAGGTCGCGCACCCAGTCGGCGAACGCGGCGACGCTGCGGGTGCGGATCGAACCGGCCGCGCGGAAGAAGTTGGTCGGCATGAAGTGTTTGGCGCTGCTGCGGCCGTCGCCGGATTCGATGCCGTCGAACAGGTACAGGCCGGTGACCAGGTGCGCGCCTTCGCCATCGCGGTGCAGCTGGAATTCCTGCGAGCGCTGGCGCTCGCTGAAGTCGCGGCCCAGCACCCAGATCGGCTGCGAAAGGCTGTCCATGTCGAGCACCGTGTGCGACTCGCCCTGCCGCCAGGCGCTGATCGAACGCAGTCGCCACTGCGGCCGGAACGCCCAGTCCACCGTCACCGAGGCGCCTTCGTTGTCCAGGTCCAGGCGCTCGGGGGCTTCGCTGCGCACGTCGTGGCGGCCGGGGTCGAGGGGAGTCTGGGCCGGGTCCAGCGCCAGCGGCGGCACGGCCAGGCGCCGCGCACCCGGCGCACCGGAGCGGTCGCGGTAGCGGTCGTAGGCGAGGCCCACGTCGAGGTCCGGGGTCGGCGTCCACAGCGCGCTGAAGCGGGCGACGGCCGCATCGCGCGCGCTGACCTCGCCGCCGGTGAACAGGTTGCGGCCATAGCCGTCGCGGTCGTAGCTGGCCAGTGCCAGGCGGGTGCGGAAGTCTTCGGCCAGCGGCACGTTCAGTACCAGCCGGCCATCGCGCCGACCGTAGTCGCCCACGGTCAGCCCGACCTTGCCGCCGAACTCCGGCTCCGGCGCGCGGGTGACGACCTTGATCGCGCCTCCCAGCGTGTTGCGCCCGTAGAGCGTGCCCTGTGGCCCGCGCAGGACCTCGACCCGCTCCACATCCACCACGTCCAGCAGCGCGCCCTGCGGCCGGGCCAGGTGGACGTCGTCGAGGTAGATGCCCACGCCCGGTTCCACTCCCCAGATCGGGTCGAACTGGCCGATGCCGCGGATGTAGGCGGTGAGGCTGCCGTTGAAGGCGCGCGCCGGATACAGGGTCAGGTTCGGCGTGACCATGTCCAGCGCCGCGATATTGGTGGCGCCGCGCGAATCCAGCTCCTCGCCGGTGATCGCGGTGATCGCCTGCGGCACCTGCATCAGCCGCTCCTCGCGGCGGCGGGCGGTGACGGTGATCCGGTCCAGCTCGGTCGTCTTCGCCGGCGGCTCGTCGTCGTCGTCCCGGGCGGGCGCCGCCGGCGCCTCCCACGGCGACGAGGCGGCGGCGAACGCGACCACCAGCATGGTTCTCCAGGTGACCCCCACGGCTCCCTCCGGCTTCCCGTCCAGGATGGGCCTGCCGGCGATCCGCCGGCGGCCATGCGCCCCCCTTCTTCGACGGGGTTACAGGCCCGGATCGGCCACCGTCGCCAGGCCCCGCCGGACACCGCCAGCGCCGCGCTGCGCCCGGATTTAACGGCCGGTGAAGTAGCGTCGAAAGCGGTCGTTCGCGACCGCGCGCAGCCTCCTCCAACCCCGGCGAGGAACAATGTGCGCGGCATCACGCAAGTGGTTGACACTGCCCCGGACGGGGGGTAGCTTGACCACCTGTCGCGCCACTACATGTTGCGGTGCGACGGAATCCAAGGCCCAAGTGATGGTGTTTTTTTGAGCACGCCTTACTAGGGCCCTATCGCCGGGGGGTGGCGAGCGGATGCGGCAGGAAAACACAGTCGGCGGAGGCCTTTCCGGCCTCGAACCACGACCCGTCTGACCGGTAAGCGGCGCGTACCCACGCGACCGCCGGCCTTGCCGTTCCCCGTCCGTCCCCTGGTCCCATGGAAGCAGATCCAGGTGCGGTAAGGAGAAACCCACAGCATGAGCACGGTGCGCCTCGAAGTGGTCCAGGACACTAAAAACACGACTGGCGGCGAGATCCCGCTGCAGCCCGCCTCCCAGGACATCTGGGACAAGAAGTACCGCCTGAAGACCAAGCAGGGTACGCCGCTGGACGCGGACATCGACGGTACCTACCAGCGCGTGGCCCGGGCCCTGGCCGACGCCGAGGGCAGCGAGGAGAAGCGCGCCTACTGGTATGAGCGCTTCCTGTGGGCGCTGCGCCGCGGTGCGATCCCGGCCGGCCGCATCACCTCCAACGCCGGCGCGCAGGAGCACAAGCCGGCGACCAGCACGATCAACTGCACCGTCTCGGGCACGGTCACCGACTCGATGGACGGCATCCTGGAGAAGGTCCACGAAGCGGGCCTGACCCTGAAGGCCGGCTGCGGCATCGGCTACGAGTTCTCGACGCTGCGTCCGCGCGGCGCGTTCGTCGCCGGCGCCGGCGCGTACACCTCCGGCCCGATGTCCTTCATGGATATCTTCGACAAGATGTGCTTCACCGTGTCCTCGGCAGGTGGCCGCCGCGGCGCGCAGATGGGCACGTTCGACGTCTCCCATCCGGACGTGAAGGACTTCATCCGCGCCAAGCGCGAGGACGGTCGCCTGCGCCAGTTCAACCTGTCGCTGCTGATCACCGACGGCTTCATGAAGGCGGTGGCCGACGATGCCGACTGGCCGCTGGTGTTCCCGGTCAACCGCAAGGAAGAGAACGACCTGGACCTGGCCGATGCCGACAAGGTCGTCTGGCGCGACTGGCCGACCCACGAGAACTACATCACCCGCGACGACGGCCTGGTGGCCTGCAAGATCTACGGCCACATCCGTGCCCGCCACCTGTGGGACATGATCATGGTCTCGACGTACGACTACGCCGAGCCGGGCTTCATCCTGATCGACAAGGTCAACGAGATGAACAACAACTGGTGGTGCGAGAACATCCGCGCCACCAACCCGTGCGGCGAACAGCCGCTGCCGCCGTACGGCGCCTGCCTGCTCGGCTCGATCAACCTGACCACGTTCGTGCGCGACCCGTTCACCGACAAGGCGCGCTTCGACTGGGAGGAATACAAGGAAGTCGTGCGCGTGTTCACCCGCATGCTCGACAACGTGGTCGAGGTGAACGGCCTGCCGTTGCAGCAGCAGCGTGACGAGATCATGCGCAAGCGCCGCCACGGCATGGGCTTCCTCGGCCTGGGCAGCACCATGACCATGCTCAAGATGAAGTACGGCTCGACCGAGAGCCTGGCCTTCACCGAGCAGGTCGCCCGCGACATGGCCGTGGCCGGCTGGGAAGTGGGCCTGTCGCTGGCCATCGAGAAGGGCCCGGCCCCGATCATGGAAGAGCGCTTCGCGGTCACCGCGCAGATGCTGCGCCAGCGCCCGGAAATGGCGAAGGACGGCTGGCGCGTGGGCCAGGAGATCGAAGGCAAGGTCCTGCACGCCCGCTACAGTCGCTACATGCAGCGCATTGCTTCCGTCGCCCCGGAGCTGGTGGACGAGCTGGCCACGGTCGGTTCGCGCTTCACCCACCACAGCTCGATCGCGCCGACCGGCACCATCTCGCTGTCGCTGGCCAACAACGCCTCCAACGGCATCGAGCCCTCGTTCGCGCACCACTACAGCCGCAATGTGATCCGCGAGGGCAAGAAGTCCAAGGAGAAGGTGGACGTCTACAGCTACGAGCTGCTGGCCTACCGCCACCTGGTCAACGCCAAGGCGATGCCGTTCGCCGACAGCGCCGACGCGCAGCTGCCGGAGTACTTCATCGCCGCCGACGACATCTCCCCCAAGGAGCACGTCGACGTGCAGGCCGCCGCGCAGAAGTGGGTGGACAGCTCCATCTCCAAGACCGCCAATGTTCCGACCGATTATCCGTACGAGGACTTCAAGGACATCTACCGCTACGCCTACGAGCAGGGCCTGAAGGGTTGCACCACCTTCCGCTTCAACCCGGCCGCCTTCCAGGGCGTGCTGGTCAAGGAGAAGGACCTGGAGAACACCACCTACCGCTTCGAGCTGGAAGACGGCTCGATCCTGGAGGTGAAGGGCAACGAGGAGATCGAGTACGACGGCGAGACCCACACCGCCGCCAACCTTTTCGATGCGCTCAAAGAGGGCTACTACGGCAAGTTCTGACGGCTTGCCACGGCCGCGGCGCGCGCTGTTCCGGGCGCCCGCCGCGGCGGCTCCACCTGCGGTACGGCGCCCGGAAAGCAGCTGAAGTTGTCCCCGATTACCACACAGAGAGTGCCCCCAGGAGGGCTCCCCATGAGCAATGGCAATGGTGTGACGGCGACCCTTTCCGAGGCCGCCGATACGGTGAAAGAAAAAGCGGTCGAAGTGGGCCAGGCGATCAGCACCGGTGCCTCCGACGTGGTCGCCAGCGCCGGCAACGTGGTGAAGAAGGCGCGCAAGGCCGCGACCAAGCGCGTGGCCAAGGCGACCAAGGCGGTCAAGAAGGAAAGCGCCAAGGTCACCAAGGCGGTGACCAAGACCGTGGCCAAGGCCAAGAAGAAGCTGACCGCCGCCAAGGCCACCGCCACCGCCGAGGCCGATGCCCTGCGCAAGAAGCTGGGCAAGAAGAAGCCGGCCAAGAAGGCGGCGAAGAAGACCGCGAAGAAAGCGGCTCCGAAGAAGGCGGCTACAAAGAAGGCTGCGGTGAAGAAGGCGCCAGCAAAGAAGACTGCCGCTAAGAAGGCCGTAAAGAAGTCGCCGGCCAAGAAGGCAGCAGCGAAGAAGGCTGTCGCCAAGAAGGCCCCAGCGAAGAAGGCCGCCCCCAAGAAGGCAGCTGCGAAGAAAGCTCCCGCGAAGAAGGCCGCCCGCAAGCGCGCCATGTAAGTACCACCCCTCGCACCACGTCCCTCCCCGATGAGGGGAGGGACGGCGGCGGCGTCTCCGCCGCTCCCACGCAACGCACAACAGGACACGCAAGATGGCCGTCAAGATCGACAAGAAAATCAAGGGTTACGCCGTCGTCACCGCCGAGGACAAGGCGCGCGAAGCCGCGCCGCCGGTGGTCGCCGCGCCGGTCGAGCGCAGCAAGGTCGAGCCCGAGGCCAAGGACAACATCATCCAGATGCAC